>CAZDQD010000099.1:0-4215 GCA_964507425.1 uncultured Vicinamibacteraceae bacterium
AGGAACCAACGCTAGATCAAGCAGATGCCGTGCGAAGAGTTGACCGTTGAACCGGTTCGCAATATGGCGGAGGCACATTCGGCAATTGCCGTTGATAACCTGATTTTCAAGAAGCCAACGCCGACGCAGTTTTTTAGTCTCGCGGTCACAAGGAATGACGTATTCATTCTTTACTTAGCAAAAAATAAACAGGAAATAACGGGATATTCACTCGCAACCGTTGTCAAAGAAGAGGCGGAGATTATCAGTTTGGGAGTTCTCCCACGTATGCGGAACATGGGTATTGGTGTGGCTCTAATATCGTCACTGGTCGAAACTGCAACCAAAAGGGGGGCACAACGGTTGCTACTCGAAGTCCGTCCTTCAAATAATCCAGCGATCGCCCTTTACCGCTCAACCGGCTTCAAAACAGTCGCCGTACGGCGCAAATATTATCGCAACCCGTCTGAAGATGCCTTGGTTATGAGTCGTCCGCTTGAAACCGAAATCCCGCTGTGATAGCTTCGCCTCGCAAAGCGCGAACTGCGCACAGAGAGGCGTCACGTCAAACGGAGACGAGCATGGAACGAGATGGCCGCGTGAATAATTCACTTCTTGAGCAAAACCCGTCGTATCGACGGTTGGCGCTAGAGCATCGAGCACTAGAGGTCGAACTCGACGATCTCGTTGGGCAAGCTCACGTGTCAAGCGAAGAAGAACTCGAAAAACGGATCATCAAAAAGAAGAAACTTCAAATTAAAGACGAAATGGAACAGATCGTTCAGCGATACTTAGACTCTATTTCGGATAGCAGGGCAACAACTGAAAGCTAACCAGGCTCACTCGTTAGTAACTACTACCGAACATGATCGATAGAGCTGGCTATCCGTTTATTTTCGCGCCATTAGTTATAGCGGTGCTGCTATTTTTTACTGACTCCAGTGCGCTGGCAGGGTTTTCGTTAACCCTGAGTCTTATCTGTCTTGCATTTTTTCGAGATCCGAACCGGGTGCTCCCAACCGGCGTTTCGCCGGATGCAGTCATTTCACCTGCCGACGGAAAAGTTCTCTACGCGGGGCCCGCTCAGATCGAGGCGTGCCCACCTGGCCAAT
Source organism: uncultured Vicinamibacteraceae bacterium (assembly GCA_964507425.1). Taxonomy (GTDB): domain Bacteria; phylum Acidobacteriota; class Vicinamibacteria; order Vicinamibacterales; family UBA8438; genus DTWD01. The sequence continues at coordinate 1,092 of CAZDQD010000099.1, forward strand.
GGGGACAAGTAAGTATTTTTCTTTCACCCCTTGATGTCCATGTCAATCGCGTGCCAGTCAATGGTCGGGTGACCGACGTAACCTACCAGGCTGGAAAATTCTTTCCAGCCTATGATGCACGGTCGGCTGTTGACAATGAACGTTCTGAAATCACCGTTAACCACGAAGGACAAGTAGTTATTTTTCGGCAAATCGTAGGGCTTCTCGCGCGACGGGTGGTCTGCCGGATCAAGCCTGGAATGACAATCGTACAAGGCCAACGGTTCGGCGTTATGAAATTTGGTTCGAGGATGGATGTATTTGTACCGACCACAGCTGCTATCCTCGTGGAGACTGGCGAAAGAGTTAGGTCTGGAGAAACAGTCATAGCAGTGCTATCCGGTGCTAGAAAAGAGCCGGCCTTGAAAGATCAATAGCGACCATGTCTAAAGTACTTACAATGTTCAAGGATCCAAAGAAAGAACCGCGACGACTGAGACGTGGTGCCTACTTGCTACCGAGCATGTTCACCGTGGCGAATATGTTCTGCGGGTGGGCTTGCATCGTCTATTCGATGCGTGGGGAATTTGCTACGGCGGCGCCTTTTATAGGATTTGCGATGGTGCTTGATCTGCTGGACGGGCGAATCGCACGGGCAACAGGTGCAACTAGTGACTTCGGCGTTGAATTCGATTCATTGGCAGATGTGATTTCGTTTGGGATTGCTCCCGCCACATTGGTTTTTAGCTGGGGTCTCCAACCATTAGGGCAACTCGGATGGGCGATTGGATTTCTATGGCTAACGGCCGCTGCCGTCCGACTAGCACGATTTAACGTGCAACGCAGCGAGGGATCGCATCGTTATTTTATTGGAATGCCAAGTCCATCGGCAGCCGCTGTTCCGGCTGCGACCGTATTTGCGATGCCAGAACTTGCAACTGAAACGGGCACAGCAATTGGGGCGGTATTGATAGTCCTGGTGCCAGCTCTCTTGATGGTGAGCAGGATACGCTTTAGAAGCTTTAACGCACTGATTCCTGGACGTAGCCGGTCTTACTCGACGCCCTTGTTTATCGCGGTCGTTATTGCGGCGATTGCAGCCCAGCCTCAAATAGTTCTTGTCGTTATGGCATACAGCTATCTGGCGTCAGGTCTGATTGGATCGCTATTAAGCAAACACAGCTCGGATTCTTCGGAAGATGCCTCAACTCACAATGAGGACGAATCGTCGAAGACTGCTTAACGAGTAAGCACTTGAGTTAAATATCTGCCAACGGCTAGAACTGCTTGCAGAATCAGCCGCAAAGAAGATAATTGACGAACTATTTCATTGGCTTCTGGCCGTAATTAGCCGAGCATCAAGGCTGCGGCCTTCGTGCAGTGAATCCTTAAGCCGCGCTGCCTGGCCATAACCGAGACGTCTTCCAACGCGAACACGAAATATTCTACCTGCGTTCGTTCGCGGACTCGTCAATACGTAAGCCGGAATGCCATCGCGAACCAGCGCCTGTGCAAACTCGTCCGCGCTGTTCTTCTCGCCAAACATGCCGACTTGCACAGTAAATCTTCGCGCGTGACCCAGTGGCGGGCCAGACGGAAGTGTTGCATTGTGAAATGTCGAAACCGTTGCTAGGGAAATAGGTTCGGTCTGCGGTAATAACGGGGCTGAGGGAAAAGTAGGATCGAGTTGCTGTGGACCTAGCCCCTTCGTCAGTGTCACAAGAAGACCAGAACCAGTTGCCAGCAACATACCGTGCGGTTCATTCGCACGAGCCGAGATATATTGGGGCGGAATAACGAGTTCGTCTGGTGCGACGTATTGACCAGTTGGAAGTCCTGTTTCCGCGTCAAAAAATGGAATCGAATCCGAACGCCCTGGCACCACAACACTAGACTCGATCCTAAACGGACTTGACGTGGGACGCTCGTCGAGTGGCTGTCGCCAACGTTGTGAACCGTTTCTGCGATCAAGAGCCCAGACAAAATTATCTAATGACGAAAAGTAGACGTTTTCCTCGTCCACAACTGGAATTCCGATAATGTCACCTCCAGTACGCCAATACCATTCCACCTCTCCATCAATGAGCGACAGACGATAGAAAAAATTATCCGTGGAACCCACAAACAAAGAATCTAAAGGAAGGATTTGCTGCGGGATACCCGTAAGACGCTTTTCCCAGAGTGTGGCACCGTTATTTAAATTCAATGTCGATATTCGCCCATCAACTAGTGGAACATACAGCCGATCGCCTGAGGGACTCGGCCGAACTGAAATTGGGGCAGCCAGGTCCCGTTCCCATAACTTTTCTCCGTCGGTGCTACGGAAGACCACCAGCATCCCAGTATCTAAACCGACAATAAGCCAACCTCCGGAAATAACCATTGGCGCAGCCATTAACCCGTCAAGTCGGTTGGACCATAGAATCCTTCCATCGGTGGCCCTAAACCCAACGAGTTGCTGAGCAAAACTGGTCACAACAACCTCGCCGTCGGACACCGGAGCGCTGTCGACCGGCCGCTGCCGAGACCAGACCTGTTGACCGGTCCTCACATTTAGCGTTAGCAGAGTTCCGTCTCTCAATGGGAGAGTAAGGCGCTCATCGTCAAAGGCTGGGGGATACGTGAGTCCCTGTGCAAGGTCTAACTCCCACGCGATATCCACTGGAAAAAACGGAGATGGTCCTGTTTGAATTCGTTCAGAAATAGGCTGCGGCATTGTAGCTGTTACAGACAATGCGACGAATAGCCCGGCGAGCAATATTTCTTTCATAAACAAGAAAAACTCGGTAGCTCTTCGAATGGTCACGCCATTATAATATCGGCATAAGATTCATTAAACATTTACGTTTAAACACACATCCTGGCTAGATTCGTTGCACGCGTGACCCATCAGACAATCCTCGTACTCGACTTCGGCTCACAGTACACACAACTTATCGCTCGAAGACTCCGCGAATTATCAATTTATTCCGAGATCGTTCCCTACTCTATAACACCGGAAGAAATAGCTGCCGCTGGTCCCGCAGGCATAATTCTTTCGGGCGGTCCGTCAAGCCTATCAACTGCAGATTCTCCTCGGTGCGATCCGAACATTTTTAGTTGCGGTATACCTTTACTTGGCATTTGTTACGGCATGCAGGCTATG
>CAZDQD010000100.1:0-35763 GCA_964507425.1 uncultured Vicinamibacteraceae bacterium
AGGGCACAGGCGCGGTGTCGTGGCTCGGGTATGCCTTCCGCGTCATGTATCTCCCCATCGGACTGTTTGGTGTCTCGATTGCGTCCGCTGTTCTCCCGACAGTTTCCCGACATGCCGCCCAAAATGACACCGATAGCATGCGCGCAACCGTTGCACGGGCACTAAGGCTCATGTTGGTACTCAACGTACCCGCAACCGTCGGACTCGTCATGCTGGGCGAACCGATCGTGGAGCTTCTCTTTGAACGTGGCAGTTTTGGTGCAATCGATACGACAGCTACCACTGCGGCACTCCTGTTCTACGCGCCTGGACTCATTGGCTATTCTGCTGTCCGGATTGCGGTGCCAGCCTTCTACGCACTTGGCAACAGTCTTACACCCGCCTACATCAGTGTCGGAGCCGTCACACTGAACATTATTTTAAATTTGATTCTTGTCAACGTAATGGGCTACCAAGGGCTCGCGCTTGGGACCACCATTGCCGCGCTGTTCAATGCGGTTACCCTCTTGTGGCTCCTCAATCGTCGGCTCGGCGGCCTCGAACTCCCCAGTGTCATGCGCGTCTTCCTCAAAATAACCGCCGCGTCGATTGCAATGGGATGGACAGCCGTAGAAAGCCACGCGGCGTTGTCAAGTTTATTGAACAGCCAGACATTCCTGACGAAGCTGGCCACGGTCAGCCTGAGCGTCACGCTCGCAGTGGTGGTCCTGTGGATATCGGCAAAACTGATCCGGTTGCATGAACTCGGACAGATGCTGAACGATCTCAAGTCAAAAATCACTCCTCGCTAAGTACATCCGTCGACACACCCTGCCGTATTCTGACTCCGAAAGGTGTGAAGTAAGTTACGATCAGTAGGATGCGTCGTAGTTTCTACGGAACGAGCCAATACTCGTTTGGCCCTGGCATGATGACCCCCGCCGTCAAGATGTTGCTATGGGCAAACATAGGTGTTTTTCTTGTAACGGCTGTCATCCCATCTCTATTTCTGCTGATCAGTCGTATGTTCGGGTTAACTCCAGAACTCGTGCTCACACGATTCTGGATATGGCAACCGTTTACCTACATGTTCCTACATGGTGGCATCACTCACATCCTGTTCAACATGTTAGTCCTGTGGATGTTCGGTGTGCAGTTGGAAAGAATCTGGGGGTCGCGGTTCTTTTTCCGTTACTACTTCATCACAGGCATTGGAGCTGGACTCACAACAATCGTATCGAGTCTCCTTCCATTTGCATTCGCGGAACCTACGTATGCCGCGGTAACAATAGGAGCATCTGGGGCCATCTACGGTCTACTGATTGCATTCGCGCTGTACTACCCTGACACACCGATACTGATGTTTTTCCTTTTCCCAGTACCTGCCAAATACTTCGTGATGATCATCGGTGCCGTCGCATTCCTGTCCGTTCCTCGAAGTTCGGGAATTGCACACATTGCACACCTCGGCGGACTACTTGTCGGGTATCTTTATCTAAAAAGACTCCGCGGCTTATCCGTAGGACGCCTTGGCTTCACCGGACCTCGACTAGGACGACTCGGAATAGTTGCCGACATCAAATATCGCTACTTCAAGTGGAAAATGGGAAGACTGAAGAAACGGCTCGATGTCTATTCTGGTCGGGGCAAAAACTGGGACGATGAAATTCACTAGCCCGGCACGTTTCGTACGCCGGCCCACTTGATAACTCCCTATTTGCAGGTCTGGACAGCGCCTACGTACTCTCAGGAAGATGAGAAAATTCCAGGTGAAATGTGTCTTCCAGCACTTCAATATGGCGAGAGAGCTTTGCCGGAAGTTGGACAACTTCTCCTTCGCCAACCACAAAACCCGTGCCATCAACCACCACACGGATGGCTCCCTGGAGTACGTAAATCATCTGTTCACTCGCTTGTGTATGCACCGGCACATAGGTCCCGCTCTTCATATAGCACTGGGCAATCGTCTGCTGTTGCCCGACAACCCGCTTGCGTGAAACCATCTCCGTGATTTTTTCGAGATCGATGGTTTCCCAACGACTTACGACCGGTTTAGATTTCATAATTTCCGTGAACACATCCTTCTAGCCGTATATTTTAAGGTATTTATTTTCAACTACTTAAAGCCTTTCTCTGTACCATTTTTGATTCGAACCCACGTGATATAATCTGCGGGCCGCGCGTGTGATTTCTCCGGGCCGGCTGACCCGAGAGTTCGCTCACCGCGAAAGCTGTTCGCTATGAAATCGTCGACGGTCACAAACGGAACATCGGCCCAAATCGCGTCTGTTACGCCTACACCGGCAGAGCAGCCAAACGCATTACTACCAAGCCAATTTCTTGATTTTTACAGAAAGATGTTGCTTTCGCGACATTTGGACGACAAAGAACTTCAATTAAAAAACCAGAGCCTCAGTTATTTTCAGATAAGCGGTGCCGGACATGAGGCGATACAGGTCGCCGCCGGTTTAAACCTGGAATCGGGTTACGACTGGATCTTTCCGTATTACCGTGATCGCGCCCTGTGTTTAACCCTTGGTCTCACCGCCTATGACATGTTGCTTAATGCCGTCGGCGCAAAAACAGATCCAAATTCCGGTGGTCGACAGATGCCGACTCATTGGTCTTCACCCGAACTGCACATCGTGTCATCCTCAAGTTGCTGCACCACACAATGTCTTCACGCCGTTGGCGCAGCTGAAGCCGGTTATTTATTCTCTCGACTCGACCAAACCGAAACTGAAACCACCCAACCTCACGGTGAGGTCGTTCTTGTCACGTTGGGTGACGGACAAACAAGTGGCGGCGAATTCTGGGAATCCTTAAATACATCCTGCCAACGGCAGCTACCCATCGTGTATCTCGTTGAAGACAACGGATATGCCATCTCCGTACCCGTCGAGTTTCAAACACCGGGTGGTGACATCGCCACACTCGTTGAATCTTTTCCAAATTTGGAGGTGATTCGCGTCGACGGCACAGATGCACTTGAAAGTTATCGAGCAATGAACGCGGCCGTTCGACACGCTCGTCACAAAGGACCCGCTCTGGTCCGCGCACGCGTCACACGCCCCTATTCCCACTCGATGTCAGATGACGAAGGTGCATACAAAACAGCAGAGGAGCGGGAAACCGAAGCCGCTAACGATCCGTTGAGAAAGTTCGCGCAGTTTCTTTGTTCGGAAGGTCATGCAAACGCTGGAGACCTTGAGACCATTGCTGCCGAAGTTGACCGCGAAATACAAGAAGCGACCGACCGAGCAATCGCCGCCCCCAAACCAGACGTGGCTAGTGCGATGCTCTACGTGTACTCCCCCACGGTCGATCCCACGGCGAAATCATTTGAATCGGTTGCGGCCACGAAGGGAACGCCTGACACGATGGTCGCCGCCATCAACAAAACGTTGCACGATGAAATGGAACATAACCGTCGCGTTGTCGTCTTCGGCGAGGACGTTGCCGATGCGAGCCGTTCAGACATCCTGTCTGAGGTCACAGGCAAGGGAGGCGTGTTCAAGGCAACCCTCGGGCTGCAACGGAAGTTCGGATCTGACCGCGTTTTCAACTCGCCGTTAGCCGAAGCCAACATTGTCGGCCGCGCAGTTGGAATGGCGTTACGTGGACTAAAACCAGTAGTAGAAATTCAATTCTTTGACTATATCTGGCCGGCGATGATGCAGATTCGCGATGAATTGTCGATGCTACGGTATCGGTCAAACAATGACTACTCGTGTCCGGTCGTTATCCGTGTCCCTATCGGTGGCTACCTGCGCGGCGGCTCTTTGTACCACAGCCAGTCAGGTGAAAGTATCTTCGCGCACTGCCCAGGACTTCGAATCGCTTTTCCGTCGACGGCTGCTGATGCTGCAGGCCTGCTCCGTACGTCCATCCGTTGTGACGACCCTGTTCTATTTCTGGAACATAAACATCTCTATCGGCAGACGTTCAACAAAGAAATCTACCCCGGCTCTGATTTCACGATTCCATTCGCGCGCGCATCTATCCGTCGACAAGGCACAGACGTCACGGTCTTAACGTGGGGTGCCCTCGTCCAAAGAACCCTGCAAGCAGCAGAACTGGCCAGCCAGGCTGGCATCGATGTCGAGGTTGTGGACCTTAGAACCATCGCTCCCTACGACTGGCAAACAATCGCCCAATGTGTTCAAGCGACAAATCGCGTTGTGATCGCACACGAAGACCAGTTGACTTGTGGTTTTGGCGGAGAACTCGCTGCGCGTATTGCTGATGAACTTTTCGAATACCTTGACGCTCCCGTCAAACGGGTTGGTGCCCTTGATTGTCCTGTTGCCTATAGTCCGATTCTCGAAGAAGCCATACTTCCTCAAGCTACTGACGTGCTGAACGCGATCACAGAAAGCGCCACCTACTAAAAGCTTGTTGTTCTACAGCTCAAAGTTGATCTCATGACTGGGGTTTCCTTGTCTCCACTCGTGTGAGCAGCAGTCCAGTAAGCACAATCGCAGCCCCACCAACACGAACCACGCCAATAGGCTCGAGTAGCCACACGCCGGCGATGAACATTGCCACCACGGGAACGACATTGGAATATACCGACGTCCGTGCACTTCCGAGTCTCTGTACGCCTGTGTACCAAATGATGTGCGAAACAGAAAGTGCAAAAACACCTGACAAGACCGTGAGTACCCATGCCGAAACACTAATATTCGTCCACTGGAGACCTATAAGTGTGGGTACCGCTACGGGCGTAAAAAGTAGGGCACCGACTACCGTTGCATATGTTGAAACTTGCAATGGAGAGTAGCGATCTAACAGGCTCCGTGACCCACTCGTGTAGAACGCCCAGGCCCAAAGCGCGACAAAAATCATTGCGTCGCCGGCAAACGTCTCCAAGTTAGCTTCTCCACCCTGCCCGACGACAAAACCCACGCCAACCGTGGCAAGAACGAACCCAACCCATTGTCTCCACCCAAATGATTCTCGTTGGCCACTAATTGCATTCAAGGCGATTACCGCAAACGGCATACACCCGAGAATTAACGAACTATTTGTGACAGTTGTTTTCTCCAATCCGGTCACAAACAGAATTTGATACAAGAAATACCCAAGAAAACCGAGCATGGCAAAGTGTGGCCAATCGCGCCTCTCAGGAAGACTCTCACCTTTAAGTCGAGAAGTCACCACAAGCACAAAACAAGCGGTTAGTATCCGGATCGCATTGAAAGCGAGACTCGGAATTTCAGTAACGACAACCTTTACCACAGAAAAATTCGCCCCCCAAATCAGGACAAGTAACACCAACAACACGTCCGTGGACGTAAATAAAACTCGTGAAGAGTGTTGATTTAACATTTTTTTGAACTAGTCATATAACGCCAAGGAAGGTCTGCAAACACGTGCGCCTTCGTTGCACCACACTTCGAGCCTTGTTATCATTAGCTGTTTGTTTAGCCGCGGTAACAGGTCTTCTGAAACAGCCTATTGATAATAGAGTTTTCACGACCCGGACACACGCCATTGGCGAGGGTTCGAATGCCCGATGAGCGAAACCAATTTTTGGCAAGATCCCTGCGGCACCTGCAAGACAATGTCCGCAGGGCAGGACCAGCAGCAACGGCCAGTTATACATTGATTGGGTCGATTCTCCTGTCCGTAATCGCCGGAACATTGGTTGATAGATGGTTGGAAACGTCGCCTTGGGGCTTGGTTGTTGGTTTGTTTGTGGGACTCATCGTCGGTTTCTATGAGATAGCAAAGACGGTTTGGAAATTGTGAAAAACACAGGTCTCGGGAATCTAGTCTGGCCGGCTGCACTCATGTGTGTCGTCTCCAATATCGTCGCCATATCGATATTTCCATCGAGTGTTTCGGCCGAAATTTTTCTCGGGATGACAGGACCGTTGCTTGTGGCAAGCATCTTCACGGTAATGCTGACCAGGGTCTTCCGGCAACACCCAGAACGGGTAACCCAGTTACTCATTCGTGGATTAATTTGTAAAATGGTCGCATTCGGCATTTACGTTGTCACGATAATTTTTGCTTTTGCACTTGAACCAATTCCGTTCGCAGTCAGTTTTACAGTGTATTTCGTGTTACTTCATATCTTGGAAGTTTTTCACCTGCAAAGACTCAGCATGACTAACCAACAATCAGCTGGGTAAATACGCAGGACGTATTCAATAACTCATCCCATGCAACCGACAGAGCACTCAGACGCCACGGCACACGGTCCAGAACAGGGCTTCGACGCCGGAGAGGTCATTATCGGGCATATTGCGAACGGGGAACATCCGGTCCTGCCTCTTCCAGTCATTGCTGGTATCGACTTTTCGATCTCAAAGCATGTCTTCATGTTGCTGTTGGTCGCGACAACGCTCTTCTTTTTGATTACGCTGGCTGTTCGACGTTATTTGCGGCAGGATCAAATGATCCCAAGTGGTTTCATGAACGGCTTAGAGTTTATTGTCGAGTTTGTCCGTGACTCCATCGTTCTTCCAAATGTTGGTCCTAAATGGGTCAAAACATTCGCTCCTCTGGGGTTGACCTTTTTCTTTTTTATTTTGGGAGCGAACGTTATCGGTTTGATACCAATTTTCGAGGTTCTGGGATTGGTGGACCATACGATCCTTCATACCGGCGAAAATTCGATGGTTAAGCACCTCATTCATGGTGGGACGACCGCGACAGCCAACTTCAATGTTACGGCGGCTTTAGCGACGATTACGTTCGTTTCGATCATCATTGCCGGAACAATGGCGCACGGGTTTGTTCGTCACTGGGTCAACCTTGTTCCCCACGGGCTTGCATGGCCACTCTACATCCTGCTTATTCCAATTGAGGTGATGGGAATGTTTGTGAAGCCATTCGCGCTGACGATGCGATTGGCTGCCAACATGGCCGGTGGGCATATTGCGATTTTGGCGATCTTATCTTTCGTTTTTATTTTCACAGAGTTATTTGGAACTGCATTCGCAGGGCTCGGTGTTGGCCTGGCGGTATCAGTCCCTCTGGCTGTTGGTATTAATGCGCTCGAGATTATTGTTGTCCTTGTACAAGCGTATGTCTTTACGCTGTTATCGTCGGTCTTTATAGGTATGGCCATTAACGTACATCACTAGTCAAAACAGACAAAACACGGAGAGTATCTGAATGGAGAACTTGCATTTATTTGGAGTAGCAATTGGTCTTGGATTGATCGTTATCGGTGCGGGATTGGGCATCGGTCGGTTTACTGCCGCAGCAGCAGAAGCAATCGCCCGCCAGCCGAGTGCCGCTGCTCAGATTACCGGTGCTGTGAACTTACCGCTATTCTTGCTTGAAGGTGTCGCTATTCTCGCCGAGGTATTCGCACTGCTTATTCTGCTGCTCGCGGCTTAAAGGTAGGTAGCCGATGGATAATCCACTTGTTCAGGTTGAACCTGGGCTCTTTATATGGACCATCCTGGTATTCGTGGTCCTGTTGACGTTGCTCAAAAAGTTCGCGTGGGGTCCATTACTCGCGGCACTAGAAGAACGTCAGGAAGGTATTCGCAAATCATTGAGCGATGCCGACCGGGCGCGCAAAGAACTGGAACAGGTTCAACAGGAGTCGGAGGCGATCGTTAGTCGAGCGCGGGTCGAAGCCGACGCCATCATTTCTGAAACTCGCGCAGACGCTGCAAAAGTACGAAATGACCTGCACCAACAAGCACAAGCAGAAGCGAAAACAATCGTCCAGAATGCCGAGCGACAAATCCAATTGGAAAAAGACCGGGCCGTTTCGCAACTACGTCAGGAAGCGGTTGATCTATCACTAATGATCGCATCAAAACTGATCCGGCGAAACTTAACGAAGGAAGACAACAAGGCGTTAATTGATGAGGCTCTTGGCCAGGTCGAAACGCGCCACTCCCCATCCTAAAGGTCCGGCTTACTCACCCCGCTAACAGTACGCGCTCCGCCTGAGCGTGTACTGCGCGGGAACACTCGTCAGTCAGTTAACCAGTCCAGCGGGTCGATAGACGCGTAAGGTATAACATCACGATACCGGACACGATCACAACTGGACCTTCTGACCACGTCCATGATGCCGGCATCCCCTCTACAGAGTCGACAACAAATAAGACCAATCCCAGCACTGTCGTGGCAACGCCAAGATAGATCACGAGGGGATGGTAACGGTCAATGTCCAGAGAGGCTAGAAGATATAAACCACCAAGAATTGCGTAAAACGCGGACGTTGAACGTGCTAGGTACCACACAACAGGCGTGTCAGGCATTACCCCTAACTCAGCCCAACTATGAATGGCACGCATCCAGTCATGAGGCGCTACAACAAAAATTAAGGCAGGCAGTGCCAAGACCCCATAAATTCTCAGAATCCAGGTAAGTACCCGCCTCGACAGGTCATTGTTCACAAATGTTCTCAGCCGTTACACGGCACGGAGAAAAAGAAGAACTCAAGCTCCGTAACTACTGCTGTGCGACAGTCGATACGGCCGATCCAAACATTTCGGCAGCAATCTGCGCATGGTTGAACACCGCATCTGGGTAAACGCCAAAGAGAATAGACCCAACTACGGCAATCCCGAGCGCGGTGGCCATCGCGGGACCCATTTCGATATCTGGACCAGTCGTCTCTTCCTTTAACCACATGAACACAATGACACGATAATAGTAGTAAAGTGAAATCGCACTATTGATGACGCCTATCACCGCTAGCCAATAGAGCTCCGCTTCAATCGCGGCCCCAAATATCCAAAACTTGCCCATGAATCCAGCCGTCGGCGGAATTCCACCGAGGGACAGCATAAAAATCAGCATCGCTATTGCCGCGAACGGTTTCCGAAAAAACAGGCCACTCAGATCCTTCAGCTCGTCACCAACTACCTCTTGCCGACGCAACATCGCCACAACGGCAAAAGCGCCGAGTTGCATAAAAAGGTAGACCCACAAATAGACCATCGTGGCGGCAATACCTCGTTCTGTCGCAGCGACAACACCAATTAATAGATAACCGGCGTGAGCAATCGACGAATAGGCCAGCATTCGCTTGGTGTTCGACTGGGTTATCGCCGCAATATTGCCAACTGTCATCGTGACTGCCGCTAGTACCCAAAACAGTGTCTGCCAATCAGCCACAAGTACCGGAAGTCCGACGACAAACACACGAAGAAGCATCGCGAACGATGCGGCTTTTGAACCCACGGAAAGAAACGCTGTCACCGGAGTTGGAGCGCCTTCATAAACGTCTGGCGCCCACATATGAAAGGGCACGGCGGCGATCTTAAAGCCCATCCCCACCGCAACGAGAATCACAGCAAGTAGCAAAATAACCGACCGCTCGCCGCCTGCCAACGCTTCCGCTATGCCGTGTAGATTGGTCGTTCCCGTCGCACCGTACAGTAAGGACATCCCATAGAGCAGCAGCCCTAGAGAAAACGCACCGAGCAAAAAATATTTAACAGCTGCTTCGTTGGACCGCTGGCTCGGTTTTAGAAATCCGGCCAGGATATAAAACGATATAGCCATCGTTTCCAAACCAATAAACAGCGTAATCAAGTCAACGCCACTGGCCATAAACATCATGCCGAGCGTTGCACACAGGATCAAAAAGTAGTATTCCCCACCTTGCAGACCTTCTGCACGAAAATACGGAACCGACATCAAAACAGTCATGACCGCTGACAGAAGAAAGACCACTTTGAAGAACGTCGCAAAACCGTCAATCGCCAGCAACCCAGCGGATGCGGTCGTGTTAACGCCGTCAAACGAAATAACCGTGGCCGCTGTTAACAAAAGCGTTGCCATCGTGACGCCAAAAACAATCCCGTCCCGTTTCTTGAACAGCATGTCAGCAATCAAAACCAGCAGAGCACCAACTGTCAGGATGATCTCAGGCAGGATGTAATAAAAATCGTCAAACGTATAACCAGCAGGCATCCTCAGTAATATCCTTAGCTAATCGGTAACGATCTATCGAGAACCAGCACGTCCAGGGACTTCAAGTACACCGGCGTCCGCATCTTCCAACAGCGGGGCTACGCCAGCAGACTCGGATGCGTACCTCGGCACGTAACCACTGTCGACTCGTGACATAACCTTGTCAACAGACGTTTCAAGTCGGTCAAGAAACGGCTTCGGATACAGACCAATCCAGACCGCCAAAATCAGGAGCGGCACAAATGTCGCGAACTCACGAAGGCCGATATCCGGAAGATCTTCATTCTTTGGATTAGTCACCTTACCAAACATGGTCCGTTGGTAAAGCCACAACATGTACGCAGCCCCCAACACTATGCCACTCGCCGCGAAAAAGGCCCAGGTCTTACTAACAACGAAAATGCCCTGCAGAATCAAAAACTCACCAATAAAACCATTTAACGTGGGCAGGCCGATGGAAGACATTGTCATTACGAGAAAGATCGCCGCATACACAGGCATAACACTCGACAACCCACCGTACTCAGCGATCAGTCGCGTGTGTCGCCGTTCATAGACCACACCAACAAGCAGGAAGAGCCCACCGGTAGAAATCCCATGGTTCAGTTGCTGCACAATGCTTCCAGTGATCCCGACCGGGGTCAACGCAAACATACCAAGCATCACCATGCCCATATGGCTCACACTGGAATATGCCACAAGTCGTTTCCAATCGCGTTGCGCCATCGCCACCAAGGCGCCATAAACAATACCGATAATCGACAACAGCACAACAACCGGGACAAAGGCCTGGGTTGCCTCAGGAAGAATCGGCAAGCTAAAACGAATAAAACCGTACGTACCCATCTTCAGTAGCACAGCGGCCAGGATCACCGAACCCGCTGTCGGCGCATCTGTATGTGCGTCTGGCAGCCAAGTGTGAAACGGAAACATTGGGACCTTCACTGCAAATCCAAGGAAGAAGGCAAGGAAGATCCACCACTGCAAGTCGTACGGAATATTTAATTCATGAAAGCGCGTGATATCAAAGCTGTAAATACCTGTGACACTGTAGTGATAGAAATAAACAGCAAGAATACCGAGCAACATGATGACGCTGCCAACCAACGTAAACAGGAAAAATTTAATCGCGGAGTAGAGTCGGTTATCACTGCCCCAAATGCCAATGAGGAAATACATCGGCACCAGCATCACTTCCCAAAAAAGGAAGAACAGCAAGAAATCAAGCGCCACAAACGCACCTATCATTCCGGTTTGCAACATCAAGAGAAAGATGTAGTACTCCTTGACGCGCATCTGGATCGCATTCCACGAAGACAACACGCCGATAACACCCATAAGTGTCGCCAACAAGATCAGCAAGACGCTAAAGCCGTCTACACCGATGAAATATTCGGCGCCAATGGACGGTATCCAGGGATACCTCTCAACAAATTGCCAGTCTGGATTCGAAGAGTCGTACCAGAACCACAAGGGGAGCGATACAAGGAAACCTATCGCTACCGTGACGTTGGCGATTAAGCGGATCAGATTCTCGTTCTGCTTACTGATGAAAAGTAAAAGAATCGCACCAGCAAGTGGCGTGAACAAGATCAAAGACAGAAACGGGAAATTAGCAGCGTTGCTCATGGTTATGTCTGACTACTGGGCAAAAAGAAACCAAGTGACGAACGCGAAAACCCCCAGTAAGGTGGCGAACGCGTAGTTTTGAATAAGTCCGGTCTGAGCCCGGCGAAAAATGTAACTCGCCTCGCTACAAACCCACGCAACAAAATTAATAAAACCATCTACTACATATTTATCGAGAACATGAGAAATCCATGACATCGCAAGTGTGGTCCAGCCAGTGCCGTTTACGGTGCCATCCACGACGCGTTTGTCGACAGTCCACAGACCATCCGCACTCCCCATGGTTCCGCGAATAACCGTGGAATCATAGAGTTCATCAACGTAATACTTGTTCGTTAGAAGACGATGTTGTGTAGACCAGCTCTCAGCCATGCGTACGGCGTTTTCAGGCCGCTTAACGTAATTGCGGTACGCAAGCCAAATGCCACCAACTGCAATCAGAACCGAAAACAGCATTAGACCAATCTCCGCAGCATGTGACATATGGTGAACCTCCTCGACATGCGGTGCGCCAGCCACTACAAAACTGGGTTCGAGAAAGTGTTCAATCGCGTTTGAGCCACCAAGAGCAGCTGGAATTCCTATAAAGCCGGCAATGATGGCTCCAAGTGACAGCACCATCAGCGGAACCGTCATCAACGTCGGCGATTCATGCGGGCCATGCCATGCACCGCCATGTTCGCCATCATGTCCCTCTTCCTGATGGCCACCTCTATCCCACGCCGGACCGCGATACGAGCCAAAAAACGTCATGTTGATCAGGCGGAACATGTAAAACGCCGTCATGGCCGCTGTCACGACCCCAAGACCCCAGAGTACTTCGCTATGTAGGAAGGTCCGGTAAAGGATTTCATCCTTACTAAAAAATCCAGCAAAGGGTGGAATCCCGGCGATCGCGATAGCACCTATAAACATTGTGACAAACGTCACTGGCATATGCAGCTTTAGCCCCCCCATTTTTCGCATATCCTGTTCCTCATTCATGCCATGAATCACAGAACCACTTCCGAGAAATAGTAGAGCTTTAAAGAAAGCATGCGTCATTAGATGGAACGCCGCCGCCGCAAAGGCACCCACACCAGTCGCCAGAAACATATAGCCAAGCTGGGAAACGGTTGAATATGCCAACACCCGTTTGATGTCGGTTTGAACCAAGCCGATAGTAGCGGCCATTAACGCAGTGAGCACCCCAACGACCGCGATAATCTCCATCACAATCGGAGCATGGGTAAACAGTACGGCGTTCCGGCAAACCATATAGACACCAGCGGTCACCATTGTGGCGGCGTGTATTAGCGCCGAAACGGGCGTCGGCCCCTCCATTGCGTCTGGCAACCAGACATAGAGAGGAATCTGTGCACTCTTGCCAGTAGCCCCAACAAAAAGAAAGAGACAAATAAGTGACACGACACCAAAACCCACGGCGGCCGTCTCAACCGGCATCGTAGACGCCGCCTCAGCCACACCGCGAAAATCCAACGTGCCAAAGGTGAAGTAGACAAGAAACACACCCATTACAAAACCCCAATCACCAATCCGATTTGTAATGAATGCCTTTTTGCCCGCGTCTGATGCACTCTGCTTCTTGTACCAGTAACCAATAAGTAGGTAGGAGCAGAGTCCGACCCCTTCCCAGCCGACAAACATCACCAAAAAATTACTTCCCAGGACAAGAGTCAGCATGAAGAAGCAAAAGAGGTTCAAATAACAGAAAAATCTGGCGACGCCAGGGCGGGGTTCGTGGTCAATATAACCAATGGAATAAACGTGAATCAGAAATCCGATGCCTGTCACAATCAGCAGCATCATGGATGACAGTGGATCGAGAACAAAAGCCCAAGGCACCTCAAAAGACCCCATGCCGTTGACCGTTTCAAGTGGAATTGGCGGAATCCAAGTTGCTACGGTTACTTTGTGGTACCGGTCTGACGTGCCAAGCAGTTGCAGAAACGCGTTTACACTCAAAACAAACGAACCCAGCATAGTCGCTGCGGCAAGCAGACCAGCCGCACGCTTACTGAAATAACGGATCCCAACCAATCCGTTAACAGCAGCCCCAACACCGGGCAAAAGCGGGATAAGCCAAATAAGGTCCATAAAAAGTTACCAACGCATGAGCTGCATCTCGTCGATGTTTACCGTTTCCTTGTTTCGATAAAACGCAATAATGATTCCAAGCCCAACAGCTGCCTCAGCAGCAGCAACCGCAATAACAAACACAACAAAAACCTGACCAGACAGATCTTGCCACTGCGACGAAAGCGCCACCAAATTGATATTCACTGCATTAAGGATCAGTTCTATCGACATGAAAATAATGATGATATTGCGACGAACAAGAACGCCAATCACCCCAATCATAAAGAGCGCCGCCGAAAGCAAACTGTAATGTAGTGGCGTAATCTCAAACACAGTGTTTCCTCTACAAGTTCCGTTTAGCCAGCACAATGGCACCAATCATGGCAACCAGTAACAACATCGAGGCCAACTCGAACGGAATCAAATAACTCGTGTATAACACCCAACCCAACTGCTCAGTATTGCCAATGGCAAAAGGTGTATCCGACCCGAGACCGGCTCCGCCAACCACCGTCGAACTCCGCATCGATGAATAAACAACGATACCTACTAGTTGAGCGAGTACGGCACCACCTAGCACGGTTCCCCAAACACCAAGCCGACGAGGATCCGTGTATCGCTCTGGCTCACGCTTTAAATTAACAAGCATGACAACGAAGAGATACAGCACAACGATGCCACCGGCATAGACCAACACCTGTACCACAGCCACGTACTCTGCACTCAGCATCACGTACAGCACAGCTACCAAAAGAAAGTTCACCACCAGAAACACGACGCTGTGAACCGCGCTCCGAGCCGTGATCACCATAACGCCAAGACCAAGAATCAAGGCCGCGAGCAGATAGAACACAAACGCTTCGACCATCGGCTACAACACCACCTTCGCCACAGCCGTCACGACAAGGTTTCCTATTGCAATCGGAATCAAAATCTTCCATCCAAGAGACATCAACTGGTCATAGCGATAACGCGGAAGCGTGGCCCTAATCCAGATGAAGATGTACAGGAAAAAGAAAATTTTCCCAATGAACCACGTCCACGCTGGAACGATATCCAAAAAAGAAAGGGCTGCAACATTAGGAAAAGGACGCAACCAACCACCAAAAAACATGATCACTACTACGGCAGAAATTACAATAACGTTCGCGTATTCAGCGAGAAAAAACAGTGAAAACCGCATCCCGCTGTACTCTGTATGAAACCCCCCGGTCAATTCCGTCTCAGCCTCAGGCATGTCAAACGGCAAACGGTTGGTCTCAGCCATGCCGCCAATAAACACTAAGACAAACGCAACTGGCTGAATGAAACCAAACCACAGCCCACTTTCCTGTTGGGCCTCCACAATACCGATCAAGCTGAGCGTCCCTGCAGTAAGAATGACACTGACCAGTGTCATCGTTACCGCAATCTCGTAGCTGATCAGCTGCGCCGACGCACGCAAACTTGCGAGAAGTGGATACTTGCTGTTTGAGGCCCATCCACCGAGAATAATTCCGTAGACCCCAATTGACGTGACTGAAATGATGAATAGTAGGCCGACGTTGATGTCACTGATGTAATACAGCGCATCTGGTCCAAAAGGCACAACCGAAAATACGACGAGCGCAGGCACCAAACTCATAATCGGCGCCAGGGTAAAGAGAAACTTGTCGGCTTTAACCGGCGTAATGTCTTCCTTAAGAATTAATTTAATCGGATCCGCAAGTGCCTGAAGAATGCCGTAAGGACCAACGCGCATAGGACCAAGTCGAGATTGCGCCCACGCAATAACCTTGCGCTCCATGAGCACAAGGAAAGTAACGGCCACAAGCACAGCGTTCAAAAGAACAGCAATTTTCAACAATGGAACAACGACTGTATCTACCATTGCCTAACGATCAACCTCCCCAAGGACGATATCAATCGTACCTATTAGGGCCACAACATCGGCAACCAAGTGACCGGTAACTAATCGTTTTAGGCCTTGCAGATTACAGAAGGACGGTGGCCTTACCCGAAAGCGATAGGGATTGGTCGATCTACCGTCGCTCACAAGAAAATACCCGAGCTCACCCTTCGGCGATTCAATAGCGTGATAGGTCTCACCAGCCGGAGGCTTAAGTAACCTTGGGACCTTTCCCATCACAGGTCCCTCAGGCAACCCTTCAACAGCTTGACGGATAATTTGAATGGATTCTCGGAACTCATCCATTCTGATCAGATAGCGGTCGTAGGTATCACCTTGGGTGCCAAGCGGCACATTGAAATCAAACTCCTCATATGCTGCGTTAGGCTCGTCTTTTCGAAGGTCACGAGAAACGCCAGAACCGCGAAGTGGCGGGCCACACAAACCAAGCCCAATCGCTTCCTCACCGGAAATGACACCAACATTCTTCGTTCTCTGCACCCAAATCCTGTTGTTCGTCAGCAAGGTCTCGTATTCATCGAGTTTTCCTTCCATGAGGTCACAGAATGACAAGACCTTTTTGTCCCACCCAGGCGGGATGTCGAGCGGTAAGCCACCGACCCGCATCGAGTTATAGGTAAGGCGCGCACCACAATATTCCTCAAACAGATCGAGAATAAACTCCCGCTCACGGACGGCATACAGCAAAACCGTCATCGCCCCTATGTCCATAGCGTGAGTACCAAGCCAGAGACAATGGCTTGCGATTCGCTGAAGCTCCGCCAAGATGGTTCGGATATACCGCGCCCGTCTGGGAACCTCAACCTGCATCAACTTCTCAACCGCTTCTACATAGCCAAGGTTATTCGTAGCCGCCGCCACATAATCCATACGGTCAGTGAGTAGGACAATGTGCGTCCAGTCACGGTTCTCACACAATTTTTCGACGCCCCGATGGATATAACCGATTACACAGTCAGCATCTATGACGCGCTCCCCATCCAACTTCAGTACCACACGTAGCACGCCGTGCGTACTCGGGTGCTGCGGGCCCATGTTGAGGACCAACTCGTTCGTATCGAACTGTGCAGTACTAGCGCGTGGTGCGTCGAGAGTTGTCATTAAATATCACTAACTATTCGATATCTGTTTCGGTATTCGCCTCATCAGCGACGTTACGAAGGAGCAACCAGTCCTGAGGACTTTCCATCAAGAGTTCACCTGGTCCTTCAAGCGGATAATCCTTTCGCTGAGGAAACCCCTGCCAGTCCTCTGGCATCAATATTCGCCGCAAATCGGGATGATTCACAAAATTCACCCCGAATTGGTCGTAAACTTCACGCTCCAGCCAATTTGCTCCAGGCCACAACGCCGTTACGGACTCAACGGGGTCAGTCTCGTTCACCTGCACTTTAACCCCTAATCGATGACGATGACTGGTCGAATAAAGGCAATAGACAACGTCGAACCGCTTGTCCCGCGGGGGCCAATCAGTGGCTGTAACGTCCGAACAGTAATCAAACGTCGTTGCGTTGTCTTGCTTTAAAAAACGCATAACATCAAGCAGGCGGTCGCTACGTACGATGATGGCCCAATCCCCGACCCAATATGAAACCTTCTCAATAGCATCAGCCATTTCAGCCTGTACAGCTGTCACAAAATCAGGCACTGCTTGATCTTCAGGCGGCAGCTGGTCTTCAGGGCCTTTCGGCGGCTCCGGCGGCGCCTTCGGTTTCGGTTTCGGCTTAGGTTTAGGTGGCGCTACGGCTTTTTCACCCGTGGACGATGGCGCATTTGACCCTGCCGAACCGACAGCGGGGGTACTAGCGTCCCCCTCGGTTGACTTGACCGGTTCCTTCTTTTGAGATTCGTCCGACATGACTATCTAGAATGGAAACTATCGGTTAGGCCCAGTCAAGCGCGCCCTTTCGCCACGCGTAGACGTACCCAACAACCAGAATAAACAGAAAAATCAACATTTCAATCAGTCCAAAAAGTAAGAGCTCATCCATCACAACAGCCCACGGAAACATAAAGACCGTTTCCACATCGAAAATGACAAATAACATCGCCACGAGGTAGTACCTGACGCTATAACGGTCCCTTGCATCTGTCTCCGGCTCAATACCACACTCGTATGGCTCAAGCTTAACCTTGTTATAGCTACTCGAGTGGACAAGCCGCGATACCATCAATGTGAAGATAGCAAAACCAATCGCGACCAATATGAAGAGAAAAATGGGGATGTACGCGTCTAGCATCGTTGCTGTGGGCCCTTCTTGCGACCGACCTACCTTGGACGTAAAACCCGCAGCAAACCCAGTCCACGAGCAGTGTGAAACTTTCTGCTCAAACCCGGCGCGACGGCGCTGAAAACAGCCTAACTCACTGAGAAAAAAACCACCGGTTCACGCCAGAATCAACCAACCAGCACACGGCAATCCAGAACGAAAAACCGCGCAAATTATTGCACGCACCCATAGGGGTGTCAAGAAAACACGGTCGGCACATCTAGAGCAAACCGATTCTAACAACCCCTTAATTTACAATGTTTTCTGGGTGTTTATGAGTCTTGACGCTAACCAAGAGTCAGACCTATACTGCCGAAGGATAGTCTTGTCGTCAGATAACCCATATATGACGCATAACTGGAGCTTGGCTACAGCCCTCACCCTTTGCCTGCTCGCTCTGTGCGTCGGTTTCCCACTCGAACTTGATGCGCAGCCAAACCAACGTCACATGATCGTGTCAGTGGTTGACGGTGACGGTACGCCGGTAACCGGCCTGAACACAACTGACTTCGAAATACGCGAAGATGGAGTATCCAGAGAGGTCCTCAGGGTCGAGCCGGCAGGTGCAGAGCGTCAGATTGCGATACTCGTCGACACCAGTCAGGCTGCATCCAGCGCCGTGAGCAGTTTTAGGCGTGGGCTGACAACCTTTGTAGACGGGATGCAACAAGGAAATGTTATTTCGCTTATTACTTTCGGCGGACCGCCTCGCATTCGTGTCGAATCGACCGATGATGCTGCCCGCCTGCGGGATAGCATCGATGGACTTTTTGCATTCCCTGATCAAGCAGCGTACCTGCTTGATGCAATCAAGCAAACTGCGGATGGTTTCGCGAGGCGTAATGCCTCTCGCCCCATTATCCTGGCGCTAACAACCGAAGGAGTCGATTACAGTAACTCTGACGCGCGTAGAGTCCTGGAACAAATTGATGAAATTGGAGCAAGTCTATACACCCTTTCACTTCGGGTTGGACGCAACGCTTTTTTACCAAGTTCGAGTATTTCGTCAATCGAATTACGTAACCAACAAGTCGAACGTGACCTGTTGTTCGGTAAAGGTCCCAGCGACAGCGGCGGACGTCACAGAGACCTACTTGCAGACCTCGCAATTGAGCCAGCATTAGAAGATATCGTTACAGAACTTCGCAACCAATATCTCGTGGTTTACTCCCGCCCGGACGCGCTTATCCCACCGGAAGAAATCAAAATAAATCCGACACGGCAGGGGCTCACTGCACGGGGAACTCCTCTGAGGGTTGAGTAATTGTTACGACTCATCCTCACGATGGCGCTAGTCTTGGTCGGGTCCGGATTGCTTTGCGACTCAATCAACGGTCAACAAGATGAAGTTCAAGCACCAGACTTTCGCGCTGGCGTTGACGTCGTTTCTCTCAATGTTACGGTGTCTGACCTTGACGGCCGTTTTGTTACCGACCTCGACCAATCCGCTTTCCTGGTATACGAGGACGGCGTTGAACAAGATGTAACTTTTTTCACGAAGACGCAACTGCCTATCGCTCTCGCTTTACTCATCGACACAAGCGCCAGCATGGATGAACGCATGACAACCGCGCAGGAAGCGGCTATCGGGTTCTCCCAAAGGCTCCGCCCTGAAGATCTAGCAGAAATTGTCGATTTTGATAGTCGCGTTGATATCCTTCAGGACTTCACGAATGATGCTGAACAGCTGGAGCGCGCTATCCAACGAACCTCCGCCGGTGGATCAACCTCGTTGTACAACGCCATGTACATCGCTCTACGAGATCTGGCCAAAGCCCCGCTGCTGGAAGCCGACGTGAGACGCGAGGCGATTGTCGTTTTGTCAGATGGTGAAGACACCTCAAGCTTAGTGACATTCGAAGAAGTTCTTGAACAAGCTAAACGTTCTGAAACAGCCATCTACTCGATCGGTTTAAAATCAGACGAAAGTCGTTCGCGACGTGGATTCAGTGAGGCGGATTTCGTTTTACGTCAACTTGCGCAAGAAACCGGTGGACGCGCGTTTTTCCCGGAAACGGTTGACGAACTTACAACTATCTATCAACAGATTTCAGATGAACTCTCGAGTCAATATTCACTCGGATATATATCAGCAAACCCGACACGAAACGGACAATGGAGACGTATCGTAGTAGACGTCGAACGGGATGCGACTTCGACTCGCACCAAACAGGGATACTACGCACCAACAAGCTAACTCAACGTCTCAGTTCAGAATAGACACTAATGAATATTATTCCCCTCGGCCTCTACATCGTTGCAGCAGTCGCCTACGCAATACATTTCGGCACACGCAGTCCAACGTCAGGACGCATTGCCACCGTTTCGCTCGTCTTTGGCGCACTCGCACATACGTTCGTAATCGGCATGCAAACGATGCAAGTCGGACACATCCCACTGGTTGGAACGACGGGCGCAGTCTCAGCTTTTGTCTGGCTTCTCGCGCTAGCGTATCTGTACACGGAAATGACCACCGATGAGAGAGCGATGGGTATTTTCATCGTACCACTTATGGTTCTCCTCCAAGTGATCCCGGCAATTACGAACACCGTTGCTAGCCGCCCGCCCGTACTCGAAAGCCGGTGGTTCGAAATCCATGTTTCCTCTCTACTTGTCGCTTATGCCAGTTTTGCACTGGCATGCGTTATTAGTGTGACGTATGTGCTGCTCTTTAAAGAACTAAAAGGAAAGCACCTTGGTGTGTTCTATGCTCGTTTACCGTCACTTCAGGTGCTCGACGTCATGAATCGTCATGCCGTGGCTTTTGGTTTAGCGTTTTTAACAGTCGGACTTGCCGTAGGTGCTGTTTGGTTGTTCGAAGTGCAACCCGTCGCCGCGGACCCTCGTGTTCAGGCCATGTCACTTCTCGATCCCAAGATCTTTATCGTTTTACTGTGCTGGCTAGTTTACGCTTTTGGACTTTACGCAAGACGACACATCGGCTGGACTGGCCGCCGAGCGGCGTGGCTATCAGTCATGGGTTTCGCGATTCTAATGTTGAACTTCTTGCCTATCGGCTACTTTGTCACGCGGAGTCATAACTTCTACTAAAAATAACTGCACGTAATTTCGTTTAATTTTTCGACCTAAAAACCGGCTAACATGCATCTCTTCCTGCTTGGAGCAAGTCATCACAGCGCCCCCGTCGACCTACGCGAACGTATTGATTTCTCTCGCCGGGGCGTAGCGGAAGCACTTGACAGCCTTAGCAGGATCCCAACAATCACGGAAACTGCTGTACTTTCGACCTGTAATCGTTCAGAAATTTATGCGGTGTGTGACGACCCGGACCTGGTCAAACGAGACCTCGCTACATTCATGAGTTCATTTCATGACGTACCCGAGCCAGAGGTCAAACCCCATCTTTACGGACGAACAGACGCAGACGTTGCAAGACATCTATTCCGGGTTGTGGCTGGCCTTGATTCACTAGTTGTCGGAGAACCGCAAATTGCCGGACAGGTCAAGGACGCATATCAGCTTGCCCTTGAACGTGGCTATACGGGAGCCCTGCTCAACAGACTATTCCACTGCTCTTTCGGAGTCGGCAAAAGGGTCCGAACCGACACAGGTCTTGGTGAGGGGGCGGTCTCCGTAAGTTACGCAGCAATATCGCTGGCTCGAAAGATATTCGGTGATCTGACTGAACTTAGATCGCTCGTCGTGGGTGCTGGAGAAATGGCCGAACTCACGGCGACCCACCTCAAAGCTCAGAACGTAGGTCACATAGGTGTCGCAAACAGAACACCGGCGCATGCCACTACTCTCGCCACAAAAGTTAATGGAACTGCAGTCCCGTGGGAATTAGTCACTGAGGAACTAGCATCAACAGACATAGTGGTCACTGCAACTGGCGCGTCAAAATGGATACTGTCACGTCACCATGTGATCAAAGCTATGCAGCCGCGTCGCAATCGGCCACTCTTCATTATCGACATAGGTATTCCAAGAGACGTCGAACCTTCGGCCGCCGATGTCGAACAGGTTTTCCTCTACAACATTGACGACCTTCAAACCATCGTCCAGGACAATCTTGCACAACGCCAGTCACAAGTTGACCTTGCGGAACTCATGGTTCATGACGAAGTTAGTAGTTTTATGACGTGGCTCCGTTCCAGAGGGGCGATTCCGACCATTGTTGCTCTCCGTGAATCCTTCGAGTCGACTCGCAAACAGGAACTCGATCGCCTCGCACCAAAACTCGAGTCTTTGCCTGTGGCAACACGAATGAGGATCGAAGAAATCACTCACCTACTAATAGAAAAATTACTGTCTGCGCCAACTGAGCAACTCAAAGCGGCCCGTGACGAAAAAGAACTCGCCGCGGATGCCAACTCTCTTGAGCGCCTGTTCAGGTTAGACGCCTCGACGTCAAAGCCAAAATCCCAGAACAACACCGATGCGATCAAGGGAATTAAGAATAGAGAATCGAAATCGTCCAGAGTGAAACACCGGTGAATCGACTACGAATAGGAACTAGGGGAAGTCCGCTCGCGCTGTGGCAGGCAAAACACGTGTCGGAACAAATTGCCAAACACAACGGCCCACCAACTGAGCTAGTCATAATAAAAACAAGCGGAGACAGACTGTCACAAGCGCCTGTTTCAGAAACAGGCGGCAAACGACTCTTCGTCAAAGAAATCGAAGACGCTCTCATAGGGAATCAGATCGATATTGCGGTTCACAGCGCGAAGGATCTTCCAGCGGCGCGACTGCCAGGATTAATGATCTCTGCCGCACTACCACGGGAAGATCCTCGTGACGCCGTCGTTGTTCGAAAACACGAACGCGAGACATCCAGAAAGACACAGATTACGTCTGACGATTTATTCACGAAAACCAAGTACGGGCGGCGCATTGGCACTGGTAGCGTTCGACGGGTCGCACAACTACGACACGCCTTTCCAGAACTCGAAATCGAACCGGTTCGTGGCAATGTTGGAACGCGCCTTCAGAAACTTGACGACGGTAACTTCGATCTACTGATACTAGCTGTCGCGGGATTGCTACGGTTGGACTTAACTGATCGAATAGCACTACGTATTCCATCCGACCTCTGCCTACCGGCCCCAGGGCAAGGTATTGTCGTAGCGGAGTACCGCCTCAAGAACACCGATATTCGAAACCTTTTTCACAAAATAGAGGAACCGACAACAAGCGCGGCTTTAGCTGCCGAACGTGCCGTTGTAACGGCTCTCGGCGCGGACTGCCAAGTCCCGCTTGGGGCACTTGCTACAGCCTCTGATGGCCGGCTTTCGCTGCAAGGAATAATCGCCTCGCCAGACGGCAAACAGCTAATCCGAAAGGAAATTAGCGGTGATATCAACAGCGCTTCTGATCTTGGCGTAATGGTCGCCAGTGCGTTACTCGCCGACGGCGCTGAAGACCTATTAAGCTCGGACAACTCCTCAGGCGGATGACTCAACCGTTATTCGGCAAACATATCGTTGTGACGCGCCCGCGCGCACAGGCCGAGGAATTCGTCGCATTGTTATGTGCGCGCGGCGCAATACCAGTCGAAGCTCCAACTATTCGCATCACCGAACCGAAAGACACCTCCGCATTGGATTACGCTTTTTCTGAGTTGGGATCGTTCGACTGGATCGTATTCACGTCGTCAAATGGTGTCGACGCATTTATGCGTCGACTGCAAGCAAAATGCTTAAACCTTCAGACTATTCGGAACATCCGTCTCTGCGCCGTCGGCCCAGCAACAGCAGCGCAACTAAGCAGTTACAACCTTGAAGTTGATCTCATACCCAAAGAGCATCACTCGAGTGGCATTGTCGACGCGTTGCGTAAACATACAGCTGGCTCTCGCATTCTCCTGCCACGCGCCGACCTAGCCAAATCAGACTTGCCAGACGCCCTTCGGAACACAGGTGCGGAAGTACGCGACGTCATCGCCTATAGAACAATACCTGTCACCTCACTTAGCACTGATGTGACGCAAGCATTCCTAGAAAACCGCATAGATGTCGTGACCTTTACGAGTGCTTCGACCGTCACTAACTTTGTCAAATTAGTAAACGTAAATCATCCCGTAGAATTTATGGGAACAACGATTGTGGCTTCTATCGGTCCAGTAACAGCTAAGGCGGCAGAACAATTAGGTGTTAAAACGACAATAATGCCTTCAATCCACACCGTACCAGCGCTTGTTCAAGCGATTGAAAACTATTTTAGATAGTTCAATCAAAAGAACATAGCCTTGGTTATAGTTCCTACAAAAGCCAGCTATCTATAATTGCAGCCAGAACGGGTACCCTGACAGCAAGGAGGCCACTGTGTCATCCTCTAGGGAAGTTTTGATTTCGTAGCGAGCATGGAAAAGATCGCATTGACCCATCGTCCGCGCAGACTTCGTCGCTCAGCGAGCCTCAGAGATCTTGTCTGTGAAACGCATTTGTCTCCGAGTACTTTTGTCTATCCGCTTTTCGTTTGTGCTGGAGAACGTATCCGTCGCGAGGTGCCATCTATGCCTGGCGTGTTCCAACGTTCGGTAGACGAAGCTGCAACAGAGGCCGCTTCGGCTGCCAAAGACGGTATCCGTGGCGTTCTTTTGTTCGGCATACCCGAGACGAAAGATGAGGTTGGTAGCCAAGCGGATGCCCAAGACGCACCTGTCCAAGCTGGAATCCGTGCAATTAAGCAAGCAGCCCCTGAACTTACTGTCATCACGGACGTATGTTTGTGCGAGTACACCTCGCACGGACATTGTGGGATCCTTGAAGGAGACCAGATCGCAAACGATCCCACGCTACACAGACTCGCCTCCGTGGCAGTTTCTCATGCAAGAGCTGGAGCTGACGTCGTTGCACCATCTGACATGATGGACGGACGGGTAGCGCTAATCCGTCAAGAGCTCGACAATGCCAATTTTTCAGATGTCGCCATCATGTCCTACGCCGCGAAATACTGTTCCGCCTACTACGGTCCCTTTCGCGACGCAGCAGACTCAACACCGGCGTTCGGAGACAGACGCACACACCAGATGGATCCCGCCAATGTTGATGAAGCACTTCGAGAAGTTGAACTCGACTTGGCTGAGGGAGCAGACATAGTCATTGTAAAACCAGCCCTCCACTATCTTGATGTGATTACGCGAGTAAAACAGGAGTTCCGCTGCCCCACTGCTGCCTACCATGTCAGTGGCGAGTACTCGATGCTGAAAGCTGCCTCAGCAAACGGCTGGATTGACGAGCCACGCGCGATGATGGAAGCACTAACTGCTATCAAACGGGCGGGAAGCGACATCATAATTACATACTTCGCAAGGGAAGCCGCACGTGCCCTAGCTGGATATACGAACCCGTAATCGATCGAGATTACAAAAGCACCAGCGGTAGGCCATCCGACGCTGGTTAGGTCAATCGATCAGGATGGGATCGCCCTCGGCATTCAGATCAAGTGCAAGTTCGTCAGTCCCAGCGGGATACTCATTCGATGCAAGAATAAAGGCAAGCACATCGTTCAAACTTTGCGCCGATAGTCTGCCAGGAGCATCCTGCGGCATGGTTGCGTTCGTGTAATCCGCCAGCGTCCAAAGTGTTTCACCACTCCAACCGCCAACAAAGCCATCGCCCACGAGGC
Organism: uncultured Vicinamibacteraceae bacterium; assembly: GCA_964507425.1. Taxonomy (GTDB): domain Bacteria; phylum Acidobacteriota; class Vicinamibacteria; order Vicinamibacterales; family UBA8438; genus DTWD01. Next base: position 25,360 of record CAZDQD010000100.1, read on the forward strand.
TTGGCGCCATCTCCCCACCCATAAGGTCCGTTGCGTGGCAGGCCGCACACTGCTGCGTATACTCCCGTTGACCACGCGCAGCCTGTTCAGAGGTGTAGACACCGTCAACAATCGAACGTTCTTGCGCAAAGCCTACAAAGTTTGAACTGAAAACGAACAAGCCAACTGTCGCCACACTGGCAAACAAACGAAAACCGAGACCGAACATATGTCCCCCCCCACCTACTATCTTCTCACATCAGCCTATGACTAGACCTTTTGGACCAACACATCAAAATCCTGCCCAAATGTCATTGACGACGGTAGTGCGTCACAACACTTCACAAGGTACCGATAGTAGTAATAGGGTTTCCATCGCCTCAACCAGCTGCTAGAACGCTCAATTTCCTTATCCATACGCTCAGCCCGTTGACGATACTTCTCTACATCGGCATCAGTCATCAACTCGTTTCGATTCCGTACCGTTCGCATCAAATCATCGCGAAGAATTACTGCAGGTCGTCTCTGCCAGAAAGGCACAACACCAAGAGATCGAATGCCACGGCGTAGACCAATATTTCTTAGACCTAGCACCGTGAAGCCTGTCTCATTTAGTAGTCGGAGCAGATGCCGGCGAGTGAAAAAAGACACGTGACCCTGCTCAAGTACTGGAATCTCACTCGGTGAACCCAGTCGGGCGCGCTCCATAGGCCCCACATCCGCATCTCCATTCGGCGTGATCAATCTCATTCGAGCTCCCGGGCGCATAATCCTAAATGTCTCCTCCAAATGCCTTCTTGGCTCAAGAACATGCTCAAGCAAATCCTTCTGTATAACGAAATCAAAACTATTAGACTGAAGATGCGCGGCTTCGAGAGTGGACTGGTGTACGGTTAAGCCGAATCGGTTTCGCGTGTACCAAGCACCAAATGACGAAATCTCGACGCCCTCAACTGTCCAATCACTATTTCCGGCAAGAGCACCGAGCAGAAAACCGAGTGCACTACCTACTTCAAGCAAACGCCCCCTGCTCCTAAACGCGCGAAGATCTCTTGCTAGAAAATACGCGTCTCTCTGATAGCGATGCCACTGACGTGCGTATCCCTGAAAGCCCGCTTGGGATGCGTCATCAAAATAATCCGCACTATAAAACGCGCTCAAATCAGGCACCGTCAGCCTAGGTCTTATTTGCCGGAAGCCACAAGCATTCTGAACACAACGATTGATCCATACCGAACCCACTCTGGGTAGCGCAACCTCGACATGAGGCACCATCGAGCCATCCCCACATACATCACATGCTTCGGCAATCATTCCTGTGTCTTGTACCATACGCGGACCCGACTTGACGACCGCGTCAAAGAACGGCGGCGCGTGATATCGTTCAGATTCATGTCAAACAAAGCATCGCGAAGACTATTCGCACGAGCTAATCAAGTACTACCTGGCGGTGTCAACAGTCCGGTCAGGGCATTTGGCGCAGTCGGAGGCACTCCACCATTCATCGAGCGAGCACGCGGATCACACATACAGGATGTCGACGGCCAAAAATACATAGATTACGTTATGTCCTGGGGACCACTCATCCACGGGCATGCACCAGCCGAACTCAAACGAACCCTTAACAACGCTCTGCGTCTCGGTACAAGTTTTGGTGGGCCCACGGCCGTCGAAGTCGAGTTGGGACGGCTTGTGTGTCGACTGGTTCCTTCGATTGAAAAAGTGCGTTTTGTCAATTCCGGCACTGAAGCCACAATGAGTGCCATCCGCATTGCACGAGCGGCGACCGGTTGCGACCGAATTATCAAATTTGCCGGTTGTTATCACGGCCACGGCGACTCATTCTTAGTGCAAGCCGGTTCGGGAGCAACGACCCTTGGGGTTCCGACCAGTCCAGGTGTTTCACAGGCGACAGCGTCAGATACATTAATTGCAACCTATAACGACCTCGAGTCGGTCACTCGACTCTGCAAGAGTCATCGTGGGAAAATCGCTGCTCTCATCGTCGAGCCGATTGCCGGCAATATGGGCGTCGTATTACCTGAAAATGGTTTTCTTGAGGGACTACGAAGGCTTTGTAATCGGTTTAACATGCTGTTAATTTTTGATGAGGTAATCTCAGGATTTCGTGCTGCCAAAGGCGGAGCACAAGCGCTTTACAACGTCATGCCAGACCTCACGTGCCTCGGAAAAATTATTGGGGGCGGGCTCCCCGTAGGTGCCTACGGCGGGAGTTCTGAACTAATGAACTATGTCTCACCGGTGGGACCTGTCTATCAAGCAGGAACACTTTCCGGAAATCCTTTGGCCATGACCGCAGGTGTTTGGGCCCTTTCTAATCTCTCTGCGGGTCTTTACAAACACGTTAAATCACTGGGAAGTCTCTTGGGAAAAGGACTGTTAGACGCGGCAAAATCTGCGAATGTAGAGATGACAGTGAATGTTGCTGGCTCTGTTCTTACCCCATTTTTTTCCCAAAAAACGGTGACCAATTACGCCTCGGCAACTGAAGCAGACACGGACAAATATTCGACATTTTTCCACGCTATGCTTCAGCAAGGAGTTTACCTGCCACCTTCTCAGTTTGAGGGATGGTTTTTATCGGCGGCTCATACAAAGCAAGATGTTAACCAAACAATTCTTGCTGCTCGGGCGGCACTCCGGAAAGTAACGTAACAAAAATTAAACCCGCTGTTAATCCAACCTGATGTTTGCGAGATACGCTCTCTGACAAGCGAACTCGGGAACTCGTAGCCGGCAACTAGCCGTAGACAGAGTCCTGAGCGTAAAGAGTGAGTGTTATCATGCATTTGGATATGCAGAACGCTCGTCTCCACAGGACAACATCCGTTACGGTGGGCGATGTACAAATCGGCGGCGGCGCACCGGTCGCCGTGCAGTCGATGACCCTAACAGATACTGCTGATGCCGCAAGTACCGCAACCCAGTGTATCGAATTGGCCGCAGCTGGTTCAGAGCTTGTACGTGTAACGGTGAACCAAGATGAGGCGGCGCAGGCTGTCCCAGAAATTAAACAGAGAATGCTGGATGCCGGTTACGCAACGCCGTTGATTGGAGATTTTCACTACAACGGCCATCTCTTACTCACACGTTACCCAGAGTGCGCTAGAACCCTCGACAAGTACCGTGTCAATCCTGGCAACGTTGGCAGTGGCAGCCGCCGGGACGAACAGTTTCAAACGATTTGCCAAGTGGCAAAAGACAATGCCAAACCGATCCGTATTGGTGTCAATGGCGGCTCACTAAATCAAGACTTGGTCATGACCAAGATGCAAGAAAACACAGATAACAATTTAGGTTATACCTCCCAAGACATAATCAATGATTGCATGGTCATCTCAGCACTTGAATCAACAAAACTCGCACTTGATAGTGGGCTTTCCGAGCAACAAATCATCATTTCCTGCAAGGTGTCAAGACCTCGTGATTTGATAGACATCTATCGCATTCTCGCCAAACAGACCACGCAACCCCTTCACCTGGGACTTACGGAAGCAGGCATGGGTATCAAAGGGCTCGTCTGGTCAGCTTCCGCAATGGGAACCCTCCTAACGGAAGGAATCGGAGACACCATTCGTGTCTCTTTAACACCACGCCCGAACGGCGATCGATGTGACGAGGTCTACGCCGCCTGTGAACTGTTGCAGGCACTTGGTCTGCGTGCATTTGCACCAAGCATAACGGCTTGTCCGGGTTGCGGCAGAACCACCAGCACTACCTTTCAGGAGCTTGCTGAACAAATCCAAGGTTACGTGCGTGGAATGATGCCAACATGGAAAAGTGAATATCAGGGGGTGGAAGAAATGACGGTTGCCGTTATGGGATGTGTCGTCAACGGCCCCGGTGAATCAAAGGCAGCAAATATCGGAATAAGCCTACCAGGTACTGGCGAGGAACCCGCCTGCCCAGTGTACATAGATGGTCGGCACACTACTACTCTAAGAGGCTCATACAATGAGCTCTCAGACGCATTTCGTCTGTTAGTCGACAACTACGTCGAACGTACCTACGCGAAAAAACAGCTCTCCTAGTCGTGACTCCCTTCACCTTTGTACCGCCAAACCCCATACAGCTAATCGCAATCGACATCGATGGGACTCTCCTTGATAGTTCTGGCACGTTACCAGCGAGAAACAGAAAAGCAATCAAACGGGCCGTCGATGCTGGTATTGAAATTGTACTAGTCACCGGTCGAGCCTTTCACCACGCACGCCCGGTTGTGGACGCATTGGCTGAAAACATCAATCTAATCGTAAACAATGGAGCCTTGACGAAGAGCGTTCACGGACAAACATTCAGTCGTCGGCTCATTCCCCGTGAAACGGCGATGTCAATCGTCACAATGACGAAAAAACATAAATATGGAATAGCTGTCATTTTTGATCGAGATGATGAAAAGCAATACGTTTACGAAAGCATCGACTGGACGCATCCACAAAGACATTGGTACTACGAGCGGTATCGCAGCGTAATCGCTGAAATTAAACCAATCGAATCAACGTTGACGGAAGATCCCGTACAAATCGCATTCAGTGGAAGCGTCACTGAAATGCGAGGGCTGGCACAGAATTTCCGTCAATCGCCCATCTCACAAAATGTCACCCTCACGCTGACAGAATACGAATCTCGAGACTTTTCTCTACTGGACATAATTGGCCGCAACTGGTCTAAAGGCGCCGCTCTCGCCAAGTGGGCGGAACGCCTAAAGATTGACTCCGCCAATGTAATGGCCATCGGAGACAACTTAAACGACATAGAAATGCTCGAGTTCGCAGGTCTCCCCATAGTCATGGGAAACGCAGTGGAAGCCCTAACAAACAGAGGCTGGTTAGCTACAGCAACGCATGACAACTGTGGTCTTGCGGAAGCCATCGAACCACTGATCAAAACGGGCGAGTGACGGCGCTTGCTTCCTAAAGAAACAATACAACTTGCAGTACTAATGGGGAGGGAACGGTTACATACTGCGTCTCAAACCAGGAATAAAGAACGGCACGCTAACGCCAAGGCATTAATGCCTCGATCCAATCAATACGCGTCAGGTCGTTGTAAATAACTGTCACCATTAACATCATAAGAATTACAAAACCACCAAACAGCATGCGTTCTTTAACGCGAACACTAAAATCCCGACGAGACACCCCTTCCATTGCCATTATAAAAATATGTCCGCCATCTAATATCGGGATCGGAAGTAGATTGATAATGCCCAAGTTAAGTGAAATCATCGACATTAAGCTAAACAGCGCGACCCAACCCAACTCAGCAGCGCCACCGGACAACTGGGCAATACCCAATGGCCCGACCAACTGTTGCGGCGACGTCTCCGTTGTCAGAAGCCCCCAAAGCGTCTGGAAGATTAGTCCGGACCATTCGTAATTACGCTCAAGGCTCATCTGAAACGCCTCAACAAAACCTGGCTCAACGATTCGAACTTCGTACGCCTTAAATTGAACACCGATTAAAGCCCTGTCCCCGCTCATGACTGGCGTTACCGGAACATGTTGCATCTGCTCGCCACGCTGCACGGTAAAACTAAGAGAAGTGCCAGCGCTTCCACTTATGCGCGGAACAAGGTCCTCACCGGTAATTGCCTCTCCATCGATCTCGTAGATAACATCTCCCACTTCCAGACCGGCTTGGTCTGCTGCCCCACCTGGATTGACCTGGACAATTTGCGGATGTAATTCAGGACCGATTCCGAGATCACCCATCGAAAACTCGGTTCGTGCGTCTGGAGTCACAAGAAGCGTGCGCTCTCCACCGTCCGCGCCGCGCACCACAACCTGCACCTCACGGTCCGCCCTGGGCATGACAGCGACGAACAACTCATCCCAAGTCGAAACAGTTCGGCCAGCAACACTGATAATCTGCTCACCAATACCAATACCCGCACGCTCAGCAGGAGAATTCTCGACGACACGACCCACTATCGGTGGCTGTGATTCAAACGCCGGAACCTCGGCGCCCTGGTAAAGGACGGCCCACATGACAAAAACTGCAAGAATCAGATTCATCGCCGGCCCCATGAAAAGAACCTGGAACCGTTCCCACTTCGTCTTCGACATGAATTCATCTGGAGCGCCAGACCGTTCTTCTTCGGGATTCTCACCAGCCATCTTCACATAGCCGCCAAGCGGAATCACGCTTACGCAATACTCCGTATCACCGCGAGTGAATTTGAGAATTTTTGGGCCAAACCCAAGGGAAAAGGTTAATACGCGAATACCCAATCGACGAGCCGCCCAAAAATGACCCAGCTCATGCACGAACACGAGAACGCCAAGAACAAATAGAAATGCAAAAAGACTATTCACTTAAACACCCGATTTTCTCTGAAGACTACTACGATTCTACCGTCCCACTACCGTTTCCGAAAAGCTCCGTGCCCACGCATCTAGTTCACGGACGTCAGACAAGCTCTCTGGCACACTAAATAACTGCCCTACAGCAGCATCTAGAGTTTTCTCTATCACCACAGGTATACGCATAAATTTTAATCGGTTGGCTAAGAATGCTGAAACGGCAACCTCATTGGCTGCGTTCAGTACAGGGGGTAAAACCGGGCCGCCACGCAAGGCGGCATAAGCCAACTCAAGACTAGGAAACCTGTTGTGATCCGGCTTCAAAAAATTGAGGGACCCCAACGTCACCAAATCAAGAGATGGAAGGGGAGAATGCCATCGTTCCGGATAAGAAAAGGCGTACTGAATGGGAAGGCGCATATCAGTAATGCCGAACTGAGCAATGATGGATCCGTCGCGAAACTCGACTAGTGAATGGACAACAGATTGTGGGTGCACAAGAACACCGATACGGTCAGGCTCGGCACCAAAAAGCCAATGCGCTTCGATAACCTCGAGTCCTTTATTCATCAATGTGGCCGAATCGATCGTGATTTTTTGCCCCATTTCCCAGGTCGGGTGTCGAAGCGCATCTGCTGGAGTAGCCAACTCAAGTTGCTCTTCACTCCAATTCCTGAAGGGCCCACCCGAGGCCGTCAAAATGTACCGCTCGACATCGTCCGCTGAACGCCCATGCACGCATTGATGAATGGCGTTGTGTTCGCTATCAACAGGCAGAATAGCGGTGCCGCTACGACGCGCAGAATCAACCATAAGTTGTCCGGCCATCACCAACACTTCCTTGTTCGCTAGAGCAATAACTTTGCTCTCTTCGATGGCCGCGAGAACGGCGTCCAGTGCCGCTGTTCCTGAAGACGCGCAAAGCACAAGATCAACGTCATGGTGGGTCGTAACAGCCCGCAAGCCTTCTTCTCCACAAAGGGTCACACAACCGTCTGCAGCACCCGTTGCACGGAAAGCATCGAGAGCGTCGCGATCTGCCAATGAAACAACCTGCGGTTTACACTGCTGAACTTGGGAGGCCAGTTCATCAACATTTCGACCGGCTGCCAGACTAACCACCTTCAACTGGTCTGGGTGCTCGGCAATAACCGACATCGCACTCCGACCTATAGAACCGGTTGAGCCTAGAATTGCGAGCCGTTTCACGGCAACACACCAGCTAAATAGACAATCACCGTGTAGTAAACGGGACCTGCAAATAGAAGCGCGTCAATGCGATCCAAAACACCGCCATGCCCAGGGATGAGTTGCGAAGAGTCTTTTGCCCCTGCTGAGCGTTTAATACACGACTCAAATAAATCGCCACCTATGCCAAGACTGGCCAACGTGACACCGAGAAAGATTGTTCCCACGACCCCCATCTGGGGGAAAACCAGTTGCCCCCACCAAAAGAACACGACACTCGCAGCCACAATACCAAACACTGCCCCCTCAACTGTTTTTTTCGGGCTAACAACAGGGGCCAGTTTGCGCCGACCGAAAAAGCGTCCTCCATAATACTGTGCCGTGTCGCTAACCATAACCGTCGTGAGCAGCAGCAGCAGGGCTTCCCTACCGACTTGCAGTTGAACAGCCACCAGAGAACCAAGAGGCAACCCAATGTAAATAACACCAAAAGTGGAAATACCAAGCCTCGATAACGCACGGTCGTTCAGGCCTTCCGCAAGACTTGCAGCCGAAAGAGCAAGCCCTACCGCCATCAAGACAACTAGGAGCGTATCTGGAGCCCACGACACAACTGCGAGAGTGGCCAACGTAGCTACTGCCGCCGGAATACGGGAAATTTCGACACCTGAGGCTCTCGCTAATCCAACATACTCGACAAAAGCTAGCGCCGCGACTATCTCCGCAAGCAAAAACGTTGCGAACGCAGGAAGAAAAAGAATAGACCCACAGACGACTGCGATGAGAGCGACAGCGCTCAAGACCCGTGTCACTGGACTAATTAACGCCCAACGCCGACCGGGGCTTTCTTTAAACCACCGTAACGCCGGTCTCGTTTCTGATAGGCCAAGACAGCCTCCAACATGTGCCTGGCTCTGAAGTCAGGCCAGTAAGTCTCAGTTACCCATATCTCCGAATAGGCAACCTGCCAAAGTAAAAAATTACTGATCCGCATTTCACCACTAGTGCGAATCAAAAGATCAGGATCAGGCTGCCCAGAAGTATATAAAAACGACGAAAAGCAATCTTCATCCAAAACCTCCGGCTGAATACCACTTTTAATCGCACACCGAGCCGCCTCAACGATCTCAGCGCGGCCACCGTAGTTAAGTGCAATGTTAAACAGCATCCCCGTGTTTGAACACGTCATCTCTTGCGCTGCGTCAAGTTCTATACGAACGTCCGTCGCCAGGTCGGACTGGTTACCAATTACCCGGAACCGAATGTCATTGGACATCAATGTCGCGAGTTCAAGCTTGAGATATCGCTTGAGCAACCCCATCAAAACTGCGACCTCTGCCGGTGGACGCTTCCAGTTTTCTACAGAAAAGGCGTACAGCGTGAGCACTTTTATACCAAGGCGGGCCGAAAGCTCAACCAATTCACGAACGGACTGAACGCCGGCTCGATGACCCTCAACCCTTGGCAATTGACGTTCGGCAGCCCAACGACCATTACCATCCATGATGACGGCGACGTGAGCCGGCAACCGATCGAAATCAACTTGGCCCACTAGACCCGCTTCAAGCGAACCATCGTCGACCCAAGTGCCTACATCGTGGATCCCCATTAAACCCGGATGATACAAAGTGTTTGGTGCACGTTCAAGACTTGTCAATGGACATTAAAGTTATCAGGAACACTAGGGCGTCTTGTACCGAACCGAAACGAGAAACAACCCACAGGCAGGCGCCGTTACACCTGCAAGGTCCCGCTGTCGAGATGCAATAATTTCGCTTACCGATTCGACCGTTCGTCGTCCACTACCAACGCCAACAAGCGTCCCGACCATGATTCGTACCATATGTCTTAAAAAACCATCTCCTACCACCTCTACAACTAACAGTTGCCCTGTACCCAAAGCAGCGCCAGGAGTCGACTCTACAGTCGAGACACCCACTCGATAGATATTGCGAACTGTTGATTTAACCTTGGTACCCGTCGCCTGAAACGCCGAAAAATCATGCTCTCCAACAAAGGCCTGACCAGCTATCTGGATGGACTGAAAATCAAGTGTCCTTCCGACATGCCACGTATGCGCGCGCGTAAACGGACTGGCAACAGCACCAGACGAAATGTAGTACCGGTAGGTTTTCTCATTCGCGCTAAATCTTGCATGAAAACCATCATCCACCTGCTGGATGTCGATCACGCGAATCGATGGCGGCAACTTAGCGTTAAACGCACGAACCAATGTCCCAGTGTCGATGTGGTGCAAGAGCTGAAAACTTACGACCTGACCTAAGGCATGAACTCCCGCATCAGTTCGACCAGCAGCAGCAATGGGAACGGACCGGCCTTCAATCTCCGCACAGACACGCTCAAGTTCCCCTTGGACCGAACGGCCGCACCGCTGTCGCTGCCAGCCGACAAAACCGCTCCCGTCATACGCCAGAATTGCTTTAAGGGTGCGCATGAGTTCATGCCACCAAACAGACCAAAACGGATATTACAATCTATTCAGCAGATCCCTTCGGCCTGGAACCCGGTTTAACAGCCCGAATGCCCGCAATACACTGCGGGCATGACTCTGGCGCATAGGCTGGCCATGACACCGCCGCCAAAGAGTAAAAGGGTACGTCGAATAGGTCTAAACCTGCACTGCGATCAACCACACTTGTTGCGCCAACCACGCTAGCCCCGGTTTCCCGTGCAACAGCAATCGTCTCACGCGTCGATTTCCCCGTAGTCACGACATCTTCGACAATCAACACGCGGTCCGTAGAATCCAAAGTAAATCCTCTTCGTAACATCAACTGACCCTCTTTGCGCTCAGCAAAAATTCCGCGAACACCGAGTCCTCGTGCGACTTCCTGCCCGATAACGACCCCCCCGAGCGCAGGCGCAAGTACTACCGTTGGCGTAAGGTCTT
>CAZDQD010000101.1:0-6873 GCA_964507425.1 uncultured Vicinamibacteraceae bacterium
CGTTGACGAGTTCATTTACGGCAAGCCTTCTAGGCTGTCGCGTGAAGCGCCGGTCCCGATATTAAGTTATGACGGAGCAACAGTTGTACCTGGAGGGGCTGGAAACGCAGCAAGCAATGTCGGCACCCTTGGTGGTGATTCTGCGTTGGTCGGTCTTCTCGGGCGTGGTGAGGGTGATCGGAGTGTGTATCGCGCGTTACGGGGCAAGGTGGACACCAGTCTTTTGGTGCGCCCTGTTTCATATCGTGGTCCTGTGAAGACACGAATACTTGCTGGCGGACAGCACTCGACGAGACAGCAGCTTGTCCGTGTTGACCGAGAATCGTCAGGTTTTGATACAGCGATTGGTCGGGAATTTGAGCGCGTAGCTTTGTCAGCGATTGCCGATGCCGATGCGGTCATTGTTTCGGACTACGGTTCTGGATTGGTAACTTCTTCATTTGTGAGCCGTCTAAAAACCAAGTTAACGCGGCGTCGGCGGCGTCGGGCCATTCCGGTCGTTGTTGATTCTCGTTACAACCTTGAACAATTTCGAGGATGTACGGCCTACACGCCAAATCAGAGTGAAGTTGAAGAGGCCGTTGGTGTGAAAATCGGCGACGACATTCGACTTTTGGAGAAGGCGGGGCGGGCATTATTGAAACGAACAGGCGGGAAAGGGCTGGTTGTCACGCGCGGCAGTAAAGGGATGGCGATTTTTGAACCGAAACGACGTACATCTCATATTCCGATTTTTGGTACCGACGAGGTCGCCGATGTGACTGGTGCTGGTGATACGGTTATCGCATCCTTAGCGTTGGCGCTTTCCGTTGGAGCCTCACTCTATGAAGCAGCATGCGTGGCGAACTACGCAGGTGGTCTTGTGGTGATGAAACAAGGCACCGCCACTGTGCGAAAAGATGAATTAGTTACGGCGGTTGAATCTGATGGTGTCTGCGACCAATAGTACGGAACGCTGGTAATGATTGTTACGCAAGAACGTCTTTCCGAGCTCGTTGCTGTTGATCGTGAAAAAGGCCTCACACTGGCTATGGCAAATGGTTGTTTTGATCTCTTACACGTTGGGCATATTCGCTATTTACGTGGGGCTGCTGCAGAGGCGGACCGCTTAATTGTTGCGGTCAATGACGATCAATCCGTGGAGGCCCTCAAAGGACAGGGTCGACCGTTGCAACCGGCGTCAGAACGTGCCGAAATCGTTGAAGCCTTTGAAATGGTTGACTACGTTGTTTTATTTTCCTCTTTAACGGCTGAAAACTTGTTGCGGGTAATACGGCCCGATGTTCACTGTAAAGGGACTGATTATACGATTGATTCAGTTCCGGAGCGAGACGTGGTACTTTCCTACGGGGGGCGAACGGTTATAGTTGGCGATCCAAAAGATCACGCAACGCGTGACCTTATCGTGAAGATGGGTGCCACAAAACCATAGAACAGTAGATCATGCGTGTGCTCGTCGTTCGCCTCAGTTCACTTGGCGATGTTATCCACACCGTTCCTGTGGCTGCCGCTCTTCGTCGGCAGTTTCCAGACGCGACAATTGATTGGATCGCTAATACTAATCTTGCCGAGCTTCTCAGTTTGGTGCCGAGCGTAGACCGATTGTTTACACTCGGTTCGGGAAGTTACGCGGAGGTTACGCGTTGGGTAAAGCTTCGAAGCGAATTACGGAATCGCCAGTATGACGTAGCACTTGACGTGCAAGGATTGATGAAGTCAGGCTTTGTCGCTTGGTTGAGCGGCGCGAAGCGCGTCATAGGTTTTAGCGAACCTTTTCTTCGGGAAAAATACGCAAGGTATTTTTACGACGAGTCTGTTGACCTAGGCAATCCTGTACATGTGGTTGAACGGAATTTGAGCATTCTTAAAGCAGTTGGCGTGGACGATCGTGAGTGGGCATTTCCATTCGACCTACCATCTCTCGGGGTCGTCGATGATGTTACGCAGAAGTTGGAGAGTTCCCGTGGACATTATGCTATTTTGAATCCGACAACAGCCTGGCCAAACAAATGTTGGCCTGCTGAACGATTCGGTGCGGTAGCTGAGCACATCCGAAAAGCACATGGTCTCACTTCAGTTGTGGTGTGGGGACCGGGCGACAAGATGAGTGCTGAAGCCGTCGTTTCTGCCTCGTGTGGAACCGCGATTTGTGCGCCGGAGACGTCGCTTGTCGAGCTTGCTTGCTTGCTCAATAGCGGTGTCGTGTTGGTATCAGGTGATACTGGTCCACTTCACTTAGCGGCAGCATTAGGTACGCCAGTTGTTGGCATTTACGGTCCTAGCAGTCCCGTCAGAAATGGTCCGTGGTCCCCAGAAGATGAAGTTGCCTCGATCAGTGATGAGTGCCATTGTCTACAGCAACAGGAAGGACATAGCGCCACTGGTATGGTTCGGCAGTGCCGTCACACGCATTGGTGCCTAGGGAACTTAACGGTTGAGGCTGTCTGTGCGGCTGTCGATCGTCGCCTGAGAAATGTCGTAACGTATGCTTGACTTCGATGCTTCGCCGCGCCTACGAATGCTTTTTTACGTTGCCAGGCGTCGCGTAGTACTCGGTTTTGTTGTTGCCGTAGTCTCGTTTGTTTTCGCCACGCCAACAGGGAATTCTCTAGTGTCGGGAGTACCCATCGCCGTTGTAGGTGAAGCAATCAGGATTTGGGCGTCTGGTCATCTCGTAAAAGGAAAAGAAGTGACGACGTCTGGACCATACGCTTGGGTCCGGCACCCTCTGTATGTTGGTAGTTCAATCATGGGTTTAGGATTTGTTATAACAGCCTCTTCGTGGTTAGTTGCGGCCGTTGTTTGCTGTTACTTAATTGTCATGATTCCAGCGGCTGTTCTTCTTGAGGAAGCGACGCTTAGGGCTTCGTTCGGGGATGTACATGCTCGGTATGTTGCTGGTTTGTCGTTGCCGATGGCGAAGCGGTTTAGTTTCGAGCGTGTTTTAGAGAATCGGGAACATCATGCGTTGGCTGGTTTCGCAGCTTCGTTTGTCCTGTTGTATGTGCTTGCGGGTGTGTAAACAATCGTATGAATCGACTGTTACGAGTGGCGATAGTGGCGTCGTTCATGAAAAATGTAAAGTGGTCCGACTATAGTTAGGTAGTTTCTGGCATGCGGGCGGTTAGCTCAGGGGTAGAGCGCCGGTTTTACACACCGGCTGTCACAGGTTCAAATCCTGTACCGCCCACCATATTTTTTCTTATTACGAAACAGAGACATAATTTTGACCGTCAATATTTTTTGGCGTTATCGAGAAGAGAATGGCGATTGCGTTTTCTTTGTCTGGTTGAAATGTTGAGTTAGTGTTGCTTCCAGGTTGCATTCGTGAGCGATTTAAAAAATACGTTATAGTTACTGGTCTTGTTGGCTTATGAACACGGCACATGCGGGGTCGTAGTTCAGTTGGTTAGAACGCCGGCCTGTCACGCCGGAGGTCGCGAGTTCGAGTCTCGTCGGCCCCGCCATATTGTTTTTACCGGGGTGGCTCCGTGTTGCCCCTAGTCGCGCCGGCACCCCACGGCTTCTTGTCTACCTCTAGGTGACGCCGAAAGTGCAACCAGCGGTTTTCCTTGATCGTGACGGGACAATGAACGTGGATGTCGGCTATCTGGACACCTTAGAGAGATTCCTCCTGTTTCCTTGGACGCTGGATGCGGTCCGTTTGTTACGGAGTTCTGGTTATTACGTCGTGGTCGTAACCAATCAATCTGGTGTTGCGCGTGGCATGGTGGATGGAACGTTCGTGGAGGAGGTCCACCAATTGATGGAGGATGAACTTGCGATGGTTGGTTCGCAACTAGATGGCCTTTATTACTGTCCGCATGAATCCGATGCCTTAGTCAGAGAATATCGAATGGAGTGTGATTGTCAGAAGCCGAAGTCTGGCCTGATAGACCGAGCGGTTGCTGATTTAGACATCGATGTTCCAAGGTCCTTTGTTGTGGGGGACAAGTGGAGCGATATTGGGCTGGCCCAGAATGTGGGTGCTCGAGGCGTCCTTGTGAGAACTGGTTACGGTCGGAGCCAAGAGCAACACCCTGTCGACGGTCTTGTTCCGGAAGCTGTGGTTGACACATTGATGGATGCAGCAAGTTGGATTATCCGTCATCCTTAAGGGTGATCGACATTTCTGTGGCCTGTGGTACGATGCCGAGACGGCATGCCTTTCCGAGAAATTAGTGGCCACCGGACCTTGCTTTCCCTTGTGTCGCGTGCGATAGCACGTGACTCAATCCCGCCAAGTTTGCTACTGACGGGTGCCGACGGTGTAGGAAAACACTTGACGGCTCGCGTGGTTGCGGAGGGCATGAATTGTCGAACCCCGGTGGAAGCTAGCGATGGGCTTGCCATCGATAGTTGCGGTGGTTGCAATATCTGTAACCGGATCCAACGCTGGTCCTACCCTGACGTTATTAAGCTCGAGCCGACAGAGTCTGGTTCAATTACCGTCGATCAAATGAGAGCCGTTCTTGGGCAGGTTGGCTACAAGCCGTTCGAAGCTAGGCGACGAGTTGTTATTGTCGATGACGCTGACATGATGGTGGCCGCTGCGCAAAATGCATTGCTTAAAACGCTTGAGGAACCTAATGCATCGACACAGATGATTCTCGTAACGTCGCGGCCAGATCTGTTACTTGACACCGTTAGGTCTCGGTGCCCGAAGTTACGATTTGGTCTTCTTGATGTCGAAGAGATAATCGCCGTTCTTGCTCAACGGGTGGAGGTGGATGAAGTTAGTGCCCGTTCTGCGGCGGTTCTAGCGGGTGGAAGTGCTGGCCGGGCGATTAAGGTGGCTTCAGGCGAGCTAGCTGAATCGCGGCAAGCCGCCTTGGGGCTACTTGATGTTGTCTCGGCAGCGCAGGATGTTCATTCCAGGTTAAACGGCGCGAAAGATTTTTTTGCGAGCAAGGGGAAACGTTTGGCACCGTCAGCAATTCGACAAGCGTTTCGGCTCCGTCTAGCAGCTCTTACGTCACTACTTCGAGACATTGAGTTGTTTAGCGTTGGTGCTCGGGTCCCTCTTGCGAACGCAGACCTTGAGGAACCACTTAAAAGGTTGGCTGCCTCGTTCTCTGGGGGACGGAGTCGCCAAGCGTTTTCCGTTGTGGATAAGGCGTTGGATGCGATCGAGCGTAATGTGAGTCCAAAAGTGGTGTCGGACTGGTTGTCTTGTCAGTTGTAGGGTTGACTTAGGAAGTTCATGATGCAGAATGCGGAGCCTGCTTCCTTGGTTAGTGTGAAGTTTGATTCAGTTGTTCGAGTTCGATGCTTTCTTTCAGGGCACGTTGATTTTGCACCGCCCTTGCAACTAGGGGAGGCTGTTGTCGTCGATGAGGGTGCTTGCAGTCGTAGCGGGTCAGGTTGTAGTTCTGGCTGTAGCGCCGGTGGTTGTGATGGTTGTCGGAATTCTTGACGGTTGTCCTGGCGAACGAAAATGTCCGGTCCACGTATTGGTATTACACTTGGTGACCCAGCTGGAATAGGGCCAGAGATAGCCAGAAAGGCTGCTCGTGCCCCGGAGGTGCTCAAAGTGTGTACCCCGGTTCTTTACGGTACGAATGATGTGTCATTGCCAGTTGGCGTGATGGGCCGACCTTCCGCGGAAGGTGGTCGTATCTCCTATGGGCTTGTCGAGCAAGCGGTGAATGACGCTATGGTCGGCACCATAGATGCGGTCGCAACGGCCCCTATTAGTAAAGAGTCATGGGCACTCGCAGGTATGCCGTGGCTTGGGCATACGGATTTACTCGCTAAATTGACCGGTGCGACTGATGTCAGGATGTTGTTTTTTACAGAACAGATATCTGTGGTGTTGGCAACGGTTCATGTTCCGCTCGCTGATGTGCCGTCGTTACTGACGTATGACTGCCTTGTGAAGACCATTAAGATCGCTAACCAGCAGATAGTGAACTTTTTTGAGATAGAACGTCCGAGAATTGCTTTGGCTGGGATTAATCCTCACGCCGGCGAGAATGGCTTAATGGGAAAAGAGGAAGAGCGAGTGATGAGGCCTGCGGTTACGAGTTGCCGGTCGCATGGCATTGACGTTGTGGGGCCTTTGCCTGCTGACACGATATTTGTCAGAGCGACTCGGGGGGAATTCGACTTGGTAGTGTGCGGCTACCACGACCAAGGTTTAATCCCGATCAAGTTGTTGCACTACGGTCAGGCTGTGAACGTTACTATCGGGTTGCCGATAGTGCGCACCTCAGTTGATCATGGTACCGGTTTCGATATCGCGGGACAAAATAGAGCTGATTCATCAAGTATGATTGCCGCAGTGAAGCTTGCTGCACGCTTGGCCAGAGTGAAAGCATTGGTGCCGCCTTCCGAGTAATCCGACCGATGCCAGTTCCGTCTCCCTCAGAGCGTCTGATAGCTGACAACCGTAAAGCGAGGCACGAGTACCACATCTTTGACACGTATGAAGCTGGCATTGTGCTGTTGGGCACCGAGGTTAAGTCCATCCGAGAGGGTCGGGTAAACCTGAGGGATAGTTACGGTCGCGTAGAGGATGGGGAAGTTTACCTACATAACCTTCATATCAGTGAGTACAGCCATAAGGGATATTCTGAGCACGAACCCTTGAGACGACGCAAACTGTTATTAACGCGGCCAGAAATAAGAAAGCTTAGCGCGAAGGTACTTGAACGAGGATTTACGCTCGTTCCCGTTCGGATGTATTTCAAGCACGGATTAGCGAAAGTGGTGATTGGTGTTGCGAAGGGCCAGAGAACGTACGACAAGAGGGAGACGCTGAAACGTCGGCAGATTGACCGTGAGACGAGTGCGATGATGAAAGAACGGTCACGGTGAAAATTCTTTTGCTGGGTTCACAAGGGCAGCTCGGCGCGACCTTGGCAGAGGTTC
>CAZDQD010000102.1:0-17012 GCA_964507425.1 uncultured Vicinamibacteraceae bacterium
TGAACAGCAAGCCAGTCGATCTCCATGAGAGCGCCCATCGACGCCATCTCTTCCATTTGCTCTAATGATGCACCTTGAGAAAAGACATGCGTCACTAGAATCCTGTTCACACCTCTATCGATCGCTTCCGGTATGAGTGCGATTACTTCTTCCGGCGCAGAATGCCCCGTAGCGAGTAAAAGATCATGCTCACCCACGAGCGAAAACACCTCGAGAACTTGGGGTGCCGGCGTTCCATTCTGCATGACGGACACAAATCCTCCCCCACTGCCAGCGTTAGTGACGTACCACTCGGCATCAAAGGTTGGTAGCCAAACGACTCGACCACGGCCGCCAGAAAATTGCACCATTTGTCGAACCGCTTCAGGATTGATTCCCCCAACGGCACGATTCAAAACGACGCCCCCAAAAATTTCAATTCCGTCCACTTGTTCCATGGCCAAAACCGCCCGATCGGCCGTCATGGTGAAATGATTCTTGAGTAGAATCGCTCGCATCCCTGCTGCTTGAGCCGCTCGTGCCGCCTGTGTATCGCTAACAGAGCGGGGACGCGAATCGGGACCTGCGTGCACGTGTAGGTCCACTACACCGTCGAGTGAGGGTAGTTGGCTCTGGCTGGTCAGCTCAACAACAGTTACAAAACTAATAATTACCGTTGAAAGAACAGAAACCTTAAGCCTCGACAATTTTCCGTTTTGAACCATTGGCTTTTTCACTCCTTCTTATCTGAACTGTACTAGCACTATCATAAGGTCGCTTTGAACCAAAGTCCTGATCTCGATGAGCCTCGTTTACACCCATGGGTATGGGTAGTATTCCTCGTGCTGTTCGCGGTCTCAGTGCCTTGGTACCTTCCGTCACACAGCCAGGTTCCTCTACTCTTTGGACTTCCGTACTGGGTTGTCATTTCGTTCGGCGCAAGTTTTGCTATTGCTGTATTCACCGCATGGGTCATCTCACGCTACTGGTCTGACGACGAACCTGACCACAACAAACGGAATCGCCGGAGTGACCTGTGACACTTGGCGTTGGCGCCGGCATCGCCATATCAATCTATCTGCTCATCTTGATAACCGTTGGGTATCTGACCAAACAACACCATGAACGTAATGGGCTCGGAGATTTCTATCTAGCAGGTCGAAATCTCAGTGGCTTTGTTCTGTTACTTACGTTGTACGCAACGCAATACAGTGGCAACACGCTCCTAGGCTACCCCGGAGAAGCTTTTCAACTTGGATTCGCCTGGGTAATGAGCGTCGGCTTCATGATGGCAATTATCGTTGTGTACCTTCTTTTTGCTCCAGGACTCCAACGAGCCGCTCGTCGTCACGAGTTCATCACCCCTGGCGACTGGATCGCGCACCGTTTTAATTCACCACTTCTAACGCTTCTAGCCAACCTGCTTCTCATCGCTGCGATCTCTAACTACCTGTTGGCCCAGCTTATGGCAATGGGTCACGTGGCGGAAGGACTCTCTGGGGGAACCATCCCCTACTGGGTCGGTGTTGTCTTACTAACATTAGTCGTAATTATTTACGAAACAGTTGGTGGCATGCGCGCCGTTGCATGGACAGATTGCCTCCAAGGCTTGATGTTGCTTTGCGGCCTCACTGGGCTCTTGGTTGTAGTCGCCCCCACACCAAGCCACCTCGCCGAACTAACCAGTCAGATAATGGTCACTCATCCTGAAAAAGTCGCCGTTCCATCATGGGAGGTTTCTAGGAACTGGTTTAGTACAATTTTACTGATTGGTATTTCCGGAGCTGTTTACCCGCACGCCATACAGCGAATCTATGCCGCCCGTGACGGTCGAACCTTAAAACAGGCATTCAGTGTCATGGTGTTCTTGCCCCTCGTAACAACCGGAATAATTTTCATGGTCGGGATCCTCGCCATAGGAGAATCATCAATTACTGGTGACCCGGATCAAGTCATGCCGACACTTCTTACGGAATGGGCAAGCCGTTCTGGATTACTCTACGCTCTGTCGGTTGTCGTCATTACGGCCATCGTTGCCGCCATCATGTCAACGGCCGATTCAGTACTTCTTAGCCTATCGTCGATTCTGGCTAAAGACATCGTTGGAACTACCCTATTGAAGGGTGCTTCTGAGGAACGCCTTACCAAAGTCGGCAAATCGCTCTCGTGGGCAATTATTAGTGTGCTTCTTGTTATCGCGCTGTCGCCACGTGTGACACTATGGGGATTAACGGAAATAAAAATGGAAATCCTTGCACAAGTTTCCCCACTCTTCATCCTCGGTGTGGTGTGGCCGCGACTATCGACGACAGCAGCCTTGGTGGGTATGCTCGCGGGAAGTTCAACCTACGTTGCGTTATTAATGTTCGACCGACCGGAGGTTTGGAACATACACGCCGGTGTTCTAGCGCTTGCCGTCAACGTTGCCTGCTGCTGCCTCATCACAACGCTACGACAACAACCTGGCTACAAGCAGACTGTGACGACGACTTAGGATCGCCCAGTCATCTGTCCAAAGATCGACGGAACCAAAGACGACATCTGAACAGTTTCATACAACACAAAAGCAACTACGACTTAAAGACGCGCAGCATACGACTCAACGGATCGTAAAGTTTGTCCACCACGCGTTCCTTGAGCGGAATAATCGCATTGTCCGTAATAGTGATCTCCTCCGGACATACCTTGGTACAGCACTTCGTAATATTGCAATAACCAATCCCGTGCTCGTTTGCCAAGTCGTGCGTGCGATCCGCAACGTCGAGTGGATTCATCTCTAGCTGAGCGTTGTGCACAAAAAAACGTGGCCCTACGAATTCATGATGGAGACGATGGTCACGAAGGACGTGACATACATCCTGGCACAGAAAGCACTCAATACATTTTCTGAACTCTTGCACCCGCTCAGCATCTGACTGCGCCATACGCCAGCTACCATCTTCTGCGTCTGGCGGACGAGGTTCAAACGGCTTGATCTTCTTTTTTACTTCGTAGTTCCACGAAACGTCCGTTACGAGATCTCGAATTAAAGGAAATGCTTGCATCGGCTCGATGGTGACTGGCTCATCCATGTTTAAACTGCTGAGTCTCGTCATGCACATTAACTTGGGATGACCATTTACCTCAGCGGAACAAGAGCCACATTTTCCTGCCTTACAGTTCCAACGAACAGCAAGATCATTCGCAGACTCAGCTTGGATTTGATGGACAGCATCCAGCACTACCATTCCTTCGGTTACCTCGGTAGCGTATTCCTCGTAAGCACCACCTTCGGCATTCCCTCTCCAAATTCTGAACGTTGCCGTCGCCATGCCTCTCTCCTAAACAGCTGTGTGTTTATTTCTGGTTTTCTTCAATGATCTGTTTTAGATCTTCTCGTGCCGGTGTAACTCGCTCTCGTCGAACATCCATAGAACCATCACTCGCTCTACTGACCACAAGGGTTGTCCGCCCCCATTCGTCATCCTTCCCGAGATGATCTTCGCGAAAGTGTGCTCCCCGACTTTCTTTGCGTTCGATTGCAGCACGGGCCACCGCTTCAGCCACCGGCATTAAGTTACGTAAATCAAGTGCCGTATGCCACCCCGCGTTGTACTCGCGGTTTCCCTGGGCTTCAACGTTTTTGACCCGCTCTGATAGTTGTTCGAGACCATCAATTGCTTGCCGAAGTTCCGCTTCGTTTCTGACAATACCCACCTGCTGCTGCATCAAATCTTGCAACTCATATTGCACTTGATACGGCGGTTCCCCACTTCCCTGACGTTCAAGCGGCTCAAGTGCCATCTTCGTCAGCCCATCAATCTGATGAGAGTCAACATGACCTTCGCCGTTATCCTGGGCAAATTTTGCGGCATGTTCACCAGCACGCTTCCCAAAAACGACAAGATCAGAGAGAGAGTTTCCACCTAAGCGATTCGCGCCGTGCAGTCCACCCGCCACCTCTCCAGCAGCAAACAATCCCGGAACAGCAGACATTTGAGTATCGGCGTCAACACGCACTCCCCCCATCACATAATGCGTTGTTGGCCCTACTTCCATCGGCTCCGCTGTAATATCAATACCCGCTAACTGCTTGAACTGGTGGTACATACTTGGGAGTTTCTTTTTGATGTGTTCTTGAGCATTCGGAAGCTTCTCCTTAATCCAGGCAATATCAAGAAACACTCCCCCGTGGGGACTGCCACGCCCCTCCTTGATCTCGCGGACAATACAACGAGCCACATGGTCACGCGTCAGCAGTTCTGGAGGGCGACGGGCATTCTTGTCACCTTGCGTATAAATCCACCCCTCTTCAGGATTGTCCGCCGTCTGGTGCTTATAAAGTTCTGGAATGTCGTCGAACATAAACCGGCGGCCTTCACTGTTACGTAGTACACCACCTTCACCGCGAACCCCTTCTGTAACAAGAATCCCCTTTACCGATGGCGGCCAGACCATACCTGTTGGATGGAACTGGACAAACTCCATGTCGATGAGCTCTGCGCCTGCTCGATAGGCCAATGCATGCCCATCTCCGGTGTACTCCCAGCTATTGCTAGTAACCTTGAACGCACGACCAATGCCACCAGAGGCAAGAACCACAGCCTTAGCCTTAAACAGACGGAATCGACCCCGCTCTCGGTCATATCCAAAAGCCCCTACAACACGTTCACCATCCTTTACCAACTCGATAATGGTGCACTCCATGTGCACGTCAATCCCTTGGTGAACACCATAATCCTGAAGAGTGCGAATCATCTCCAGTCCTGTGCGATCGCCAACGTGAGCTAAACGAGGGTATTTATGTCCGCCAAAATTTCTCTGTAAAATACGGCCGTCATTCGTCCGATCAAAAACAGCTCCCCACTCTTCAAGTTCACGTACACGGTCAGGCGCCTCTTTAGCGTGTAGTTCAGCCATCCGCCAATTGTTCAGATACTGCCCTCCACGCATCGTGTCGGCAAAATGCGTCTGCCAGCCATCACGGTCATCGACGTTGGCCAATGCAGCGGCCATCCCACCCTCTGCCATTACTGTATGTGCCTTGCCAAGCAGAGATTTACAGACAAGTCCCACCGACACACCAGACGCTGACGCCTCAATAGCCGCCCGAAGTCCGGCACCACCGGCACCAATCACTAGTACGTCGTGCTCAAATGTCTGATACTCCATGCAGTCCTACAAAATCCTAAAATCTGTCCAGATACCCATCGAACAGAGACGAACATACACATCAGAAAACCCAACCCACACTAAACTCATCCACGCAAAAAGCATGTGCCGCTGGTTAAGACAACTCACACAGTCATAAGCGACGCGCTGCGCGGGCTTATCAGAGACACAATCAAGATGTCCTCCAACAAGATGTCGTAGCGAATGGCAACTGAAGGTATAACTACCAAGCAGCAGCACATTAATCGCTAAAACCACCGTCCCAACACCAATACCGAAAGTAAGGTTTCCAGCTGAATCCTCGAACCACAGCGCGTTCCACACGTCGTAACTCAGAAACAAAATAAAACCAAGCGCGAGATACAAGAAATAACGATGGACATTCTGAATAATTAGCGGAAATGAATTCTCACCGCGAAAACTATTCCGAGGCTCACCGACCGCGCAGGACGGGGGGTCCGCCCAAAACGCTTTGTAATATGCCCCACGATAGTAGTAACAGGTTAGACGAAACCCGGCGGGAGCCCAAAGTATCAAAAAAGCAGGCGAAAACGGTAACCACAACGGCCACCAACCTGGCTTCGGTCCGAACAAACTATGCGGTGAATCACCAAAAATCTCCGGAGAATACATCGGTGAAAGATACCCACCGTAACTGTAATACGCGCCTTGAAAAGCCGCCCACGTAGAGTAGACAAGAAACGCCGAAAGACCCGCAAATACAACAACCGGCTGGACCCACCACGCATCGCGCCTTGAAGTTTCGCCAAAGCCTCGCACCGGTAGCGGAATCTGTACCCGTTCCATGCTTGTTAACTCCGTTCGCTACGGAAATTTTCTCTGCAGAAGCAGTCCGTCTGGCCTCAGACCTCGATATAGGATAGCAGTTGTGTAAACTTTGGTCTCGCTCATAGCTCCTGGTAGCGTCCAGTGAGCTCACTTTTAGGAGGGTACTTATGGGACTGCGCATCAATGATGAGGCGCCTGACTTCACGGCACAAACAACCGAAGGCACTATTAGTTTTCACGAATGGATTGGTGATGGCTGGGCAATTCTTTGTTCCCACCCGAAGGACTTCACACCCGTCTGCACTACTGAACTTGGTGCCATGGCCGGGCTTAAGTCTGAATTTGATACTCGTAACTGCAAGATACTGGGTATTAGCGTTGACGGTGTTAGTAACCATGAAGCTTGGTCGAAGGATATTGAGGCTTCGCAAGGACATGCTGTCAACTACCCGCTCATCGGTGATCCGGAACTAAAGATCGTCAAGCTCTATGACATGCTTCCGGCTGACGCCGGTGATACGTGCGAGGGGAGAACACCAGCAAATAATGCAACCGCTCGTTCCGTGTTCATTATCGGTCCGGACAAAAGAATCAAAGCGACCATAACCTATCCGATGAGCACAGGCCGAAATTTTGTAGAAATTCTTAGATTACTGGATTCTTGTCAACTGACAGCGGCAAAAAAGGTGGCCACGCCTGTCAACTGGAAACAGGGCGACGACGTCATCATTCTTCCAGCAGTGTCCAATGAAGAGGCGGAGAAGACGTACCCAGAAGGATGGCAATCGCCGTTACCTTACATTCGAATCGTGCCCCAACCCAAGTAACTAGAAATCGACAACTGGAACAAACAAAATGACGGGTTAATGAATCACTGAATCATCGCCCATGTCTTCCAGTAGCTCGAGGTGAGGTATATCAAGCCTACGTACAGTCCGAATCGCGAGTTCAAAAATCTCATCGGCGGTGGACATCGCCTCGGTTTTACGGATTTCACGACGAGCGTCCCGCAGCGCGCGCAGGACCTGCGCGCGGTCGAAGCGTTGACCTGCACAATGTTCGCAGAAACTCATGGTTGTGCCTCCTTCTACTGTTCCTGCATGTGCGGGTACTGGTAATCCAAGGACGGTGTAAGGTTCTCCTTCGTCGTCCGCGGGCTAACCCACCGAATCAAATTCAAGAAACTACCCGCTTTATCATTAGTTCCAGACGCACGCGAGCCACCGAACGGTTGCTGCCCCACCACCGCACCCGTGGGCTTATCGTTGATGTAAAAGTTTCCGGCCGCATTGACCAACGTCTCATGGGCAAGGTTAATCGCCTGTCGATCGGTACCGAACACCCCACCAGTTAACGCATAGGGAGAGGTTTGATCGCATAGTTTGAGTGTCTCCTCATACTTGTCATCGTCGTAAACATAAACAGTCAATACGGGGCCGAACAACTCAACTTCCATCGTCGTATAGTCTGGTTTTCGAGCCTCGATAATCGTAGGTGCGATGAAATATCCCTTACTCCCGTCATAATTTCCTCCGCAAATCACGTCAGCATCGGCATCGCCACGAGCCTTATCAATTGCCTCCGTGATCGTTGCAAATGAAGACGCATCAATAACAGCACCCATAAAATTCGTGAAGTCGGTGACGTCACCATACCGAATATTTTCGATCTGGTGGCAAAGATCGTCGCGGTGCTTATCCCATAAGCTTTTCGGGATGTACGCACGACTAGCAGCACTGCACTTCTGCCCCTGATATTCGTACGCACCGCGAATCAAATTCGCCATGAGAGCTCGAGGGTCCGCCGAAGCATGGGCGAAGACAAAATCTTTTCCACCAGTCTCGCCGACAATTCTTGGATAGCTTTTGTAATCAGCAATGTTGTTACCAACGGTTTTCCACATACCTTGAAAAACGGCCGTGCTGCCAGTGAAGTGAACGCCACCTAGATCCGGATGGTTCATCGCCGGATCGCCAATCTGGCCACCGCTACCTGGAACCATGTTGATAACACCATCAGGAAGACCCGCTTCCTTCAGCATCTGCATCAACCAATAGGCAGAGTAAACCGCCGTTGAAGCCGGTTTCCAAATCACCGTATTCCCCATAATTGCAGGGCTAGTCGGCAAGTTGCCCGCAATAGAAGTGAAGTTGAATGGCGTCACCGCGAACACGAATCCCTCAAGCGGACGGTACTCGACGTAGTTCCACATGCCCGGCCCACTATCAGGTTGTTGCTCAAAGATCTGCGGCATATAGGACACATTGAAGCGAAAGAAATCGATCAATTCACAGGCGGCGTCAATTTCAGCCTGAAAGGCAGTTTTACTCTGGTTAAGCATCGTCGCCGCATTCAGGACTTGACGATATTTGCCGGCCAAAAGCTCAGCAGCGCGCAAAAAAATCGCTGCCCTCGCCTCCCAAGGCATAGCCACCCAGCCCGGACGGGCAGCTGAGGCCGCGGCGATCGCCTGATTAACGGTCTCAGTATTGCCTTTGTGAAAAGTTGCCAGACTCTGCTGATGATCGTGCGGCAAGATACACTGACCGACATCGCCAGTCTTGATATCCGAACCTCCTATTATTATTGGGATTTCTATCTGTTGGCCGCCGAAATCATCGAGTTTGGTTTGAAGCTCCTGCTTCTCGACGGAACCGGGAGCATAACTTAGGACAGGCTCATTAATTGGCGGCGGTACCTTTACGCGAGCGTTGATCATCTATTAAAAACTCCTTTAACTAAACAGTACTCGGAAGGGTACTGCATAAACTTCATCGCTGGAGGCTTCCTAACAGAAACGGCTTGAAATTCAACATAACGGATACCCACAGTAGGATCACACGATGAATCTGATCGACCTAGCCACCCCCGCAATCTTGATCGACCAGTCTGTCGTCAGGACAAATATCACCGCCATGCAAAATCTGGCCACTAAGTCTGGAATCCAACTCCGTCCGCACGTCAAAACCCACAAATCAGTGACCATCGCCCAATGGCAACTAGACGCGGGTGCCGTTGGTATAACGGTAGCCAAAGTCGGGGAGGCAGAGGTGTTCGCGAACCACGGATTCACGGACATCCGCATTGCCTATCCCGTGTCTACGCTAAATGTTCCTCGCGTACTAGAGCTCATGGACAAAACTAATCTGTCGATTGTCGTGGATAACGAAACGGTCGCAACTCTCTGGTCTGAACGCATGTTAGCTTCTAAACATAAGCTCGACGTACTGGTAAAAGTAGACGTTGGTTTTCACCGATGCGGCATAAACCCGATTAAAAACGATGCAGCTTCATTTTTATGCCGCATCGCTGCGCTCCCTGGACTCCAGCTGCAAGGATTACTTAGCCACGCTGGTCACAGCTACGCCGCCGAATCACGGCATGAAATAGCCGAGATCGCAAAAAAAGAAGCACGGTCGTTGGATGAGCTAGCCAGACGCACCGAAAATATGGGCACCAAGATTAAAGAGCTCAGTGTCGGCTCGACACCAACCGCGCAATTCAGCCTCCTAGAAAAATCCGTAACAGAACTCCGACCAGGAAACTACGTATTCTACGATTTAAGTCAGGTTGCACTTGGCGCCGCAAACATTGCCCAATGCGGACTTTCCATATGGACAACTGTCATTAGCCGTCCAGAACAAAATCGTTTAGTTCTTGACGCTGGCAGCAAAACACTGTCGTCTGACCGTGCGCGTGGACAACATGCGAGGCCAGGGTTTGGGGCGATCACAGGCGCTGCATTAGAAAACAACGTCGACAATGGTTTGATCGTTGAACGACTCTCGGAAGAGCATGCCGTCGTGTCAGTCAACGACGGCAAATCAAACCTCGCTCCTGGTGACCGTGTCCGGCTGATCCCAAATCACGCATGCGTCGCCGTTAATCTCGCGGATGAGCTCCACCTGGTAGAGGGAAATACTGTGATCAGCAGTATCGCTATTGAAGGACGCGGGAAAAACACTTAGTGCCTTGTTATAGCTATTTCCCGAAACCCAAATGTTATTTTGAAGCAGTCAACTTGTTTCTACCATTTTTGGAACGTTTCTTGCGACGGTTTATAGCACGTGAACTCAAACCTTTAAGCATCATCTCGGCTCCTACAACGAGAAGTGGTTGCCCTGGAGAGCGAAGCAAGTTAAAGAACTCCCCCGTCTGAGTACGAGCATAAATTTCACGTCCGTCGGTCAACAGTGTTACCTTGCCTGAGTCACCTAGTGCGTCGTACAAACGAACCCCGAATTGTGCCTGCAACGTTTCAAGGACAGTTCTAATTTTTTGAACAGAAAAACCACGACGTCGAAGGTCAGCGAGTGCAATTAGCTCGTAGAGTTCCAACGGCGAGTATCGACGCTCAGTGAAGCCACCCGCAGAGGTTCGTCTCGAAGCAACAGTCGCCGATAGAAGTTGCCTAGTATCCCACCACTGAAGTTGTCGCGCTGTCAAACCCGTAAGCGAGGCAACCTCACGCGCGCTGTAACTCTGCTTGAGCTTCACACCCGGCTCCTAGCATTCACCGAAGCGCGCGGGCGCGGTCACCGCAAACGCGCTCTCAGATATTCGTTTAGTGACTAAATCACTGACGAGCGAAGCCGTCAATGGCGCAAGCAATATCCCGTTACGAAAGTGGCCGCATGCATACACCAATCCTGGCACAGACACTGATGGCCCTATAATTGGAAGCTCGTCCGGAGTTGCCGGCCTCAGACCAACTCGAGCCTCCCTGAACGTCGCGTCAGCAACCTTCGGAATCACTCGCCGGGTATTGTCGATCAATGTCCGCACACCCTCTACTGTTGCCCGCTCATCAAAACCTACCTCTTCCACTGTTGCACCAACCAGGACACTGCCATCTTTCCACGGTACGACGTAGCATCCTGGAGCCCACAACACGCGTGACAACTCGTGCGCCGACCAACCGAGATGCAACAATTGACCACGTACGGGCCGAATCGGTAATTGCATTGCCCCTTCCACATCAACACGACCAGACCAACTACCGGCCGCCATCACCGCCGACTCACAAAAGTATGTGTCGGTAGTCGTCTCGACAGAAATACCACTACCATTTCGTGTAATTCGCATCGCTGCGGCCGCCGTTTCAAACTTTACTCCGTGTATTACAGCTGCACGACTTAAAGCAGTCGTTAAGTCCGAAGCCGCTACAAAGCCGTGCGCTTCAACAAAAACACCGCCCAATGCTGATCCGGATAGATGTGGCTCCATTTGCTGAACGCCGTCGGCATCAAGTAACGCCGACGAAAATCCATGTTCTAGGCAAGTCTTATGAATTGACTCAACGCGGGCCAAACTGCCATGGTCTGTCACAACTTCTAACGTGCCTGTCCGAACATATTGAACTGCGGCTCCGGAGTCTTCGACAACATTAGCGACAAACTCATCGTACAAACCAAGGCTACGCCTCGTAAGTTCTAGAAGCGACTGTCGATCATGGGCTTCCACAAAAGGCGCGAGGATCCCCGCAGAAGCTTTTGTTGCTCCTTGTCCAACTGCCTCCCGGCTGTCCAACACCAATACTTGCAGACCCCGACGTGCGAGTTCGTACGCGACTGAACAGCCAACAATGCCGGCTCCAACTATCACAACATTAAAATTGTGACTCACTGCCTCAAAACCTAACTGAATAACTCCACAAAACTACCGATTGCGGACAACAACACCTTCTGGTTAATCGCGCTGAAAATTGGTGGGCATTCATTACGCATAGCTCTAAACGGCGGAAGAGTCATCGAAGTAGTCCACCTTATCGAGAGGCATCACCACACCCGAATAAACATTCAGCAGGTGACCATTGGTACGTTTGTAATATCTTGCACCTAGAATCAGAGCCGCGGTAGTGGCCGCATCCATGACACTCCCGCCAACCTCCGCTATAAAACGTTCACACTGACGGGAATTCCTTCGCCCCTCACGTATCCGCTCCAACGCCTCGTCGTATTCAGCGTCTTCAAAGACACCCGGTAGTGCCGCGAAAATATTTTCGGTGCTACGTCTTATTAAAAGAAGCTCATCAAACAGACGTCCGAGCGGAAGCGGCTTTGGATGAATCTTGCTAATCTCAGACAAGTTTTTGGCATAGTCACCCAGCCGCTCAACATCCTTCACCAGTGACATGAGAAGCAAACAATAAGGCACGTCTGCCTCATTCCCTGGCACCGAAAGATGAGTGATGATTTGGCGACGGATCGTTTGTTCCAGTTTGTTCACTTCCAGATCGCCATCCCGAAGAAGTTTTCGCTCGACCTCACCATCTCCTTCAACCTCAGTAAAAAACACTTTCGAAGCCGTCACATTAAGTTCGTTCGTCAGAGTTAACATCCGGCTAAAGTTGTCTCCCATCAGTCGAAGCGGATCACTGTTGCCAAACACACTAACTAACTCACGCAGCACCGTCTGCTCCCTTGTCTAAAATCGCTCTACTAAAACAACCAACCCACAGAATGCAGGGACCCCGTACCATAACAATCTATCTGTGGCTGATTATAAAAGTCCTCGCACCACCGGTGAGAGTCAAACTATCAGGTCATACCCGAGCGACGTTCCGCGTTAGCTCTAAAACTCTAGACTCCTAAAGCACCATGTTATAGTGCGGAGCGTGACACAGGACGAACTAATACAAGCGGTTCTCGCGCGCGAAGAAGTTGTTCGTTATTTGCAAGGCGGCGCGGGACAAACCCCAGACCAGGCCCACACTGCGATCAACGGTTATCTTGATGAATTGAGGACAACCCAACGGTACAAAATGTACCGTGCGCTTCAACATCCACTCTACCCGATCCTAAGAAAGATTGAGCGCGTCCAGGAAGGAATCGATACCGTTCGGTCTGCCACTCAGGCCGGGCGTGTCATATACGCCTCAAACCACAAAAGCCATACAGATTATTTGGTTGAACCGCTGGTCCTAGATGACAACGGTATCCGGCCTCCCGTAATCGCCGCAGGAATCAACCTTTTCGGTGGTGCATTAGGGCTCATTCATAAACATGTGACTGGTGCTATTCCGATTAGGCGGGAAACCAAAGACCCAGCTTATCTTGTAACGCTGAAGGCCTACGTGGCTGAACTCTTGCGTCGCACCGACCTGTTCCTTTACCTGGAAGGCGGACGAAGTTACAGCGGCGAGTTAAAACCGTTTAAAACCGGACTCCTGCACGCGGCTGTTCAAACTCCAAGAAGCGATGTCGTAATCATTCCCACGGCTATTGCCTACGACTTGGTGCTAGAAGATTTTATTCTCTCTAAACAACGGATCAAGCGGGCGCAACGTCCCTTCCGTAGGGAAGTGGCAGAGATGATCCGCTACGCTGTCGGATATCAATCAAGAAGTTTCGTTAGCTTCGGTCAACCGATTGAGATCAGCGACTATGATCCGAATGCAAGACGAGACATGGTCCGATTACAACGACGAGTTCGAACCGCGATTGGCCAACTCTATAAAGTACTTCCGACGGCACTGATAGCAGCATCTATTCGCCCCGGCATGAACCGGGCGGATTTGGAAGAGCGAATCGACCAGTTAATCGAAATTTTAAGGTCAGAAAAAGCCAACCTCGATGTCAAGACGGGTAGCAAGGCACTTGATGTCGCTCTAGAGCCACTCGCAACCCGAGGCATCATTGTTGTTGACGGTACCCGCTACCGCGTAAGGGAACGTGCCGTGCTAAGGTACTATGCTCGCACCATCGACCATCTACTGAAGCGTCGGGACGCCTCATTGAATACGCACTGACAGCGACGCCCTCTGCAATCTTTCGGTGGCGCAAAGTACATCTAATTCCAGCTTCAAGGAGCGCTGGTATTAGTTGGTCGCTTCTTTCACGCTACTGTAGCTAGCTACAGATGCAACCCCAAGTCTCAGCATAAGATGTTCATTCAACCCAATCCGCGATAAAAACGTTCGTGTCACCTTCGGCCGAAGCATCACGATTTGAGGCAAAAACAAGTCGGTCACCATCCGGTGAAAACATTGGAAACCCGTCGAAAGTTTCGTTGAAAGTGATGCGTTCGAGACCTGAACCGTCAATATTAATAATGAATAGATCGAAATTACGCCCGTCAGGATTGTGCCAATTTGATGAAAAAATAATCCGTTCCCCATCAGGATGAAAAAACGGACCAAAACTAGCACCACCGAGTTCGGTTACCTGACGAAGGTTTTGGCCATCCGCGTCCATTACAAAAATTTCAAGGGAAGTTGGGCGCCAAAGTCCTTGCTCGAGTAGCCGTTGATAATCGTCATGTTCCGGGCCATCCGGTATCTCCCGACCTCGAAAGACAATCATCGAACCATCTGGAGAAAAAAATGGGCCTCCATCTGGTCCCTGTCGGTTGGTAAGCCGCATCACGTCGCTACCATCGGCAGACATGGAATAAATTTCCATATCTCCATCACGGACACTAGTAAAAACAATCCGCCCATCCGGGCCGATTGTAGCCTCTGCGTCATAACCAGGCTCATCCGTAAGCTGCACTAACCCACTACCGTCAGAATTTGCCCGGAAAATGTCATAGGTGTCATAAACTGCCCACACGTAGCCCATTTCAAAACTTGGCGGTGGCGGACACTCTGCGTCACCTAGATGCGTAGATGCATAAACAATCGAGTTCCCATCTGGGAAAAAATAACCGCAAGTCGTCCGACCGTCCCCCGTGCTTACTAGTTCAAGGTTCGACCCGTCGAGTCCCATACGAAAAATTTGGTCACAGGGAACCCCTTCGCGTGTAGTCTGAAAAATCAGTTCGGAACCATCGGATGAAAAGTACGCCTCCGCATTTTCGCCACCGTTGGTTAACTGACGAAGGTTAGTTAAGCGAATCTCAGACGACTCATCGTTACCAGCGGATTCGTTCTCTACAACGTTGCCAGCAGGCGCCAAAGTGGGTTCGTCTTCTGCAGTACCACAGGCAATTGTCAAGAGAGCTAGGGTTCCCAATACCGTACACCTAACACTGTAATTAGAAGCCATTATCATTCATCTCCTGTAACACCCTAGGAACAATGTTTTTGCGAACAATTACTGCCGACCAAAAATATCCAACAACCCAAGGGTGAGCCATGGTACATAAGTGATTACTAACACGCCAAGGCCAAGAATAATAAGGAAGGGAACCGACGAACGGTAAACCTCAAGCAACGGCCGATCAAATCGGTACGATGCGAGAAACAGGTTCAGGCCAACAGGGGGCGTTAAATAGCCAAGCTCTAAATTAGCAACGAAGATAATGCCGAGATGCACTGGATCAATGTTGTAAGCAGCACCAATCTCGCTGATCAGTGGAACAACCACTACAATCGCGGAAAAGATGTCCATAACACACCCAACGAGCAGTAAAAATACGTTCAACGCAAGTAAGAAAAGCAGAGGAGAATCAATTCTCGCCTGAGTCCATTCCAGCAATCGGTAGGGGATATCCACATCCACCATGTACGCGGTAAAACCCTTCGCTACCGCCAAAATGACCAGAACTCCGCCAATAAGAACGATGCACTCTCCAAAGGCTTTTCGCAACCCGTCAGTCAGGACAAAGTCTCGGTGCACGATGCCCGTTACTATCACGGCGTACAGAGCCGTCAGAGCTGAAGTCTCAACAAGCGTCGCGCGCCCACTGAAAAGCGCGCCAAGAACCACGGCTGGCAATGCCAGTTCCCACTTCGCGCTACCAATGGCACGTTTCGCATCGGACCAGGAAAAAGATTGGCGACCCTTACCGGTGATGTTTCCCTGCCACATTCCCCAGGCCGCCACAAGGCCGATCAAGAGCGCACCTGGTAATAGCCCACCTATGAATAAATTCTCCGGTGCCGTCTGGGCAACAATCGCGTAGAGGATGAGCGGCATCGCGGGCGGTAGCAGAAGCCCTAAAGATCCAGAAGCAGTGAGGAGTCCAATCGAAAACCTGTCTCCATAGCCTTCTTTGAGAAGAGCCGGAAGCAGTAAACCGCCCAACGCCAAAATCGTGACGCCTGATCCACCGGTGAAAACCGTAAAAAAAGCGCACACGAGAGCACAAACGACTGCCGTTCCCCCAGGCAACCATCCGGCAACAGCACGAAAAACTCCGAGCAATCGTTCAGATGACTGTCCCTGCGCCAAAATGAAACCCGCAAGGGTAAACAGTGGAATAGACGGGAGATGTGGCTCAGTGGCCAAGTCATAGGCGAAAAGCGGTACCGCTGCAGGATCAAACGCATCCACCATGTAAAGAAAAGCAGCAGAACCAGCAAGAACTGAAAAAATAGGTGCACCGGCAAGAGCCGCAGCAAGAACGAGCGTCACAAACGGCCAACCTGGCAAACCGTCAAATAGTTCCCACGACCCAGCAAACCAAATACCAGCAAACAGACCTAATGTGGAAACCAGCCGCGCCAGCCAATCCCCGGAGTACCAAACCAAACGACAGGCAATTACCCCAAAGGCGAAAGGCAACACTAATTGAAAGACCCACTGGGGAATCCCAAGGGCTATTTCGCTGCCAAACTCGATCTCTATCAGGACAACATCAATGGCAGACCAAGCCAACAAAGCCGAGACCATTGCGCCAACGGTGGCCGAAAATGTCCGCGCAGCAACTCGAAAAGGTCCAGCCGGAATAAAAGTCGCCGTGGCAAGAGCGACCAACTTATCTTTTCGCGCCGCAATAGCGGCTCCAAAAAATCCGACCCAAAGGGTTAGGTGCTCGACGAACGGTATAGAACCTGGAATGCCCCCTGCAACGAAAGGCCGAACCATGAGTTCGGCTAGCGGCAGTAAAGCCATAGCAGCGAGAGCTGCCAAAGCAATGGATTCCTCTAACGAATGGAAAACGCCAACAACTCTGGAAGAGCGTTTAGCGCCGACGGTAGCCGCAACCTTCATTCGGAAGAAATGGTATCAGAGCATTGCCAAAATACCCGATCAGAACAACCGATCTAACACAAAATAACGTCCGTTCAATCGCACGTGCCAAGAACCAGAACTACCGTGCTCGAAATTCTCTAATAGCGACCGCGGCCGCATCAAAGATCTCGGCCGGCACCATGCTACCGCGCCAAGTAGCCATCAATCCATCGGCCTCGTTCCGAAACGACCTAG
>CAZDQD010000103.1:0-10398 GCA_964507425.1 uncultured Vicinamibacteraceae bacterium
TGGAACACAATACGCAGG
This sequence comes from uncultured Vicinamibacteraceae bacterium, assembly GCA_964507425.1. Taxonomy (GTDB): domain Bacteria; phylum Acidobacteriota; class Vicinamibacteria; order Vicinamibacterales; family UBA8438; genus DTWD01. Next base: position 19 of record CAZDQD010000103.1, read on the forward strand.
CGGTGACGCTCGGGAATAATCTGCTGTTAACGTATCGCATCAATGCAGGGACCGTGATGTTTCTGGGCTACGATGACCGCTATCAACGTGGCACACAGATCGATAATGTCTTATTTCCGATGCACGCGCTCCAACGGACCAATCATGCGATATTTACGAAGGTGTCCTATCTATTTCGGTACTAGTTGCATTTGAGGAAGGAGAACGTAATGAAATTGAAAACGTTTTGCTGTTTGCTGGCTGTGATGTTTTTGGTGACCCCGTCTGTCGTGTCTGCGCAACTAGATGCTGCGAGTGAGGGACCGATTGTGTACGGACATCACCACTTGAACGGAACGGATTTGGCGGCGCACAAGCGATTTTGGGCTGGGGCCCTCGGTGGGACACCGACGGCATTTGGACAATCCGAGATGTACAAGTTTCCAAACGTGCATGTTTTCGTTCGCGAACAGGAACCAACTGGAGGCTCAAAAGGGTCAACTGTCAATCACATCGGATTTAATGTGCCGAATCTTCGAAATACTCTGCAGAGAGTGCGTGCGGCTGGATTTCCGATCGTAACTCGCCAGGAGCTTCCAGAGGCGGTCGCTGTAGTGGACAGCATGGCCTATATCGAGAATCAAGATACCTACATTGCCTTTGTGATGGCTCCGGACAACGTCAAGGTTGAGCTTCTTGAGAATCGTGAGCAAGCGGCGCCCATTGCGCTTCATCATCTTCACTTTGATGCGAACGATGTGGATGCAATGAAGGCATGGTATGTCGATATTTTTGGCGCCGTACCGGGAATGAGAGGTTCGTTCCAAGCGGCTGACTTGCCAGGGGTAAATTTGACGTACTCCGGTAACTCAGCCTCTCTTGCTGGGACAGAAGGACGCAGTTTTGACCACGTTGGGTTTGAGATTGAAAATCTAGAAGCATTCTGTCGGGACTTAGAGGCGAAGGGGATCGAATTTGCCGTGCCTTACCGGGAGATCGAACAGCTTGGTATTGCGATCGCCTTTTTTACCGATCCGTTCGGAACCTATATTGAACTTACAGAAGGTTTAGATAAGTACTAGGCTCACGTTTCGGTTGATCAACAGTGACTAGTTTCATCGGGGGGGAATCGGTGTCTCGTGTGATGGCGATGCTCGTCGGTCTTGTTTTGCTCGTGAGTAACGTGAGCGTCCTCTCAGGTAGACAAACACCGACGCATGTCGATGTGCTGTTGTTGCACAGATATGTCGGTCAGTATCAATTGTCACCGACATATTTGCTAACGGTTTTCGTTGATAGTGATCGGTTGTATGTTCGAGCTCCCGGCCGAGAAGCGCGGTTGCTCGTGGCGGCGTCAGAGACAGAGTTTGTGGAAGTGAGTTCGGGTTTGCGGATCACATTTGGGATTCGGGAGGATACGCGCGCCGTGGACCATCTCCTTTTTGAACAGGAGGGGTACGGGCGGCGTGCGGAAAAGGTCGGAAGTGATGTTGGAGTAGACCCAGCGGCCCGTCCGGCCTTGCGATTGTCTGAACGTGTATTGAAGCGTTATGTCGGGACATATGAGGAACAACCAGGATTTGGGATCACTATCATTAGACGTGGCACGCAACTTACTGCACGCGTGACAGAACAAGCGGAGATTGACATCTTTGCTGAGACGGAAACTGACTTTTTCTACCGCGATAAGGACGCAATGATCTCATTTCTTCTAAATGGGAACGCCGTTGATGCTTTGGTGCTCCGGCAAGGTGGAGACGACCTTGAGATGCAGCGCGTGGACTAACTCAACGACCAGAAAGATCGAACGACATGATTTTTTCACGGTCTCTGACGTAAAGGTCAGTCCCTACTAACGTCGGTGCTGACCATGACGTTGTCTCAAATATTGACGCGCGTCCCAGCACGGTCATGCCGTCCGGCGTCATCCGCGTGAGCGCGAGGTCTCCGTCTTCATCGATCAGTATGACTTTGCCGTCTGCGTAGAGCATGCTACCTCGCGCAAATCCTCGTTCTTGCCACAGGGTTTCACCGGTTCGGATATCAACCGCACTGACGAAGGATGGCCCAAATGTTCCGTCTGTTCCGTAGACGTAGTTTCCTACGCGAATCGGGTTCAGGAACATAAATTGAAGTTGGGGGTCTAACCAGAGTTCTTGTACAGATGTGAGGTCGCCGTTTCTGGTTAGTTGCAGAGCTCGGCTTCCTGTTTTGTACGCGGATGACACAAAAAGAATATTGTCGTCACCCCAGAGCGGCACCATGAAGTTGAAGTCGTTACCAGGATCGTGAGGATGCGTCCAGAGGACCTGGCCGGTATCGGGGTCAAGTCCGTTTATCGTGCCGCCACCTAATACAGCCAGTTGTTGTTGACCGTCAACATCGATCAGGATCGGAGGTGCTTCGGATACGAGAAAATCGCCGCCTGTCCACGCGACACGGCCGTCGCTTTGATAAAACGCCATGACCGATTGTCCGGGACCGCCAACTGAACAGATGACCAGGTCTTTGTACGCCAGAGGACTGCACCCATAACCGGCCTTAACTCGGGGACGGATTAGCAAAGGGGGTGCGTTAAAGGCAGCAACAAGATCGTGCGACCAGAGGACGTCTCCGTTCGTGGCATCAAACGCAAAGAGCTGCTTGTTGGTACCCCCCGTAAAGAGGCGTCCGTTAACTAACAGAGGAGTCGCGTGCGGTCCCGACCCGAAACTGGTGTCTTCGAGTTTCGACGGATAGGTATGCTCCCATAGTGTGTTACCCGTTGTTGCGTTCATAGCAACCACTGTTTCTTCAGCCGACCACGGACCTTCGCGACCGTGGCCGTTGCCGTCCCGATACATAGTAAATAGTCGGCCGTCACCAAAGATAATTGCCGAGTGGCCAGTTCCGAGTTGACGACTCCAGTTAATCGGTGGTCCGTCGGTAGGCCAACTGTTAGCCAGTCCAGTTGACTCAGAAATGAAATTTCGTTGTGGCCCCCCCCATTGTCGCCATTCATCACTTTCCGATTCCTGGGCGTGTGTCACCGTGCCAGCGAGAACGACCAAACTCGCGAATAGAAGGCGTGCAGCCAAGTGTGGTGTCTGCATGATTTGATTCCGTGTTCGACTAAAAGAGACCGTCAGTCTTCATCGGTAAATTCAGTGTACAGAGCTATTAAAAAACGTTCGGGGTAGCCCAACTTTGATTCGTATGTCGTGGTTGGCCCAGCGTCGACTACCAAGTCGAGTCAGTTTGTTCATTGCCGTTCCTCCCTGAGACGTGAGACGGTAACCAGGAAAATTGTTCGAGATCGCACGACGAGCAATTATAGTGTGGCTCTAAGGTCTGGAGGGTTCTGTGAATAAGCAAAGTGTCGGTTATACGTCCCGATCGTCAGCGTCCAGGCGATGTTTTTTGAAGGGTGCTATTGGAGTCGGCGCGGTACTAGGTGGTTTAAGAAATAGTGAGCTTGGCGGGAAAGCGCAAGCGTCTCAAAACATTGTGCGATTTGACCACGTTGCGGTGCCGATGCGACACACCGATGAGATGCTGTCGTTTTATCGTGGTCTTGGCTTTCACGTGAATGAGAGTCCGCGAATCTGCTCGGTACACTTTGGAGATTCCAAGATCAATTTTCATCGTCCGGCGCTCTGGGAAAGCGGCGATTTTACGCTTCGAGCTCCTGAAGCTGTGCCGCCCTGCGGTGACTTTTGCTTTGTTTGGGGTGGGACTGACGATGAGTTAGAACGTCGACTTCAACAGGTTGGCGCGTCTGTCATTGAGGGTCCAGCTCCAAGGCAGGGAGGGCGTAGCGGGGGCACGGACACCGGCACCAGTCGTTACATCCGGGACCCTGATGGCAATCTGCTTGAATTTATTATCTATGCGTAACTCATGAACCCGCGCTCACTCGGCGGGTTCCATTGAGGTAATGACGATGGTCATGCCGGTGACCTCTCCGATTGCACGGACCTCCTTCGTCATTAGCCTGGCCAACTGTTCCTCATTTTGGAAGGCCCAGTCGCCCGTAATGGTGTAGGTCCCTTCGTCTGTGCGAATACCGATGGGTTCTCCGCGTTTTGCGCAACGTACCATGCATGCCGCCGTGCCCTTGCCAAACGGAACGTTGGCGCAGCCAATTTCGACTAACGTGCCCGTTACTGTTGAGTCGGCCGCTATGACGGGAAAGGAGAACAAGAGAATCCACGCACTGGCGACGAGTCTGAGGAGATTAGTTCGCATGCTCATAGTGTTTGTCCTCCACTGTCGCGATGTCAAGGTACGGTTCAGGCCATGATAAGGTGCCGTTAAAAGCAATGAAAACTCTCGCTTAACGTCACAGGAGTACAGCAGATGATGCGGACTACGATGTTCCATTGCGCGGCTTCCGTTTTCGCGTTTCTGGTTACTGGCGGTTGCGGCTCGGTCGAGTTAGCCGTTGACTACGCGGAGGAGGAACCCTGGCCGCGTTTAGCGCACTCTGTGGCTGATACTCCGACAGCCTGGAACTTTGGTCAGGTCGTCGCCGTGGCTACCGCAAATGACGGTAATGTCTTAGTACTCCATCGCGGTGCGAACCCCGTCATGGTATTTAGCCCTGCTGGTGAGTTTGTGCGGGCGTGGGGAGATGGTTTGTTTAGTCATGGCAAGGTCGCGGGTGTTCCTGCGGGTTCTCTGACGCCGACAGGGTCACGCTACAGTGCCGTGTACGGTGCAGCGGGTTGCCACGCCTGTGGGGCGCATGCAATTCGCGTTGACCCGGATGGGCATATCTGGTTGGTCGATGCGCCCGGCCACGTCATCTATAAGATGACGTCTGAGGGTGATGTGTTACTGCGTCTTGGGACACAAGGGGTGGCCGGAGCTGGCCCTGACACCTTTAACTTACCAACCGACGTGGGGTTTTCACCGGGTGGAGACATTTATGTCAGTGATGGCTACGGGAATGCGCGGGTTGTTAAATTTTCGAGTGATGGAACCTATCTGTCGGAGTGGGGTTCACGCGGGACCGGTCCTGGCGAATTCGGCTTGCCGCATGGGATTGCGGTTGATGAGGACGGTCGGGTGTATGTGGTGGACCGTGACAATCGTCGCGTACAGGTTTTCGACGGCGATGGTATGTTTCTTGATGAATGGACGGAGCTCGTTGGTGTGCAAACAGTGTTTGTAACGAAGGCTCAGCAGATTTGGACTGGTGGCACACTACGTACTCTTGACGGAGAGCCGTTGGCTGAGCTGGTGAACGGCGGTGGTGGCCACGGACTGACCGCTGCGGATACTGCAGTATTTGTCGGGCAGCTGAGTGGTCGTGTGCAAAAATTTAATCTTGTTCAATAAAGAATATAGTTCCGTGGCCTCACTACAGAGCCAAGCAATTTGGGAATGTGTAACGGGTACCGGACCGGTAAGGGCATTGTCATGAGCAGAATTGTTACGACTCTATTGTTGTTCAGTTCAGTTACGGTCGCGGCGCAGCAGGCGCGCGACGGTGCGATGGTTGAGTGGCCAGTCGTTGGTGCTGACCAAGCCGCGTCAAAATACTCACCGTTGACTGATATCAATGTATCCAACGTAGAGGATTTAGAAATAGTCTGGACGTGGGAGCCGAATGAGTTGCCGAATCAAGAGTTCCGTACGCGACCTGGAAGTTTTGAGGCGACACCATTGATGATCGATAACGTGTTGTACATCTCAACCATGTACACGCGCGTTGTCGCGGTTGATGCGGAAACTGGCGCGCAACTGTGGGCGTTTGATCCCGAAGCCTATCGAACTGGACCACGCGGTGCTGGTCCTGGTGGGTTTAAACATCGCGGCGTGGCGGTTTGGGGTAGCGGTGATGGGATGCGAATTTTTATCAACAGTCGGGACAGCCTTTACTCACTCGATGCCCGAACTGGACGTCTCATTACATCCTTTGGTCAGGATGGCCGCGTACTGCTTACTGAAGGCTTTCCAAACGATGTGACGCGGGACGAATTTGATCAAACGTCGCCGCCGGTTGTGTTTGAGGATTTAGTGATTGTCGGTAGTCGTGTGCCAGACCGTGTGCAGCGCCGATTTGACACACCAGGGTCCGTGCAAGCGTTTGATGTTCATACCGGCCAACGACGTTGGGTGTTTTACACGGTGCCTCAGTCTAATGATGCATTTGGTGCGGACACATGGCAGGACGGATCATGGCGTTTTACCGGACATGCCAATGTGTGGGGCCTAATGTCACTTGATGCAGAACGGGGACTGCTGTACATCCCGACGAGTACACCAAGCAGTGATTTTTGGGGTGGTCGTCGTCTCGGTGCCAATCTGTTTGCGGAATCGTTAGTGTGCCTCAATGCTCGGACTGGAGAGCGGGAATGGCATTTTCAAACGGTGCATCATGGTTTGTGGGACTACGACCTGACCTCCGCGCCCAATCTAGTGACGTTAAATGTTGGCGGCCGAACCATTGATGCTGTTGCGGAGGTTTCAAAGCAGGGATTCACTTACGTTTTTGATCGCGTAACGGGTGAACCGGTCTGGCCAATTGAGGAGCGGCCAGTTGATACGGAGACCGACGTGCCAGGGGAAGTGCCATATCCGACACAGCCATTTCCGACGAAACCGCCAGCTTTTGCTGATCAAGGCGTGACTCTTGACGACGCCAACGATTTGACCCCTGAAATCCATGAAATGGCCTTGGCAGAGCTTGCAACGTATCGTCTGGGCCCGCTCTTTACGCCACCAAGCGCTAGAGGAACATTGCAGCGTCCCCGGGTTGACGGCGGTGCAAATTGGGGTGGTGCTGCCTTTGATAGAGCGACGGGTCTGTTATATGTGCGTACTTCAGAAGGAACGTCACCGAATCAGGTTTGTGAAACTGACCCCAGTGTGCCTGATGTTGATGTTGCGTACACCAACAACTGTCCACGTGGCGGTTCGGGAGGCATTTTTCGAGGTTTGGACGGTTATGTTGCTGCCGAAAGGAGTAGCCTCGGTCCTATTCCGCTTATCAAACCACCGTATGCACGACTTGTCGCGATTGACCTCAATCAAGGAGAGATCGCGTGGCGTGTTCCCTTTGGTGAAGGTAGTCGCATAATTCGAAATCATCCGTTACTCCGAGGTGTCGATTTGCCAGACCGACTGGGGACGCCTGGTGCCAACGGACCAATGGTAACTGCGGGTGGACTTGTGTTTCTCGGGGGCGGGGATCCCTATCTGTATGCGTTTGACGCTGCCACTGGAGATGAGGTGACTCGTGTGGCGACTGAATTTCGGACAAGTGGCAATCCGATGACCTATCGGTCACAAGCGGGTCGACAATTTATAGTAATCGCAACTGGTGCCGGACCTGATGCTACGTTGGTTGCGTTTGCGTTGCCTGAAGTTTAAGTGAGGAGTCGTGAAAATGTTTCGGTGGTGGTGTCTAGCGACAATGTTGGCATTCCTGGTGATTCCTGAGGCTACTGCTCAAGAGCACCCTGGCGCTGAATCCTATCGGCAAGTATGTCAGCTGTGTCACGGCGAGCGCGGGCGTGGCGACATTGCCCCAGCTCTAGTTCCGATGGGCTTTGATGCTGATTATGTTCTTGCGGTGGTGCGTGAAGGCTATGGTCAGATGCCCCCGATTTCTCAGCGAGAGTTGAGCGATGACGATGTAATGCAAGCTGTTGGTTATCTTGAGTCGCTATCTTCTGGAAGTACAGGGCAGGCTGAGGCTGGTTATGACGGGCCACGTACACCTCAAGGGCAGCCCGACCTTAACGGTATATGGCAGGTCCTCAACACCGCGGCGTGGGATATTCGAGCGCACAATGCGCAGGACGGTGTGCCGGCTGGGCTCGGTGTGATTGAGGATAATGTCATCCCCTACCAGTCGTGGGCCTCAGCTCAACAAAAGGAGAACTACGCGAATCGTATGACTGCTGATCCCGTTCGACGATGTTTTCTCCCTGGAGTGCCGAGGATCACGTACCTGCCGTTTCCTTTCCGTATTTTTCAGACGGCTGACCATGTTGTGATGACCTATGAATTTGCGCATGCTGTGAGAATTATTTATACCGATGGTAGTGACCATCCGTTGCCGAATGACTTTTGGATGGGAGACTCACGAGGGTACTGGGAAGACGATACGCTGGTTGTCGATACCACGCACTTTAACGGCGAGACGTGGTTTGATGCGGCGGGTAATTTTCACAGTAATGCTTTGCATGTTGTAGAGCGTTATACGCCCACGAGTCCGTACCATATTGACTACGAGGTCACGATTGAAGATCCTGAGGTTTTCACTCGTCCGTGGACGATGCGCATGCCGTTGTATCGGCGAGTCGACGAAGGCCTGCAGCTGCTTGACTATGACTGCGTCGATTTTGTGTTGGAGGAAGTGAATCGTGCGGATGGAGGTGCTCGATGAAGCATGTTGTTTTGAGTAGGCTTGTACTAGTCTGTGCCGTATGTCTCCTCTTTCCGCATTTGGGAGTTACACAAGGGCTTCAGGCTGATTTTGACCCGCCTCGAACCGAGTGGGGAGACCCCGATTTTCGAGGCCATTACCTTCCGGGCCAGTACCAGCCATTGGAAACGGCTGCTGATGAGACGTGGCAACCACCGACAGGGAGGACTGGGGGAAATAATGCCGCCTTTTCACGATTTTTTGAGCCCGACCCAGATGCGCCACCGCGTCCGGAGCGCCTCACGCTGCCAATGATTGTTGACCCACCGAGTGGACAAGTGCCGTTTCAGCCGTGGGCGTCCGAACAGCGAAACGAAATCATGGCGCGTCAAGACGAGTTAGAGCATCTTGACCCGCGCGTGAAATGTCTGCCCTCGGCACTGCCTCGAGCGCATTTGCCGGTTGGGTACAACACCTATCAAATTCTCCAACTACCGGGATACATCGTGATGCTGTACGAGTGGAATCATTTGTATCGTTACATCCCACTTGATGGTAGCCCCCACGTAAATCCGGACATCAAACTGGGGATGGGGGATTCCCGTGGACGGTGGGAGGGTAATACGTTGGTTATCGATGTCACGAATTTTACGGACAACACGTGGCCGGTTGGTCATGGTGCACCGCCAGAAGGTGCTCCGGGGAGTGCGTTAACGACAGGACACGGTGTCTTTCACAGTGGTGATTTGCGTGTTGTTGAGCGATTCACCTTTGTGGACGCGAACACCATACGTTATCGCGCGACGATCGAAGACCCGAAGGTGTTTACGCAACCGTGGACGATTGAGTTTGATGCGCTCAAACGCGCACCGGACGGCCACATGTTATTTGAGTATGCGTGTCACGAAGGAAATGGAAGGGGTATTTCACTTATGACAGGCACTGACTTGGAAACGGTTCGATTAGGTGCGAGGTAAATCGTGATGCTGATCAAGGTCATTTTTTTGAGTATCGGGCTCGCGCTGCTTGTGGTTGTGCCTCGCGACGTATCAGCGCACCACGCCTTTTCGGCTGAATTCGATGCCGACCGTCCGTTGCAGCTTCAAGGCACGGTGTCAAAAACTGAATGGATTAATCCGCACTCATGGATTCATATTGACGTTGCGGGTGAAGATGGGCAGGTGGTGACGTGGGCCATTGAATGTGGGGCCCCGAATTCATTGATGCGGCGTGGACTGAATAAAAATTCGGTTCCGGTTGGAACGGAATTAGTGATTGATGGTTTCGGATCGAAGGATGGTTCGAATACAGCCAATGCTCGCGATATTACGCTTCCTGACGGGTCGACATTTTTTGTGGGATCGTCAGGGACGGGTGCTCCTTACGAGAGGCGGTGACATGACGCCACGGTGGGTCGTTAAGTTTAGGCGACCTAGGCGACGTTTAACGTAAGGGCTCACTCAACATGTACGACGACCGTTGTACTCGTATCAAGCGCGGAATCACTGGCCCAGAGTTCCAACTCGTAAGTTCCGGCGGTGTCGAATGTGACGAGGGAACGCGGCTCATTAGGCGCACTGAACGTGGCGTTACCAGGTCCACTAAGTACGCGCCATTCGGTGGTGACACTACTTCCGCGTGGTAGGCCTTCGTCCCTGACACTTCCAAACAGTTTTAGTTCAGCTCTACTGATTGCAGTTAATTCTGGCGGTTCCCCGTCTGGCCCATTGCGAAGTCCGAGTATGCGGACTAACGGAGATCGATTCAGGCACACGCCGCGCGGAGCGCTAGTAACGTCAATATCGCGCAAGACGCGTCGTTGCGTGCCCGCATCTAGTTCCCAGTTGTACTGGAGCATGTCTTCGCTGGTCAACGTGGTCGTGCCGGCATAACTCAGTGCCCATTGAAGACCACCTGTGAAATTAGGTTCCATTACCATCACGCATTGGAAACGATGGTGTCCGGGACGGAAGGTCGTCGGCTGTAGGCGGTCGCTCGGCTCAAGCTCAAAGTTATTGTCGGTGCCGAGTGGGACAGTGACC
>CAZDQD010000104.1:0-3153 GCA_964507425.1 uncultured Vicinamibacteraceae bacterium
ACTCCTGAAAAACAGATTATTCTCGCCGTTACCTATGTGGTGGTGGTGTTTTCAATTGTCGTGCAAGGATTAACTGTTGAGCGTGTGGTTCGAGCAACGGTTCGCGTCTAATCGTTCAGGTTGTTTGCAATACAGGACTCGGGAGTCTGTCGCAGTCGGCGGGATCTCTTGAACTGGCGTGAATGATGGACTAACGTTTATTCCCACGTTAGGTGGCCTTGTCCAAAGGAAGAAAAATGAAACGAAAATCAACATTTGTTGTGTTGTCCGTGTTTGCCATCAGCTTCGTGGCGCTGCTCTTCGGGCCCGTCGTCATAGCGCAGCAAGATTCAGCTCGATCGATCGACCCGCTTCGGTATACCGAAGCTATTGAAGCTTTTGAGGAGCAGGACCTAGTATCTCCACCACCGACTGGTGCAATAGTCATTACGGGCAGTTCCAGCATTACGCGTTGGAACAAGGCGATGCAGAAGGACCTTGCCCCCCTCACTGTGATCCCAAGGGGTTTCGGTGGTAGCACGATGCAAGACGTGCTCCACTTTATTGACCGACTTGCGATCGCGTACAAACCGCGCGCGATTGTGATTTACGAAGGGGATAACGACACTGGCCTGTATGCTGTTCCACCAGAGAACATTGCTGGCCAATTCGAGACGATCGTCAAAAAAATTCATGACAAGTTACCGGAAACGCGCATTTACGTGGCTTCCGTTAAACCGAGTCTTTCGCGTGTGGCGGTTTGGGACAAAGCGCAGAAAACTAACGTGCTGCTCCAAAATATTGTTACAGGTAATGAGCGGTTAAGTTACATCGATGTTGCGACTCCGCTATTGGGATCCGATGGAAACGTTATGAACGACATCTTCATTGATGATGGCTTACACCTAAACGCCAAGGGGACCAGGATTTGGGCCGCAACTTTTAAGGCTGCGCTCATGAAGGCCGAAGCACGGTACGAATGAGGGCGTGGTTACTGGCCAGAACTTATTGTGAGTTGGATGGAATAATTTGAGCTTTTGAAGCTCAGTTGTTGCGAAATAGGGTGTCGTTCTTTATACGTGTTTATGGCTTTGGTGCCCGGAAGTCCGATTGCGAAATCGTTTCCAAGCCATGGCGAAACCAGTCCACACTAAAACGACTGCACCTGTAGCAGCAACGCCGGCCAAGGTCTGACCTGCCACACCGTAGACTTCCCCCGTGTGTGCAAAACGTAACCAACGTCTGAACTTTCTACCTCGGCTATAAGTCGGGTAGCCAGTTCGCTCCACAAATTCGCCATGGACACGATCGAAGACTAGCTCGTGCTGTTTTGATGGCTGTCTTCCGTTGCCGCGGTCTACAAGTGTCACAATATTTTGTTCGTTCTCATCAGGCATCCTTATCGTAAGTGCCTGCCACTCTTCCGCGACGGAATTTACGCGTTCAAAAATTCCCTGATACGTGATTAGGTCGACTTCCCGGCTAGGACGAGGTTGCTCTGGAGTAGGGGCGCCATTTGTGAGTGAGGCGCCGCGTTCCGGAGGACCTTCTCCAACGAGACGGTAAGCGAAGTCGCTCATCCAGCTATACGAAATCACGGAGCCACTAAATATGATGACAGTCAAAGGGACCACTAACCAGAAGCCTATGACGTTGTGCCAGTTGTAGTTACGTGCTCTTCCAGTGAGGCCGACACGAAACCATGTGATCTGTCTTAGGTTTGATGTTGACCAAATTCGTGGCCACCACAAATAAAACCCGCTCATGACAAGAAACAAAAACGCTAGATTAGATACGCCCGTTAGAGCTCTTCCTATCCATCGACGTTCATCATCGAACGAAAACCACCGATGCCAAGCCATCGCGCCGCGCAGAAACCGACGCATCGGCCTGTCATTGTCACCAAGAACCTCCGCTGTGTAACGGTCTACAAATAGTAGACGCCCACCACCAACGTTTACAGCGACGGGTTCCTGGCTGTCGGCCATAATTCGCAGACTGGTTGGTGTGGCGCCAGGCTCAACTGCAGATACGGATGCCAACAATGTGTCAAGCGGGAGTACGTCTGACTTTTCAGGAGACTCAGTTGACCGATATGCACGAAGATCCCACCGGTTAAGTTGTGCCTCATATGTGAGCAATACACCGGTGACGGACATCATCAACACAACGGTACCGACCGTTACACCAGTTATAAGGTGGCACCAAAACAAGACTTTTCGTAGCGGCATAGTGAGAACGTTAGGAATTTTGTGTCCTAGCAACGTCTAGGCTGAGGCTTGGTCTGAAACCCAATAGCCAAATTCTTTTTGGGCGACCTAGTGAGGCGATGCACTTGCCTCGACGATGGCTTCTTCTACCCCATACCGCAGGTATGCCGACGTGACGGTTTGCGCGAAAGTTTGAAATTCGGACTGACTTAACGTGACGGTTATCTGATGAAGGTGGATGTGGATATGGCCGTGTTGGCATTTCGAAACGGAAAAGGGGCTCCCGTGCCCTTTTTCGATGGCATCAATATCTGGAGAAGTTTCCATGTCATACCTCAATAAAGTTCCTACAGTGATTGTATAATAATGATACTGAGACTCAGTCTCATTATTATACATAAAAGTTTGGCCTCGATTCGAATATTTAGCCCAGTTATTTCGTTACGTGGAACCGAGGTTCGTGTCACTGAAAGAAAGCAACTAGACGACTCACCGTTAGGCCAGATGTAGTGGGGTGTAGTTCAGCTTAGCGTTGCGGTGACGGAAACACGACGACGCTTTCGTTTCCATCATGCCCGACTGCTGCTACCCCGAAGAAATAATTGTCGATAACGAGGTTCTCAAAAGTGTAGTTCGTTGTCTTACCGACGAAACGCGATTGCATCCATTGAGGTGCGGTTGTGTCGCGCCAGTAGACTCGATAGCCTGCAAGATTTGCTGCATCCACTCGTTTCCAGGACAGCGTTGTTGATGGCTGTACGGCACCAGTAATTGTCACGTCTGTCGGTGGTGTTGGTGCCCATGCGAGCGAGGCAAGGCTAGCAACGTTGACGCCAGTTAATTTGGCAGCGTATTTGAAGTTCACCCCATCAATTAAGTCGCCATATTGAACGCCATCTTCAATACGTACATCTTGGTGCTGGCGTCGGTAGTTTTCGTGCGTTTCCATAATCCGCACAGCGGG
>CAZDQD010000105.1:0-15556 GCA_964507425.1 uncultured Vicinamibacteraceae bacterium
TCCTTAATTGAAATTTGTGATTCGTCCGAGCATAGCACCTGATAAAGTGTGACGAAACCAAGGAGATTTTATGCCCTGCCGTATACTGCTCGTCCCCGTGTTCATGTTGGGTCTATTGCCGGCAAACATTTCGGCACAGGAGTTCCCACCGGGCTATGTTGACCCAGCACCTCTACTCGCTGCTGCAGCGGCCGAAATTGGCGAGGCCAACCTGCGGTGCATCACGTTTTCGGGTACAGGGTATAACGGCGCCGTTGGTCTAACCTTCGAAAATGCCGTCAACATCGACTGGCCACGGATCGATTCACTTTCAAACTACACACGCACGATTAATTGGGAAGATGGCACAAGTGTTGAAACATTCGACCGGGAGCCCGGGCTCAACCCAGCCTCGTACAAATACGGTATGGGGTGGCAGGGTGGCACGCCGACACAATCCACTAGTCGGCAGACACATATTGTTAATGGACAATACGCTTGGCATATTGATGGCACAGGTCCACCTGTTGCCGTCCCACCCGAACTCGCCGAGGTCTACCAACTAGATATATGGCTGAATCCACCTGGCTTCTTGAAAGCAGCCAGAATGCCTGGCGCAAATCCCGTGGCGTTTTGGCGATGGGAACAAATAGAAAAAGGTAGGGATGGCAACGTTGTACGGCCTGAAAAAATGCACGTCGTTGCTATAACGATGTTCGGTAAGTACCGTGTGGACGCGACCATCAATTCTCAAAATCAAATACAACGTATCAAGACAACCGTTGACATTCCGGTATTAGGTGATTTCAACATCGAACAGGAATCCACCAACCAGATGACATTTGGGAATATTAAGTGGCCCACGGCATGGCATTCACATCAAGGTTGGGACGACAACTGGCAGTTTTATCGGGAAAGCACCGGTCACAACGCGTACGGAGGGAATTTCCCAGATGTCGAACCGAATACATGCGGCAATTCCGTACCCGTCCCGGATTCCGTTGCAAACACCGTTTGGGACACTGAGGTCATCGTTGATGAAATCGCGGAAGGCGTCTACCAGTTTAGCGGTCATCCCGCAAACAGCTACATGATCGAGTTTGACGAGTTCGTTGCGGTTTTTGAAGCTCCCGGTAATGAGCAGCGAAGCTTGGCCGTTATCGAAGAAATCGCAAGGCTGGCGCCAAATAAGCCGATCCGCTGGGTTATCACGTCACATCCGCATTTTGATCACATCGGTGGCCTGCGTGCCTATCTCCACATCGGATCTACGATCGTGACGCATATGTCGAATCTCGAGTTCTTAAATAACGATGTTTTAAGCTACGAACCGCGAACAGTAAAACCCGACATCGTGTCAAAATGGCCACCAACTGAATTGTCGGAGGGGTACAACTACGAAGCGATTCAAGAAAATTACGTCATTGCCGACAACTCACGCATTCTACGTGTCTACTACGTTCAACCGCTACGCCATGTTACCGGGATGCTGATGGCTTATCTTCCTGCCGAGGGTATCGCCTTTCAAGCCGATCTGTTCGACACACACGAAGCGCCCCGCGCCGCGCAACTCCCCTCTATGATAAGTCTTCGCAATCAGGTCGAACGAATGGGTATGAGCGTTGACACCATCGCGCCGGTGCACGGTGACCCGGTTCCATGGACAGATTTTGTCTCTGCGTTGGAACATCTCGAACGTTAGCAAAGCAAAATCAAAGAGACCTAGCGCCGAGTTCCCGTCACATCCGTTCTGATTTCGAAAAGCGTTTTCCCGGCGGTAACATATAACGTCCGAAGGTCGTCGCCGCCAAACGCCGCATTCGTGATGGTATCTTCCGGAATCGGAATGTGTTCCAGCAACACGCCGTCTGGCGAAAACACATGCACCCCCGCGACCGTGTCTAACGTTTCGCTTGTCCCACGCAAACGGTTCAAGCCAGCCGCGACATAAAGGTTACCTTCGCTATCAATAGTCATTCCGTCGCCACTTCGTCCGGGATAGAAATCGTGAAACACACGCATGTTGGCAACTGTCCCGTCCTCCGCGAGATCATAGGCGCGAATCATACGAGCTCCTCCGGCCTGTTGTGCTGTTTCAATAAGATACAGCGTGTCATCCTCGGGAGATATAACGATTCCGTTTGGCCGTTCAATCTCGGGTTCAACCAATATTCTTGCGATCGTTCCATCTGGATCGATCCGGTAAACACCGTGCAACCCGGATTGCTCCGGTGTCGGATTTGGGCCAGGTCGGTCCGTGAAATAAATTCGCCCTTTGCCGTCAAACGTTAGATCGTTTGGCGCATGAAATTGTTTGCCTTCATATTCATCCGCTAAAACTTCAATCTCATTTGTTTCGAGGTTAGTCCGAGTGACACGCGGCAGCACGTCTCCGCCGTTACCACTTTCACATGCCAACAATCGCCAGTCGCTATCAAACACTAGTCCATTGGCACGAAAACTCGGCTCGCGAAAAGTGTCCACTGCCCCATCTGGCCGCATTCGAAGGATGCGGCCATTTTCACCGCGCAAATCCGTAAAAAAGACCGTGCCATCCTCATGAACCGTCGGGCCTTCCGTAAATGCAACGGTGGCCGCAGCGGCGGCCGCTCGCGGTGCTGGAACGCTCTCTTTAGTGCTATCGATTTCCGGAACTTCTTCTACCGTGGTGCAGTTCATGCACAAGAACGCGACCGCAGTAATCTGACACCGCTTTGATTTCAACAGATTTATCACCAGTCCCATCGTTGTTCCTCCTCAAACCAAATCGCGTAGCATTGCTGGGCGATGCCGACCTCTAGAAAGCTATTTGGAAGTCTGGACATGGACCCAACCGGCTCAACAAGTTCACCATCTGCATACCAAGCGCTCTCAACCTCACCGTGATACACGCCATTATTGCTGCTGGGCGGCACAAGAATTATTGTTTGAAACGCAACACGCCAGGTCACTGGCTCACCATCTGTATTCGGATGTACAAATTGGAAACCATCATCGCCGATGATGACTTCGCTAACCGCTTCGACACGCGCTATCTGTTCAACAAAGGACGTTCTAAGGTTTGCCTCGTTCGGTGTTCGCTGACTGGCACAACTCGTTATAAGGCCCGCGCAAAGGATTACACCAACTGATAGCCTGCCCCGAATCTCTTCGCTCATTGACCATCGAGTTCATCAAAGACCACTTGCACGTATGCCTCCAACCGATCTGCTCCAGGGACGCTATACGCCGTACGGAAACGAGCCGGCGGTAGCCAGGTTGCGGCTATATCCCCGGCGGATCGACCTTGTATCTTTCCAGCTCGGACACCCGAGACGAACGTATCGACGAAGTCAGCCATTTCGGCAATATCTGCCCTTGTCATTAAGGTGCTGTGTCCTGTGATTACCGTATCCACCTCTGTCAACGTCGCGTGGGCTAGACGGAGGGTCCTCGCATATTCCACCCCACTTCCGCCATTGCTCTGGTCCATAATAGGGACCTGCTTGCCCGGAAACATATCACCGGCGTGAACGGTGCGAAGTGATGGGAACACAACCCACGTATCTCCACCAGTATGTCCACGACCGAAGAAGTAAAGGTCAACTTGATCTGAGCCGGATCCCAACGTGAGCCGATCCTCGTACGTCTGTGTGGGCAATCCATGTCCATTATTATCGGCAAACACATCGGGAAAGTCCCCAGGGAACCCGGTCACAGGATTCCACTCTTCCATCAGTGTTTTGGCATTTTCGTGCGCGACGAATTCCACACTGGCGGGAAATTCCACATTCCCACTGACGTGATCGAAGTGCGCATGTGTGTTGATAATGGTTGTGATCGGGTTAGACGTGAGTTCCCCTACCGCGTCAATCAGCGGTTGACCCCAGCCCGCGATTTTCGTGTCCACAAGGACAACACCGTCACTCGTCACAAACGCGGCGGAATGTCCGCCACCGCCACGCAAGATGAACAAGTTGTCATGAACCTGTTCAACTTCAACGACCATCTCGTTCTGACGCGCCGACACGATACTGATCGAGGCCACGCCGAACACCATTAGGCAACCAAGCATTAAAACTCGTCTCACGCCACACCTCCGCTAAAAAACACTCGCTCTACGAACCAAAACGCACCAGCAATTATCACACCAACCGACCCCACGACGGCAATCTGATCTGCAATTCGTGGACTGCGAGTCCGAATCTGTGCCAACACAACGGCGACAACAAGTACAACCATAAGTTGGCCCAGTTCAACACCAAAATTGAATGAAAAAAGCGACCACCCCAATGCACCGGTCGGAAGGCCCATCTCGCGAAGGACACTCGCAAAACCAAAACCGTGGATGAACCCAAATAACAAAGCTATCCAAACCCGAACATCCTTGCCACCGCGTGCGAGCAGATTGTCTAGTCCGACGTAGACGATACTCAACGCAATAACCGGTTCAACTAGCCGCGCGGGTGGACTCAGAATATTCAATACAGCCATAGACAACGTGACGCTATGGGCGATAGTAAAGGCCGTCACAACAAACAGTAATTGCCTCCAACTACCGCCAAGCAGCAACAAACCGATCAGGAACAGCAGATGGTCGGGGCCAATCAGAATATGGTGAACGCCCGCGGGAATAAACCTCTGGAGAACCGCAATCGTTCCTTGCCGAGAACCAACAAAATATTCATAATCCCGCTCCGAGCCGCCCAAAATCGCCTGTGCGGTGAGTTCGTCCTCATAAAAATTCAAAAACGTCTGATGATTTGGATCATAAGGGAACAGGTCGGCCGAAAGCTGCAGATGCCCTGGCGCGGCGCGTAGATCAACGGTCGACTGTAAGCGAATAGACTGCCGTGACGATACAATTTCAGGGAAAGACCAGTCATCAAATGTGATGGGATTACCATCTGCATGCAGCTCGAACCGGCCCGCTATCAGCCTCCCTAGATCGTTCGCTCGTAGCCTAAGAATGGTCGGATCTAAAAGATCGTTTGGATCTTCAATACCGTATTCGTACGCCACGTCCCAGACATGCAGCACCGCCGTAACTTCTAGTTCATTTGACGTCAATCGCACGTCGATAAAACTAAAAGGAGCCGGGTGTGCATAGAGGCGCTCGCCCAATCCGTAGAAGACCACTACCGCCGCCATAGCCGACCACAATGGCAACCATCGTCGCTTCACGTTCGTCTCAATCCGTTCACTTAATCCTTCTGTCACGGCAATCGCGCTAGGTTCGATATCTTATCCGACTCAGCGATAAACTTTTCTCAATGGACAGCTTCTGAAATTAAAGCTGCCCGCTCAAGCCCATCATAAGCTTGAAGCACCTTTCCTCGAAGTCGCGACGACAGTGTCCGATTTTCTTCCAAATAATGCGTGACGACTTCAGCTGCCGAAGACGTTTGATGCCCCGCCAGAATAGTCGAGACCCATCGTTCTGGAAAGAAAATATCACCCGTCCTTTGCACCTCTTCCAATAATTCGAGGCCCGCTTCAATGTAACGTTCTGAGGTTCCGGCTCGCAGTGGATGGTGAATAAACCCTAAACCATCAAGCACCCACGACTCTCTCGCACGATTTTGAACAACCGCCAATGAGTCTACAAACGAAGCTCGAACCGTTGCGTCCGCCGATAGCGCCGGAAGACTAAAGTCGAACTCCGCAAGGCGATCAGGATTCTTAATGCGGGTACGCTGCTCCAATAAAATATCTTCACCGCCAGAGCTGCTGCGCATCGCTAGCTCCTGGGCAAGTTCCGTGTAGTCCTGACTAGACAAATCAAATCGAGGAAACGTACGTTCGCCCCGCCAAACAGTCAACAGTCGTTGGATGGCTAGTTCTGTGGTTGCAATCTCACGGTAGGTCTGAAAATACAATCGTGCGCGACTTCCGTTGGTCGCGTTTTCCAACTGAGACCACAATAGGTTCTCTATTTGTTGAACGTAGCCGGCACGCGCATCTGCAGGCAAAAATCGCCAATACAACGTCTCGAGATAGCTCAGCAGTCTACTTAAATTTAATTGGTTCCGCTCCAGAGGTATTGAGCGGAGCACTAAATTGACGAGGTCTTCAGCTGGAATCTTATTTTCGAGAAGGGCCTCCCAAATCGACATCCAAGCGGTTGCCCGAACAAGCGGATCGTTGATTGATGGCACATGCTCTAACAAATAAGCTTGCGTTTCTGGTTCTGGCATAACCTGGCCATACCCGTAGCCCCGACCATTCACCAGTACATATGCTGGACTGCGTAAGCCAACCGCCTCCGCCACTGAGGTCTCCGCTGACCTCAATTGGACAGAGATCGTCCGTCTGGTACGAGCATCCTGCCCGATAGTGACATCGACCCATTGATTCCAGACCCGACCTGACCCATCTACGTCTTCTTGTTTGATTACCAACGATGAAATTGATTCTGACGACGTTTGAAGTTCCACGGTGAGTATGGGTCGTCCCGCATCCTCGACCCATACTCGACTCCATGTCACAAGGTCTTCATCCGTCCGTGCGTCAAGTATTTCGATCAGGTCGAGCCAATCGGCGTTACCAAATCTATATCGATCGAGATATTCACGTAGCCCTTGCTGTAGTGTCAGTTCCCCAATCAAACGTTCGAGTTGGCGAATTACGATGGGTGCCTTTTGATAAATAATCGCACCATACAACGTGCCGGCTTCAGCCAGATTGTCCAATTCTTGACGTATAGGATTCGCACCCTCGGTTCGGTCAATTTGGTACGCGGCCGCGTGATGCGCGTGCAAAAACCTCAACTCGTGATTAACGTCAGGAAAACTCGGGTTGATGATTTTCGCGGCCATAAAATTAGCGAACGTTTCCTTCATCCAGACATCAGAAAACCATTCCATTGTCACGAGATCGCCGAACCACTGGTGCGCTGTTTCGTGCGCAATCAGACTAGCTCGACCAAGCTGTGAATCCTGCGTCGCATCTGCCTCAAGAAACAAACTGTCAGCCCGATACAGAATGGCTCCAGGGTGCTCCATACCCCCGTACTGAAACGCTGGAATCGCGACAAAGTCAAACTTCCCAAAAGGGTAATCAATCGCTGTATACGCCTCCAACCACGCCAGTGCGTCGTAGTGCAGATTAAATATTTCATCGATGTTCCGCTCAATGACCGACTCGTCTGTCTCACGGTGATAGAACGTGAGTGTTCTGCCTCCACGTTCCCGCTCAACGGACTGAAAGCGCCCAACAGCAAACGAAAACAAATAGCTACTGATCGGCTCGGTCTCCGCAAATGCGACGATAACTCGATCATCCGCACTTGTCCGGTCAACCACAGCCGTATTGCTCACCGCCTGCCATTCCGCGGGAATTTCAAGCGTCAATCGGTACCGTGCTTTTAGATCGGGTTGTTCAAATACCGGAAAAGCTACTCGCGCTCGGTCTGGAACAAACAAAGTGTATAGAAAGTCATCTTGTCGATTTAATGAAGCCTCGCCGGCGACAAACTTAATCGTAACCACATGCGAACCCGCATCAGCCGTGCGAATAAGAATATGTTCATCCCGAACGTCGTAGCTGACTGAAGAACCGTTCAGTCGCACGTCCTGGACATGGCTCGCTGGTTGTGCAAAATCCAAAATAACCGGGCCGGAATACTCCAGTCGAAACGTGGCTTCAAGGGAACCCTCTATAGCTGCTGCCCGATTGTTTGGAACCGAGAAAAAAATATCGTATTTTAGATCCTTAATTTGACTAGCGCGTTCCATCGCGAGTGAACGAGTGACGCCTCGCTCCAGCACGACATATTGTTCCGTGCGACAGGCGCCGGCCAAAAGGCATCCAATGGCCAGCAGCACCGAGGTCGACCTAATCATCAATAATCGTTTCGGTCCATTGAAAAGCTCACGATTTCTTCGTCGTTTCGAGTGACGATATGTTTATTCGCGTAAGCCGGATGAACCCAATTCACGTTTCGCAACTCACGCCGATTACCCGGCGCCGATGTTGGATCGATCAAGTGAGTTCGGCTAATCTCCTCGTACCCGTTTGGATTTAGGCGGGCAATGATGAGTTCCCCTCGATCATTATTCATAAACACCCGATCATCATGTTGTACTAAAAAGCCTGATACCCAACGTCGGCGCTCAACAGTCGCATCCTGGGTTTCCCACAAACGTTCACCAGTTCGCGCATTCAGAGCCCGCAATTGACCGTAGCTACAAATCCCGTAAATGTAATCCCCGTCGATGATTGGGGTCGCAAGAACCGCATGTAAGCCCTCCGTCCGAATCTCACTATTGCTGTTGCCTTTCCAGGCAACCGTAGCGTCGGGACGGTCCTGGTTGAGCGTCAACATCATCGGCCCATCGTAAAACGTCGAAAAGAATAGCTGCTGACCAACTTGGACCGGCATCGCCACAGTCATAGCGCCACCGACAACATATGGTTGTCGCCAATAAACCGAACCGGTAGCCGGATCAAGAGACACCACTTCTTCAGGATCCCACGCAATTAGCTGACGCGCGCCGCCCGCCTCAATAATCATCGGCTGTGCGACGCCCAGATCCGCCTCACTCTGCAACGCCCGCCAGATTTCCTCCCCCGTCAACTTATCGAAAGCCACCACGCGGGCATCTGGACCACCCACAAAACAGATAAGAAGTTCGCCATCAACGAGGGGGGCACTTGCAAATCCCCAATCGAATCCCCAACGCATCCGATCGACCGCGTAATCTTCGCTGTAACTCTTGCGCCAGAGTAATTCACCCGTGTCAACCTTTAATGCCGAAAGTACGCCCGTCCGCCCAAGCGCGTAAACTCGATCACCATCCACCGTGGGTGTCGCACTTGGACCAACCTCCCACTGGATCCCCGCATAATCGGCCGGCCATTCTTGTACCCACAACTCCTCTCCTGTTACTTCGTCGAGGGCTAACGCTCGTTCGGTGCCACGCATGCCATTCGTCATCTCAAAATCCGTGACGAAGACTCGCCCGTCCGCAACTGCCGGCCCTGAATATCCGGCGCGAATCGGCACCCTCCATCGTGGCTTCAATCCGGAATCAGGAAACCGCTCCAGCACACCGGTTTCCTGCCACACACCCAACCGACCAGCACCGCGAAATTCTGGCCAGTCCTCAGCAAAAATACTTGACCCTGAGAACAACACGAAAAAGACAAACAGGCCCCAACAGTATCTAATTCTCATCTAACCCCCGACCACCTATTTCTCATCGAGTTCAGCATAGATCGTCGCCGCCGCATCTTCGGCGCCGCTCATGTCGTAGTTGGCGTAGCGAGCATCGAAGGTGAGGCCCGATACGGCGTCGCCAACGCTGTGGCCTGCGGCATGGGCCGACGAGATTGATTCGACAAATACGCGCACGAACGTCGCATAATCAGAAAAATCGTCCCAGGTATAAAACCCACTCAGCATCCGATTAGAACCCTGCTCACGACGACCTCGACCCGCGTAGGTGGTCGGAAAAGAGCCATGCCCAGTGATGACCCTATTAACCCCAGTAATCTCGTCACGGATTCTCTGTAACGTATCAGGAAACTCTAAAGCGCTGCCGCCGCTTTCCCTATCAACCGCCGGAACACCTTTATTTGGAAACAAATCGCCCAAGTAGGCGGTCTCCTTTTCCGGAAAAACCACAACAACATCTCCGTCGGTATAGGCAGAACCAAAGAAATAAAGGTCTATCCTATCCAGATCTTCAAGTATGGAATGGCGGTCGCTAAAAGTAATTGTCGGTAGTCCTACGCCAGTCGGCCCATAACGATTAGAACGTTCCAGTCGTGCAGCCGTATTCTCATGCGCAATAATTTCCAGCATTTCGCCATAGTCGGCATTACTGCCCGCATGCTGTTCATCTGCATTCGTGTTAATGATGGTTACGACCGGAAGGTCGGTTACCTGGCCAATCACTTCCAGTGTCGCATCTGCCCATCCAGCCGGTTTCGTATCGACCAATACAACGCCGCGATTGTTAGTAACCTCATCGATTAAAGCAAGCCCATTAGCTCCGCCCCCTGCAAGATGGTAAAGCACATCTCTGACATTCAGCGTATCCATCTCGACGACGCGGTCCTCTTGAGCCATCGCCGGCCAAGTCTGATGGTCACCCATTGCCAACAGAACACACATTACGAATCCCAACCAGACCTCTCGGTATCGGCTTCTTCTCACTTGTTGCCCTCTGGTATGCGACACGCCGGACTCACGTAACTGTTACTTCGACCCAGTATCGAAATATTTCATCGCTACTGCCCAAGTTCTTCGTAGATCACACGGATCGCCGCCGCCATTCGATTCGTGTTGTATCCGTGATACTGCGACGTCAAGTCGATGGAAGCAACGGCCTGCTCCACAGTTTTTCCGGTATCTCGTGCATTTCGAACGGCTTCACGAAGATCGTACGTAAACCGTTGAAATTGACGGAGCTCACCAGGTGTCGTCACTGGAATGTGACCGGGGACGACCGTATCAATATCGGTTACTGTACTGATTAGACGTTCGAGCGTATCCGGAAGTGCGAGCCCACTGCCACCGTTATTTCGATCAAGAAATGGCGCGTCCCGCCAAGGGAACATATCTCCGGTTTGAAGGACCCGAAGCGCTGGATACACAACAAACGTATCCCCATTTGTGTGACCGGCTCCAAAGTGGTGCAAGTCAATTTGATCGCTGCCAGTGCCAATAGTGAGTGTGTCCGTGTACGTCTGATCGGCTAAACCATGTGCATTATCACCGTCAAAGTTCTCCATTCGCTGCATATTGGCCTGGGTGTTTTCGTGCACGATGATGTCCACCGACGCTGGGAAGAAACTGTTGCTCCCAACGTGATCGCCGTGTGTGTGGGTATTAATGATGCGAATGACCGGCTTGTCCGTCACGGTTCCTATTCGATCCAGCAACAACTGCCCCCAGCCACCCAGCTTCGTATCAACAAGTGTTACGCCGTCAGAACCTACGAAGACGCCAACATTACCACCACTAAACTCATCAGTACCGGGACCACCGCCACCAATGACGTAAAGATTCCCCTTTACAGCCTCAATCTGCGTGGCCTCCACGGCAGCCGGATTCAATTGTTGCGATCCAAGACCGATCGAGAAACCGCCGACAACTACCAGCGTCCCAAGTGCCAACATGCGTTTCATGTTTGCGCTCCTTAAAGATGGCTACAACCACCCAAAATAATGTATTTTCGCGTTCTCACACGGGTCACTTGTAACAGTAGAGACAAACATACGCAACTATTTTGCAGTCTAGTTACAGTTCAAATGCCCGGCAACACCATAATGAACCACATCTGCTAACACTTATTTTGATGGGATTGTCACGCTATCTCAAGATATTTAGGTTATTACCAGTGAAGGTATTGCGTTTTGCACTATTAATCGTCGTCCACTCGTTCATGGGTACCGTGCTCGCGCAGTCACCTCCTCCGTCGATACAAGGCGTTTTGCTCGACGCGGACACACTACAGGTCATCTCGCAAGGAACCGTCTCAATCATATCGAACGATCTTGAGCCGACCAGCGCCGAACCTGACGTCAATGGCGTGTTTCGTTTTCGGGGAATTCCAGAAGGTGTATATCAACTTTTAGTCGAATCGCCAGGTTACCAACCGTCAGCTTCTAGCGAAATCAGAGTATTGCCAGGACGAACTGCTATTGTGAATTTCGATCTCAATCTCACCACATTGACTGAAACTGTGGTGGTCACGCCTGGGTTCAATACCGGGACAACAAGTCAACCCGTTACGATCACCACATACGATCGCGAGGAAATTCGCCGCGCACCAGGTTCCGCTGGCGATGTGCTTCGTGCGGTCGACAGCCTCCCTGGCGTGTCAACAACCGGAGAATTTGCATCATTTTCAGTGCGCGGTAGAGGGCCTCGTGACAATCTAATTCTGGTCGACGGCATCCCCTTTGATAAAGTCGTTCATTTTGATCAGTCCATAGGCGAACAAGAGGATCTTGACGGCGGCGGTCGATTCAGTATTTTCGCGCCCAACCTAATCCAAAACATCACTTTTCAACCTGGTGGCTTCGCCGCAGGTTTCGGCGGCAAAAATGGATCACTTCTTGAACTCGAGGTCGCGGAGGGTAATCCCGTCACGCCATCCTTTAGTGGTCGACTTGATTTGGCTGGCTGGGAATTCAACTATGACGGGCCTTCGTAGGTTTCCAAAAAAACATCCATTCTTTTCTCCGCTCGTGCGCAGGACTTTGGTCGCCTCTTTGATTTAATTGGTCAAAGGTCAATCGGAACCCCCAGCCTTGAGGACGTCATTCTAAAAACCAGCACATCGATTAATTCGTCACATCGCATCACTTTTTTAGGAATATTCGCACCTGAGCGTTACGTTCGAACAATTGACAACGTGGTGGAGAGCGACAATTTCGAGAACACCTTCCTCGCGAGAACCGCGCAGGACAGCGGACTCTTTGGGTTGAATTGGCGGTGGTTGACCGGACCATCAAGTGTCTGGACAAATACATTTTTCTACCGGGGTAGCGACAAACGGTCTATTCAGGGCGACAGCTACCCGGACCTCATCGATAACCCCGTCGAAGAGAGAACTAGTATCCCCATGCGACCGGAGATACTAAATTCTTACGAAGGTGAGCGCGAGGTTGGGTGGCGAAGCGATTTCCGAGTGGTAACCGCGAACGCCAATCGAATTTCGGCCGGCGCTCGTATTACCGATGTACGGCTCGATTACGACTTTCGCCTTGATGCCGACTGGACACGGTTCGTGTTCGACAATAATGATTTTCGTTCTGATCCAGAAACGAAATACATTGTCCTTCGACCTCAGTTTTTAAATTCTAGCTACCGTGGCAATGAAATCAGAACGGCCCTATATGCAGATTACGCGTTGACTGTCAGCGACCGTTTAACCATAACCCCAGGAACCCGCTGGGAACACGATGGTTTTTCTGGCGAGTCGCTTTGGTCACCTCGTTTCAATGCTACGTTCGAACTTAATAGCGCAACACGACTAACCGCGGCCACAGGTATTTTCTATCAACACCCTCGTTTCCTCCAGCTCGCGGCAAACCCGGCGAACACGAGGCTAAAGAATGAACGGTCAACACAGATCTCATTCGGAATAAGTCGATTATTGACAAACAACGTTCGCGCAAGCGTAGAAGCCTACTACCAATCTCTGGACCGTTTAGTAATCCGACGCAGCCGGACAACGGGCCAAGCAAACAATAGTGGCACCGGCCACACCGCTGGGCTCGACTTTCTCCTTGGGCGCCGGCTCCTCGGTAAATGGTACGGCCAGATAACCTACTCGTTTCAACGATCCAAACGTGACGACAACTTTGGTGCTGGAGTCTATAACAGTGACTACCACCGTCCACACGTCTTTAATACACTCTTCTCCTACGATTTCACCGACCGATTGTCGCTCGCCGGAAAATGGCGCTTCGCAAGCGGACGACCGACAGACGCGTTCATTGTCCATGCAAATGTGCTCAACGACGATTCTCAGCTACGCTTCTCAAAAGAGATCACAGGAATCAATATCGGGCGCCTTCCGAACTTTCATACGTTGAACCTTAGGATGGACTACCTATTCCGGATTAATGGACTCAACGTGATCACTTTTCTCGACATCATTAACGTCTATGCTCGCGAAAACGTCGACTCCATGGTGTTTCAAGAACGAACTGGTCTGAACATTCTCCGCGGGCTCGGCGCCTTCCCGCAATTTGGGATCAAATTGGAATTCTAGGTCTACCACGACATCTTCCAATGACGTTCGATTTCAACCCGCCTGCATTCTGATCTATGCTATTCAGGACATGGAAATGATGCTAATTGTAGTGCCACTAGTTGGAATTATCTTTGCGGTTATGGGACTCGGATTGGCACTCGCCAGCGGCCAGGATAAACCTGGCAAAAAAAAGAAGTAGCTCCTTCTGACTAGTTTCCGCGCACTCCTCACCGACCAAGGCCTCGACACTCTGACCATTACGGTCATTGTCGGACTCGTACAAATACTCATCCTCGCTGGACTGGCATTTCTTGCGGATCGGGTGACGAAACTTGTCATTATTCGGGCCGTCGTAAACCTTGCTAAACAGACTCGTAACGCGTGGGATGACGTCGTCCTGCGCCATCGTATCCTCCATCGACTCTCCCAAATTGCACCAGGTTTCGTGTTCTACAGCCTCGCCATCCCACTCGTTACGGAATGGCCACAATTTGCGTTTCTACTTCGCCAGGCCGGACTTATTTACATGTTACTGGTCGGTGCCTTTGTTCTTGACGTTGCACTTAATCTCGTTGTCGAAATTATCAACTCCTCGCCGACGGCGCGAGAATTTCCCGTCCGGAGCGTCGTTCAGGTCATCAAGTTAGTGCTGTTCGGACTGGCAGCGATCGCAATCTTCTCCGTCCTGCTCGGCAAGTCACCGGTCCTACTGTTTAGTGGACTTGGTGCAATGACCGCAATCATTATGCTTGTTTTCAAGGATCCCATTCTGGGATTTGTCGCCGGAATCCAACTGTCGGCAAACCGGATGGTCGCCCGTGGAGATTGGATCGAGATGCCAAAACATGGCGCCGATGGCGATGTTCTCGAAGTCGGACTCACAACCGTCAAAATTCAGAACTGGGACAAAACCATCACGACAATTCCAACGTATGCACTCATCACGGAGTCGTTTAAAAACTGGCGCGGCATGACGGAGGCCGACGGCCGGCGAATCAAACGAGCTCTAAATATCGACACCCAGTCCGTCCGGTTCTGCGATTCAGAAATGCTGACGCGTTTTCAAAGGATTCAGTACGTCTCGGATTATGTTAAAGACAAACTCGCCGAGATAACGGAATGGAATACGGCACACGGCATCGCGTCGTCCGACCCACTCAACGCGAGACGCCTCACAAATATTGGCACCTTTCGAGCCTATATCGTGTCGTACCTACGCAACCATTCCATGATCAATGACGAAATGACATTCCTCGTACGACAGCTTGACCTTACTCCACAAGGTCTACCGATAGAAATCTACGTTTTTAGCCGGGACAAGGAATGGAACACCTACGAAGACCTCCAAGCAGACATCTTCGACCATCTGCTCGCAATAGCTCCGGAGTTCGATCTCCGTATCTATCAAAGCCCCTCCAGCGCCGATTTACGTACTTTTGCTCTGCCACCACCCAATTAAGCAGTTCGTCGAACAAAACCCGTAACCACTTCGATAGATTGCTATCGATTTCCAGCCGGTTGGAAAGAAGATTTAACTAAATCGTTGCTGTCCGCTGCCAGCTCGCTGACCGGCTCCTCCTAAACACAACCGTGACCCGTCCTCGAGAACAAAATTTCTGACGCCATTCCGAATAAGCTCATAATGCCGACAAACAGGCCACTCAAGATTCAATGCAATCTAGTTTGTCGATATGCCATAGTGCCGTCCTTCATCAAGCGCAACTCATCCTTTTAATGCATATATCTCGAGTGCGACCCCAAGCATCAACGCTCCTCCACGATCATCTGCGCCGTTGACCGCAGTTCTATCCAGATAATGCCGCAGCTCAGTCCCTGATCCAGTGCTTATACAAACGTCGACCAAGCTGCCGTCCTCAAGAATA
>CAZDQD010000106.1:0-4621 GCA_964507425.1 uncultured Vicinamibacteraceae bacterium
TTATTGGAAACGGCCCGCCAGGCACCTTCGTCCTTTTCCCAAATGGCCGTAAAGTGTCGCTACCTACCGATCAGATTGTCTTCGCCGACGATGCCCGCGGTCACGCTCGAGTTGGCTTTGGTGGGATGCAGTTCGTGGGATTAGAAGAGGGACGCTTGGTATTCGTGCGGATTCGTGAACTGTTCCCAGAGGGTCAGCTTTCACCGGATCGTAGTCACACGATGCTGCTCGACCCGCAGTGGGTGGCTACAATTTCAGTAAACGGTCGGCCTGTCTGGCCGGCACAGACACTGTCACGTTAAGGACCTCTCGACGCCGCAGCGATAGATGCACCTGACGCCCGCGAATGGTACGCCGCGCACCCGAGTGATTAAGTTCCGTTGAACCGTTCAGCGTGGCGCGGTCTGAACCGTCTCTGTACACACCGCCGTGCTGAAAAACAGCCTCCGAGAAATTTTTTTGAGAAATTCACCCCCTAAGGGGGTGCCTCATTGTCGTGCCGCTTCGGTCACGTTTGTGGCTTGACACGATGCTATCGTCGAGTCCAACCATAGAAATACGGAGCGCGCCAACCGGCCGTTTCTTCGTCGATAGCCGAGCGGCTCCGTTTGCGTTTAATCGACCGTTCGTCATTCACCTGTTCATCTATTAAGGAGCACGCTGCATGCAAAACAGAAACGATCGCCCATCGGATGTACATCGCGTCATCAGCCTTTGTTGGAGCACGTTCGAGGAATACCAGCTGAATGCCATTGATGTATTAGTGATCAGTTATTACTTCATGATTGAGGCGCTAACGCAGTCTGACGCCCCAGACAACGTCGTGAAACTGATTGCACAAGGCATTCGTGACAAAGACCGAACCGTGACGTGGCCCAGCCCCTCGGAGATTGACGACACGGCGAGCACGGAGCACCCGCAGGCTTCACCAGTGCCAGAGGTCATGCATTAACGGGCGACCTCAACACGGCCATTGGAAACCGCGATGAGCGGCTGAGCAAGACGTCTTAAGACGTCTTGTCCGCTCGTCCCTCTTGAAACGTAACTCTTCGGCATTTTGGACAGATCCACTTCCGCTTCTTGTGGTGGCTTCGCTTATCTTCCTTCATCGCGACTCGACACCTCGGGCAAGTCATGACGGGAACATCGCCGCACAGAACGCCTTGGCCTCGGCGGTCACCTTATTCGGCGTCCCCTTCCGGCGCCTGCCAGTTTTGCGGCCTCTCATGTCTATCTCACTCTATTATAGATGGTTACGTGTGCCTCAACCGACGCTACGCGCACGTCGCTCACGCGCCACCTGCCCGCGAGTGGCACCCCGCGCACCCGCGTGACTAACTTCCGTTCAACCGCCCTCTGAAAAGAGGTAGGCTGGGACTGTTATGACACGACGGATGACTGACCGCTATTTTTTTCTGGTCGCCGTTTCGATATTCCTGCTTGTGACTCTGACGACGACCGGGTTCGCGCAAGAGTCCGCGAGTGGTGAGTCAGTCGCCTACAACCAAGTGATGTCGGCGAACCCGTTTGGGCTGATCTTGGTGCCGTGGTACAACGGCGAGTACGAACGCAAGGCTACAGAAAGAACCACGATTGGTCTGTCCGGTTCAAGGCTCCCTTGGGGTGACGGTAGTGGCTTCTACAGCTTCAATATGGCGTTGCGCTATTACCCCAACGGAAATGCTTTCAGAGGATTCTATTTAGGACCGCGGGTCGGAGTGTTTTGGGTTTCGCAAGAAGGCGACGATATCGGCGCGGACGAAGATCAAGGACCACACCTCGGTCTCGGTTTTGAAATGGGATATGCCTGGCTCGTTGGGTCAGAACGGCGCCTCAGTATTAGCATCGGCGGTGGCGCGACAAGGGTATTTAACGGCGAGCCAATTCCAGTGCTGCGACTCGTCAATATCGGTTGGGCCTTCTAGCACAGTGAGTGCCTGCGCCTTCTGGAGTGATTGCTCAATGCGGTTCCAATTCCAAATGCGACTCAGTCCGTAACGCAACTTTAGGTCAACGCTACTGTGAGATATGAGCCATAACCGCGTTGAAATCCTCTTCGGGGCTGACTTCAAAATGTTCTGTGTCCTGTTCAAACCAGGCAACATGGCCAGGTGGCATGTAGAAGGCTGAACCAGCTTGGATCACCTCGGTCGTTCCATCTGCATATCGAAGGTGGATGGCGCCTTTAAGGACCAGTCCCCAATGTGGGCACGGGCACATGTCATCGGGCAGGCCTTTGAGGGCCTCTGTAATGTCGGTGCCACTTTTAATTTGAAAGTGGCCGACCTGCATGCCTTGCCAACTGGTGCCAGTCCCGCGTGCGGTGTCAGCCTCCATGATCACTGGTAGGTCTTCAAGCTTCACTGATGGCATATGTCATGTCCTCCTCGTACGACCAACGCCGATGCGTCCGCTATCTCGTCTGCGGTCGGCATCGACGAGCGGCGATGACAACACAAGATCCGTGCTTAATCAAGAAGTTTGACGGTGGCGACGAGTTAGCGCCGGAGTGGCCAATGGGTTGACCACATTGATGGTGGAGAGGCCTATGCATACGGCAGTTATGATTATCAGCACAGTGGTAGGGCACATATGACTGCGCTTAATTTCGTTGCACTTGATGTCGAGACGGCCAATGCGGATGCGTCTACCATCTGTCAGATAGGTATCGTGACATTTACGAATGGTGCAGTCGACGGTACCTGGTCGACGTTAATTGATCCAGAAGCCGATTTTGATCCGTTCAATGTTGGGATTCATGGTATCGAGGCGGACGATATCAACAAGGCGTCGGCGTTTCCAGGTGTTGCCTCAGAGATAGCGCAACGTATTGGCAACCGAATCGTTGTGGCGCATACGGGTTTTGATAAGGCGTCGTTATCGCGGGCGTACCAAAAGTATGGACTGACCATGCCGGAGTGTCAGTGGTTAGATAGTGCACGCGTTGCGCGTCAGGCTTGGGTCCAGTTTCGGAAACGTGGGTACGGTCTTGCCAACCTGGCGCAATGGTGCGGCATTACATTTACCCATCATGATGCCGCCGAAGATGCACGAGCGGCAGGGCTTGTGCTCGTGAAAGCAGTACACGACACGGGTGTGCCGATTGACGACTGGTGTGACAGGCAGCGCGCGGGTAGGAGTCGGGAGCGAACGCGGCGCAGAAACAGACGCACGAGCATTCCCAATCCAGAGGGCCAGTTGTGTGGTCAGATACTCGTCTTTACGGGATCACTCGTAATCGCGCGGGGAGATGCCAGGGATTATGCGGCGGCGGCTGGGTGTGCCGTGGCCAGTCGCGTGACGGACGAAACGACGATCCTTGTCGTCGGATCCCCCGACTCGCGCACGTTGGCCTCGGGACACGAGAAAAGCATCAACCAGCGGAGAGCTGAGGCGCTGAACAGCGCCGGTGGGAATATCCGTATTATCGACGAATCAGCCTTTCAAGACTTAGTTGGATATGATGAACTTGCACCATGAACCGGGAGGTTAGACATGGCAGACAACAAGGGTCTTCAAGCGCATAGTCAGTCGTTAGCAGGTGTACCTGTGTTACTCAGAACAGTGCTGTCCGATGATCTCGACGCCCAGCATTTGATGTTTCAACTTGCGCCGTCTCGGTCTCATATTCTGTGGAATGTCGGACATTTGGCCTGGGCATTTGACCGCGTGGTCGTGCCGGCTGTTGGTCTCGAGAGTCAACTGGATGACTCGTATGTTGAGAAATTTGGGATGGGCAGTCAGCCGGTGACAGAGATTGCCGCGTATCCGGCGTTAGGAGAGCTGACGGAGACGGTGGCGAACATTGTTGGCGCGGTGATCACTCAATTGGGCTCACTGAGCGATGGCGATCTGGACACGGCATTGCCGGATTCGTCTCCCGTCAAAGAACTGTTTCCGACGCTTGGCCAGTTGCTCGGTGCAGCGGTGTTTCACGCTGGTTATCACACAGGTCAAATCGCACTCCTCCGGCGTGCTCAAGGACTCCCAAGTGGTATGGGTATGTAGTCCGTTTCGGAACCGTGCGACATTCGAACTCAATGGCGACGCTTAGTTCGACGGAACGGCACGTTTTAAAATGGCGACGACCTCATCACCGCCAAATAGCGTTGATGAAACCGTCACTCCGACAAATTCAAATCCGTTGAGGCCGGCTTCATTGAGTTCGTCTTGCATCGTTGACGTCCGGTTCGTGGCGAGGAGTCGATACTCATAGGGCCTGACCGCGGCTTGCTCGTTGTCGCGTTCCAGGATGACAACGGCTTCATCGCCGCCAAACGTGGTTTCAAACACGGTCTGTCCCTTGTAGACATAGCCCGCATCCCCCGCGTCTTGCATCTCTCGCTGCATGGTTGACGTCCGTGTTGTGGCTAACAGCTGATAATCGTACCGTGGGTGGTGGTCCGCCGCTGAACGCTTCATCCCGCCCACCACTTCTTGGCCGCCGAACGACGTTTCGCCGCCCATGACGCCAGCAAAGACATAGCCTTGGTCGGCTGCCTCCTGCATTTCGTTTTGCATCGTCGATGTTCTGTTGGTCGCAAGCAGGAGATAGTCCTGCTGATTTTGGGATTGCGCCTCCGTAAATGTTGTCCACGGTCCGCTTAGCACCACGATGAGC
>CAZDQD010000107.1:0-28710 GCA_964507425.1 uncultured Vicinamibacteraceae bacterium
TCCAGCTAATCCAGTAGCCATGTTTTAGGGCGTATCAATGTGGACTTCCGCGAGTCCAATGCCGCGCTCGCCGGCAACGGAATACAGCAGGTAGACTCTGCCATCCTCTTCGTAAATGGCTGGATCACGTAGCTGGTTAACAGGAACGTCGATGGCCCCTCCTCGACTGGCCACAAGCGGTAGCCGCGCTCCTTCCCACGCACGCTCCGGTCGCAACAGTTCTACAGGCGTGGTAACAGACCAGTCCATCCAGTCAGACCGTAGGTCGATCGTCGCGACGAGTATCCGCTCTGGTGTCGCCCTTCGCTCTGTCCAGAAGATGTGCATCAGGTTGCCACGTTTCAATAACGCAGAATGACGCATGTCCGGGTTGAACAGGGATGGTCCCTCTTCAAAATTGGTCAATCCGTCACGTGACCGGTACATCACCCCTGGCATCGCTAACGCATACACATAATCGTCGTGTTCAAACGCGCGAAAATAAGGACGCCCGAGTACCTCTGGACGCCCTTCGAAGTGAATGCCGTCAGCTGACACAGCGGCACGTGTCACCTGGGGACCGACATCACGTCCATGTATATACATAACGATCTCGCGTCGCTCTTCAACGACGTGCACATCTGGCGAGGCAATATGTGCGTACGGTTGCGCTGCATTCGCACTCTGGGTTTCACGTGCGCACGGCGGACAACTGGCGGGAAAATACGACTGCTCAATTTGGAGCGTACCGGGTTCATACATTGTCCACGGACCGATTAACGCATCCGCGTAGGCGAGTCGAATGTACGTTCCCTGGTGGTCCGCAAAATAGAGATAGTACCGACCGAGAGGGTTCTGCACCCACGACGGCACACGTATGAGCGACGGACCGGCAATATTACTGCCCATCCGACTGTCCATATCAGGCTGGATAATGGGTTCGTCAACTAACCGTTCTGCACGAAGTGTCTGGGCATTAACTGAGACCCCAAACCACAAAAACATCAGTAAAAACAGGTAGATGTTGAGCTGTCTCACAAGGATCCGACCAGTTATTAACATCAATCACCAAGCACCAACAGAGGCCCCGTCACCCTAACCAAAAAGAAGCCAAGTCATTATATTGGCGCCTCCCGACAAAACACTATGATTTTCGCCGCAAGTGGACACTTTGCAAGAACAATAACGGACTCAATAATTCACGCGAAAAACGGCTGCGTCTAGCCGCTACGGGTGTTATCGTTAGCAGTTGGATAGGGAGATTCGGAGGGACAAAAGGTGAATATTCGCATTCTTCAAATGTCATCGTTCTTGCTCGTGATGGCAGTAGTCTCGCTGATGGTTGTACCACCTACTTCGTATGCACAAGTCCGACCGCAAGTCAGAGAAGCCGCTCCTGCGGGAACCGACTGGAATGCACCCAGAACGCCATGGGGCGCCCCTGATCTTCAGGGAATCTGGGATTACCGTACAGCCACACCGTTGGAACGCCCTGCCGAGTTTGCTAGTAAAGAAACCCTCACGGAGGAGGAAGCAGCCGCTTACGAAGAACAATACCGAGCTGACCTCGCAGACTACGACCTCGCGCCAAGTGTCCACGCCAAATGGTGGCTCGACTACGGAACAGAGTTGACTGCCGATAATCGCACGTCCCTTGTCATTGAGCCGTCCGATGGTCGCGTGCCTGCAACAACCGCCGAAGCCAAGGTTTCAGCACGGACCCGCAGCGAACGGCGCGCGCGTACACATGCTGTTTCCGATCGCAGCCATGGAGAGCGCTGTATCACCTTTGGCGTGCCACGGCTCCCCGGAGCCTACAACAGTAACTACCAGATTTATCAAACACCCACCCATGTCGCGATTGTCCAAGAAATGATCCACGACGTTCGTGTAATCCCTGTTGATGGGAGTCAGCATTTACCTGAAGACATCCGCCAGTGGCATGGGGATTCCAGAGGGCACTACGAAGGCGACACGCTGATCATTGAAACAACAAACTTTGACAAAGAAGGTGCGTTTCGGGGGGCAACAGCCGGACTCCAAATCACGGAACGCTTGACCCGGGTGGGGCCGGATACGGTTCACTACGAATTCACCGTTAATGATTCCGCGACATGGACACAGCCCTGGACAGTGATGTTTCCAATGGCCAAAACCGAACAACCCTTGTATGAGTACGCCTGCCATGAAGGCAACCGTGGCCTAGAAAATATATTGCGCAACGCAAGACTCGCAGAGGCTCAACCATAACGGACCCCATGCAGCTATCTCAACAAGTTCATCGTTCATCGTCACCAGCCCGCCCGAGCGCGTTGATCCTAGTTGTACTCGTTAGCCTGATTGCACCGGTGACGGGATTAGCTCAGTCGTCTCTAGCGACCGACGCTGCCGCCCTGTCCTGGCAGATGCCCCGTACAGCCTGGGGAGCGCCGGACCTGCAGGGCACCTGGGATTATCGTACGCTCACACCACTTGAGCGACCTACTGAATTCGAGGGCAAAGAGTTTGTATCGGTAACGGAAGCATCTGAGTACGAGCTTCGTGCGAACGCCAAACGTGACGCACGCCAAACTGTGCACGCCGTCTGGTGGCTCGACTATGGCAACGAGTTAACCACCGACCGTCGGACGTCGCTCATTGTGTCGCCCTCCACGGGACGGATACCACCAATGACGGACCAAGCCATCACCCGCGCAGAAGCACGCCGCGAGATGCGTCGCCAGCATGGTGATGAGAGCTATGAAAATCGCGGTTTAACGGAGCGGTGTCTTTCGTTTGGCTTTCCGCCATTACCTGGCCCCTACAACAACAACTACCTTATTCTCCAAACACCTGAGCACGTCGTGTTGTTTTCCGAGATGATTCACGATACCCGAATCGTCCCGATCGACGGGCCTGGTCATGTGCCGGGGAACATCGGACTCTGGTCGGGTGACCAGCGTGGACATTGGGAAGGTGACACCCTCGTCGTCGTCACAACAAATGTGACGTCTCGGGCCCAATATCGAGGATCGACTAAACATTTAGAACTCGTTGAGCGTTTTACGCGGGTCGGACCGGAAACGATAAAATACGAAGCGACGTTTAATGACCCCATGACTTGGACAGAACCGTGGACCCTTACGATGCCGCTGGTAAAAACCGATAGTACAACCTATGAGTACGCCTGCCATGAGGGAAACTACGGCCTCGAAAATATATTGCACAACGCACGCTATGAAGACAATCCTGATTACAAGAACGAACTATCAAAGTAGTGGTACGAGGACAACATGCGAAGCCTGAAATTGACAGTCGTCTGTAGCGTGGCATTGGTAGTCGGCGTATCAGCGGCGGCTCATGCGCAAACCGAACCAATCAACTTTACTGACCACATCCGCCCAATCATGGAACGGAGCTGTTGGAATTGCCATGGCGAGGCCGCGCAATTATCAGACCTCGACCTGAGCTCGCGCGAGGCCGCACTCGAAGGTGGCGTGCGCGGGCCCGCCATTGTGCCGGGTCGCGCAGAAGATAGTTGGCGTGTTAGAGTCGTTTCGGGTCTTGAGGCACCACAAATGCCAATGAGCGGCGACCCGCTCAATGATGCCGAGTTGAATGCGGTGCGCGCATGGATCGATGATGGCGCACATTGGGACAGTGGTGGCGCAACATCGGCCTCCGCGGCACTAACCGAACTCGAAAGAAGCGTACTGCCGCCGGATGCCCGCGATTACTGGGCGTTTCAAATTCCGTCGCGGCCTACCGTACCTGAGTCCGATTCGTTCCGACACCCCATTGACCGCTTCTTGGCTAAGGCCCGTGAAGACGCAGGCGTGACGGCAGCACCTCGGGCCGACAAGGTAACGCTCCTTAGGCGCGCATACCTTGACCTCACTGGACTACCACCAACACTGGACGAAATCGACGAGTTCCTCTCGGATACCGAACGTGGTGCATGGGATCGACTAGTGGAACGGCTCCTGGCCTCACCACACTACGGTGAACGCTGGGGACGACATTGGATGGACATCGCGCGCTATGCCGACTCCACAGGATTCGAGCAGGACTACCGGCGTCCGAACGCCTGGCGCTATCGTGACTACGTCATTGACGCCTTCAATAAAGACAAGCCGTATAACCAGTTTCTCCGTGAACAAATTGCCGGCGATGAAGTCGACCACGTAACCGACGAAACACTCATCGCTACCGGGTTCTTGCGGGCCGGACCGCGGGTACAGTTTCGTGAAAAGGACAACCCCGAACGACGTCACGATTATCTCGACGACGTTCTGGCAACAATCGGACGGGGCGTCCTAGGAATGACGGTTCACTGCGCTCGCTGTCATGACCACAAGTTTGATCCGATCCTGCAAAAGGACTACTACAGTATGCAGGCGTCAATCTTCGGGTATGTGGAAACAGACTGGCCACTACTCGACCTTGAAGATGCGAAGGTTTATCAAACGGCCAATGCTCTAATCGACGAACAACAGCAACCGCTCAAGGATCAGATCAGCACCATAGAAGGTCCACATCGGGAACGTCTCCGAATCAAGATGATCAAAGAACGTTTTCCCGAAAATGTGCAACAGGCAGTCGCAAAACCTGAGGCTGAGCGCTCCCCCGGAGAACAGTTGCTCGCCGCACAGGTACTGTCTATTAATCCGCCGCGCAGAGACGTCATCGCAGCCCTGACGTCCGCGCAAAAAGATGAGTGGCAGACGCTGACCGATCAGATAGAAGCACTGGACGCTGAACGCCCGCCGGAGCCAGCGATGGCCGAGATCGTCACCGACGGCGACTATCGGTTTGCACCTAACGGACCAGGCGACGAAATCATAGGCTGCCCGGAATGTCGTATCCCACCGGACGAGCCAGGCACCTTTCTCCATACGGAGGGCGGACCTGACTACAAGGCACCACCGAGCTATTTCCTGATCAGAGGCGATCCGTTCAGCCCAGGCTCTGAGACGCAGCCAGGCTTCCTCTCAGTCGCGACCTACGGCGACCCACCGACGGCGATCCCACGTCCAGACGGGCGAACATCCGGCCGACGCCTCGCACTAGCCAACTGGATCACGTCACGAAACAACCCTCTCACCGCACGTGTCCTCGTCAACCGCATGTGGCATCACCACTTCGGCCGCGGCATCGTTAGAACCCTCGACAACCTCGGCAAAATGGGTGACGCTCCAACGCATCCCGAACTGCTTGACTGGCTCGCCGTCGAGTTTGTGGACCGCGGTTGGAGCATCAAGGAGATGCACCGCCTACTAATGACTTCTGAGGCGTATCAGATGGCCTCAGCCGTCGACAACGATACAAACCTCTCGGCTGACGTCGACAACCAGTGGTTATGGCGGTATCGTGGGCAACGACTCGAAGCGGAAGTGGTGCGAGACGCCATCATGACAGTAAGCGGTGGGATCGACCTAACGGTCGGGGGTGAACCGATCTTTCCCTATATCCCCCAAGACATACTCGATGCGTCCCAAGGAAAAGGCATCTGGTTGAACCAGCCTGATGGTCCTGACGTATGGCGTCGAAGCGTCTATGTCTACCGGCGTCGTTCGCTGGGCTTCCCGTTCTTTGACACGTTCGATTTACCAGACCAAAATCAAACTGCAGCAGCACGCAACGTCTCCACTGTCGCGACACAAGCACTGACGTTGATGAATAACGAGTTCGTTCTGAACCAGGCCGAGTTGTTTGCCAAACGGTTAGAAAATGAAGCCCCCAACGACATCGACAAGCAAATTGAGCTCGCGTACCGAATCGCGTTGTCTCGATCACCGTCGGCAGACGAAACCGCTGTTGCAAAAGAGTTAATTGTCGAGCGCTCCCTGTCCGATTTAACAAACGTCATATTGAACTTGAACGAGTTCTTGTACCTGAGGTAACGCAATGTCTGACCATCATCATCACCACTGCCGTCAAAAGACATTCTGGTCGCGCCGCGACTTTCTATTTCGCTCAGGAGGTGGAATTGCCGGCGTCGCACTGGCCGACTTGTTGAACCGGCAAGGCATGTTGCAAGCTGCGCAGTCTGACACCTGTGAGGCCCCCATTCCTGGCAATCCCTTCGCGCCAAAAGATCCTCACTTTGCGCCTCGCGCAACCGCTGTTATTTCACTTTTCATGAGCGGAGGAGTCAGCCAGGTCGATACGTTTGATCCGAAACCCGCACTTAAACAGTATGCCGGCCAACCAATGGCGGACTCTGTCGTTGTGCGCCAGGGTCATCCCGGTCCTCTCATGCCCAGTCCGTTTGAATTTATTAGGGGTGGCCAAAGCGGCCTCGAGGTTTCCGAAATTTTTCCGCATTTAGCCAAAAAAGCTGACGACCTAGCCATCATTCGATCGCTCTACGGACGTTCGAACGATCATATTCAGGCGACCTACGAAATGCAGAGTGGTCAAATCCGTATGGGCTTTCCCAGCGTGGGATCGTGGGTGACATATGGCCTTGGTGCGGAAAGTTCGAGCTTGCCAGCATATGTTGTGATGAACGACTACCGCGGCGGGCCGCTCGGTGGACCAAACGACTGGAGCGCTGGGTTTATGCCAGCGACCTATCAGGGAACCCTGTTTCGTGCGGTCGGTGACCCTATTGTCGACCTACAACCACCAGATGGCGTCACGGAAGCTCAGCAACGTGCCCGTCTCGATACCTTGGCCAAATTAAATGAAATCGACATGGCCAAGAACCCTGGTAATTCTGAACTCGCTGCAAGAATTTCCTCCTATGAACTTGCGTATCGCATGCAGGGCTGCGCCCCCGAGGCCGTCGACACATCAGCCGAATCAGACGCAACACAGAAGTTGTACGGCCTCGGCGATCCAATCACGGAACCGTTTGGACGCCAGTGTCTTATGGCCAGACGTCTTGTGGAGCGAGGGGTTCGTTTCGTACAACTTTTCCACGGTGGCCTTGGCAACCAAAACACGGATACCTGGGACGCACACAGTAACCTCAAAGAAAACCACACCCAGCACGCTGCGGAGACGGACCTTCCGATTGCCGGACTGCTAACAGACCTAAAAGCAAGAGGCATGCTGGATTCGACACTCATCGTGTGGCATGCCGAGTTTGGTCGTATGCCTATTTCCCAGCGTGGCGTTGGCAGGGACCATAATCCTGGCGCAATGACCGGATGGATGGCTGGCGCCGGCATACAAGGTGGACAGGTCATCGGAGCGAGCGACGAGTTCGGCTACAAGGCAGCCGAACAACGCATCTCTGCCCATGACTTCCATGCGACTATGCTGCACTTATTGGGGATGGACCATACAAAACTGACCTATCGGTACAACGGTCGCGACATGCGTCTTACCGATGTACACGGGGTGCCAATTCCGCAGATTATCGCGTAGGGCTAGTCAAGTCGTTCCCAACGAATGACGGATTGCACCTCGCGACCTTCTTCGTCTGT
The DNA here is from genome assembly GCA_964507425.1 of uncultured Vicinamibacteraceae bacterium. Classification (GTDB taxonomy): domain Bacteria; phylum Acidobacteriota; class Vicinamibacteria; order Vicinamibacterales; family UBA8438; genus DTWD01. The sequence continues at coordinate 7,395 of CAZDQD010000107.1, forward strand.
GCGCATCGGTGGGCGCAGCGTGAGGTGCGTGTCAGTCAGTTCGAAATACCGTCTTGCATCGGTTCCGCTATCTCGAGGATTCTCGCTTCCGACACGGTGGTGCACGAAATACCCACCGTCGCGTGGTCCGGGACAACTGATACAGCCGGTAATTTCGTTGACTGAAAACGGTCCAAAATAACTACCGTAAGTTTCCGTCGTCATCAACGCCTCGTCAGCCGTGGGTTGCTCGCCAGCATACGGAACCCGCCCAGGCCGCATTAAGTGTACGGACATATGACCGGATGCTGCATAGAAAAGAAATGCCGTTTCATACTGATCAGCCGGTAGCGAATAGCCATCATCCGTATGACGAGTAACCGATTCGACGCGGTAAATTCCAAAAAGCTGCTGGTGCGTCGCCGTTAGTTCGGAGGAGGGTAAGTCCGGCAACCTTTCCCACGTCAAGAAAGACTTCGAACCATCCTCTCTCTCGGGTGGCTGAAGTGTCAGCGTATCTCCACCAAACGTATAAAAGCGCTGATAGTCAGAACCTGCTCCATCTGGATTAAGGCTTCCTTCGAGATGGTGTGTGACAAACCCACCTATTTCATCAACAGTAAATCGTCCAAAGTACGACGTATAGCTACCAAGTTGGTCGAGCGCCTCCGCAACAGTCGGCTCATCGCCTGCGTATGGAACCCGGTCTGGACGCATGAGTGTCACTCCCATATATCCAGCCGCATCGTAGATAAGATAGCCGACCCTGTCTTGAATGGGAGCGCCTGCAAGTTCGCCATCAGCGCCTCGACGCTCAATACTCTTAAGAGACCAGGCCCCGACGAACTGACGATTCGCACGTTCGTCTGTCACATTGGTTGTTTCTGGCATTTCTGATTCCTGGCATGACACCAGGCCGCAACACACCACAACAACGCATGCAGCATTAAGCTGTCGGCGCATGGACATCTCCTCTCAAAACACCTTAACACCAAGACGTCGAATTCAAAGGGCAAAAAGATACTACGGCGTTACATTCACAGTAACGTCGGCGAAACTGTAGAGATAGCCGTCGTCGGCCATTCCACGAATCACATAGACCCCAGGATCGCTAAAGATAGCCGTCGTTACGGTCCGTCCACCAGGAGGTAAGGGCGGTGGTTCCCACCCCGGCACATGATCTGCCATCGGCGCTGTCCACGGGGCAAAATCAACCTCACCTGGACCACGATATTGAATCCAAGCGACCCGTAAACCCAATGCGTTCCGTCGCCCCGGCGGCCGACTCTGCCTTGCAGCACGTGGTTCCGGTATGCCGTCATCAGAAATCACCGCGCTAAGTGTTAACGGCTCCCCAACAGCAACCGTACGCTCCAACCCTTCAGTTAGGGCAATCGAAGGTGGTGCATTTTCAATATCAGGCGCACCGCCACCGCTTCGGTTCATGGCGACAACCTGCTCATCGATAATTTGTTCCGGGACCAACCAGCCGACAGCCGTATCCGTTCGACCATAAGCAGACACCGTCCAAACTAACTCCTTGTCGCCCCAATCTGCCGGCACCCGAACTCGAAAACTAAACCGCTGTCGCCGCGGATAAAAAAATGTAGGCTGACCTCGGTCCGATTCTCCCGGTGAAAAATAATTCTCTGACCCAACGGGTACATTGAGCCGTTCTTCGAAATTTCGGTTTAGATAACCGAAAACCATATTGAAACTGCCGTCCGCATTTTCTTCCCACCCCTCAAACACTGGTTGGAGATTCTGACCACTCCGATAGGTCTGGCCAGACGCCGAATAGACCACGGAGACGAACAGAACAAGACAGAAGAACAGTCCACGAAAAACAGCCTCTTGGCGACCATCTATCAAAACGTGCACTCGCATCTCGACTAGTTATTACTGAGACGCCGCTGACGTTCTTGCAGTCTTTTCTCATACGCCTCCTCGGGCATATGGAAAAAACTCATCCAGGCAAAACTCATATCATCAATAGACCTGTTACCGAATCCCACCCAATTCTTCGGGTCCGGGTTGTAACGATTCGTTGCAGTGTTATCGTGCCAACCCATAACGTGGAGAATCGTCCCAGCAGGTAGCAGGGGAGCCTCTTCGTCGGCATAGTTGTAAACGATATGCCAGCCGAAATTGTGTCCGGTGCAACTTAACGTTTCGATGAGACCATCCGGATGAATGGCTTCAACACACATGCGTTTTCCACGAATATGCATGTGCGGTTGAAAGCCGGTTACTTGTGTCGGCTCAGGAAGAACGTAGTACCCATCACTGCGGACATTGTCGGCACCGGCAGGAATATCTAAGGTGTCAAAGCTGTCACCGACATGTCTCGAAATAAGAACACGTTCCGGCACCTGCCCTGCTGGATAAAATTGAAACCCCACCCGCGTACGGTCTGTAATTTCTTCCCCGACAGAACTGTAATGCATGTTAAACCGTACTTGAGTACCGGCTTTAATCAAGCGTCCCGTTCCCTCTGGGAAAATGTCACCATTCTTTCCCATCGCGTACTCGTTGAGGAAACCGCCTCCCTCTTCTCCATCCTCATCCTCCCAGCGCATTGAGGTCGCGACATGATGCACCACGCTGTAGGCACCGGGTGAAGGCTTCGTCTCAACGGCCTTGATGTACCGGTCCTCCGTGAGACGTGAATCAGCCCAAATATCAAGCCAGCGGTCCGCGTCAACAGCCCCAACGGTCTGCGGGTCTGGCAGTTCAACGATCCATTCCGGCGTTCCAATACGCCACTCGTCTAAAGAGGCCAACTCAAGCGGCGGCGGTGCATCAGCATCATCCCCTCGAGGTGCGCCAGCATCCACCCATTGACGAATCATTTCAATCTCAACGTCTGACAATGACGGGTCTTCCTTGAACGCACCTACACCAACATTGCGTTCTATATACCACGGTGGCATCTCTCGTTGCGCCGTTCGATCTCGAATTGCACGAGCCCACGGCCGCGTATCTTCGTAGGTCAGCAGTGACATCGGGGCAACAGAACCAGGGCGGTGACACTGCTGACACGACCGCTGCAAAACGGGCAGAACATCTTTCGCAAATGTCGGCGTCACCGTTTCTTCTTGCGCGCTCCCACGGCCAGGCGCTAACAAAATCACCGCCGAGAAAAATGCCGCAACAACCAAAAAACGAACCCAAGAAATATGGACTGTCATTCGCCAATCTCCATCATGAATACGATCACCTAGATCAAACCACGAAACCTATTCTGCCGCCACAACTTCATCGTAAAAAGCTTGCAATGCCGCCGGCCGAAACGGCCAATCAAGATCCGACGTATCGACGCGATTCGGCACATCATCACGACTGACACCATCCGCGATCGCAGCACGCATACGGTCCTGAAGCGTCTGCATACGACCTCTGAACGTTCGCACCTCATCCTTCGTCAGGATCGGCCCATGTCCAGGTATCACCGTATCAAAGTCCAGCTCAAGAAGGCCATCCAGAGTCGCCGTCCATTCCAAGCCACTCCCACCATTGCCGTAGTCCATGAAGGGCGACAGGGTACTGCCATCTGATCGTTGCCCCCAAATGAACAGGTCTCCCGTGTGCACGGTCTTCAGATCTGGGAAATAGATTACGGAATCACCATTAGTGTGACCCCGTCCAAAATGATGCGCCTGAGCTTCCACGCCACCAAGGAAGATGGACGTTTCATCGCTGTACACAATGCGCGGAGCACCAGGTTGGTTATTACGCACGATGTTGCCACGTGCATTTTTGTGTGCAATGACTTCCCCGATCGCCATGAAGTCGGCATTACTTCCGCTGTGGTCAGCGTGGTGATGCGTGTCGAGGACATACTTAATCGGCAACGACGTGATCTTTCGGACTTCCGTCGTGATCATTTCGAAACTGTGGGGAAATTTATTATCAACGAGAATCACACCGCCGTTTGTCACTCGGACAGCCACATTTCCACCAGTGACCCCCCCATCCAAGCCGGGAATTAGGTACAACCCGTTCTTTCCGGGAACCGGTCGGATGGCCATAAGCTCCGCAAGCTCATCTGGTGTCGGCGTTTGTACCATTTCAACAGCAGGTCGAGCCGAAACAGTCATCAAGGCAACAATCACCACACTGAATGACAGTCCCATAAGAATTCTCAGATTACGCATTCTGGCCTCCCAAACCGCCTCAGCGGTTTTCTTCGATCAACTCAATCGCTAATCCATCTAGATCTTCAATTAACACGGCCCGCGTCTCACCAAGCGGATACGGACCATCCAATATTCTGACCTGAGTGGCGCGCAAATGCGCTAACACCGGGTCAAGGTCAGGGTAACTGATGGCCACATGATCGACCACCTGCCCCCGCGACGGCGACAACGGACGATCGAGGTCGGCACCACAGCGACCATCCCGACACTGCCGTGGGTACCACATCCATCCCGCGTTTGCGAGCCTGACGTTGGCAATTGGACTCCGGAACTGTCCCATCGGCAAAAACGACGCGAAACTCACGTCGCCTATTTCAACATCACATGGCTGATGAGATTCACGTTCAACCAGCACCTGTGTGTCTGGATCGCGACGGGCCGGCAATTCCATCCCGAGATGCTCGACATACCAGTTCGCTGCACACAGCGGTTGCTCATGCCAAAAGTGTGTGTGACCATAAAACAGGTCGGTCGTCGCTGCATTGCCATTGAACTCAACAAGAACACCGTCCGGATCGACCAAGTAACCAAAATCCTGACCGCTAACGCGGTCACGAACGGGCTCTCCGGCATCATCAGCCGCACGCGCAGCCATCTCTGACACAGTCAGGAGCTGGTCACCAAAGGGCGCAAGCCCAGAATGAGGCACACCCGTATCGTCATCAGGGCCAGTAAAAACGGGTAAAAATGTAAAGCGGGTTCCCTCCGGATCAAGAGCCGTCAAACGCTCGTACAGCGCGAGACCATCCGTACTGGGCCCAGTCGTCCAGAATGGACTTTGTGGAATCGACTGACGTTGGTCGGGATCAAATGCGCCAGGCGGTTGCTCATCCACCTCCGTGTAGACCAAATAAATACCGTCTGCCAAAAACGCCGGGAGACCCGCAAAGGTGGTCTTGCTTCCAGCCGGCCATAAAGTCGCCCACCAATCCAAGGCACGCGAAGGATCCACGGAGTTGATGTGGATGTGGTGAAAACTTGGAACAGGTAGTGCAACTGGTGCTTCCGACGACGCGACTTGGCGACGTTCCGGGTTCTCGTCGCTGGAAATGGGGCGGTCTGAACCACAACTCACACACACGGTCAATATGATTACAGCTGCCAACACGTGGCCCCGGCGCAGTCTCGTACCAGACCGTGCTAACACACTAGCCACCGATGATAGCGACGCCCCACGGCCGCTCTCCAACAGGCACAGTGGCAACAACACTCATGGTTTCTGTATCGACAACACTGACATCATTCGACGGCCCATTGGCTGTGTAAAGATAGCGGCCGTCGGCAGTAAGTGCTACCCCCCAGGGTCGCTCTCCGACCTCAATAGAATCGATCAGTTCGTACGTCTCAGCATCGACAACCATCACACCTCCACCGCGTCCAGTGGTGACGTAGACCCGCCCTCCGTCCGGGGACACTACAACCCCCATCGGCCTCACCAATTCTCCGGTCAATTCGACCGTGTGAATTACTTCATGCGTCGCTGTATCAACCACATGCACAGTTGCACTGTTTTCGGCTGTCACGTAGGCTCGGTCGCCAGCCGGTGCGAAGGCGGATGCCCGCGGTCTTGCACCCACTTCAAATTGCGCGACCACTTCGTTGCTGGACGTATCAACGACAGACACTTGATTATCCTCTTCAGAGGTAACGTAGACCACACGCCCATCGGGGCTCATCCGGACCCCCTCGGGCTCTCCTCCGACTGGCAGAGTCGCCAAAACACTACCGTCAGAAACACGAACCACACTTAGGGCACCAGCATCTTCATTCGCTACATACAAGCGGGCGCCATCTACACTAACAGCAATTTGTTCTGGATCCGTTCCCGCTCGTACCATATCGACGACGGCCTCGGCGGCAACATCTACAACGCCCACCCCGTCGGCAGCACGGTCGGGTGGAGGCAAAGTGCTTTCGTCGGTCCCCGGTGGCGCCGGTGGGGAACCGCTCAGCGCGACGAACAGCTGGGTCCCATCAGGCGACACCTTAATGCCACGCGGTCGTTTCCCTAGTGGAATGGTTGCCACCACCTCATTAACACCGCCAGCAATGACGGACAAGTCACCTCCCCGTTCATTAGTGACATAAACATGGTACGGCGGAGGCACGGCCGGGGGGGACGACACCTCGCTACGAACATCCGACTCATCAGGAACCTCGCTTGCGCCACTGCACGACACACCGCCAAGCAACGCACATGCAACTGCCCCACTCCAACAAGTCCATCCTGATTTTCTCATCGTTCCACCACTAGCGCCGCAGTAAGCCAACAAGTCCGATGAACACCTGCGGAACGCATCTCCAGACTTTCACGAAAAGGAAAAGGGCAGGCGCCTCACATTAAGGTGACGCCTGCCCCTCTCGAACGACTACTTAGGTCTGGCCGTCGATCGACCTGACCCTTCTTCTAGCAGGACTACTTCGCCAACGGATCTGGTCGAAGCTGAAAATGGACCATCTTACTTTTGGTCCCCTTACCACCTTCCGTATGCCAAATATAGTTGGAACCATAGTTGGCCCACAGTCCACGACCCTTCCAACCCCCATTCGGGTCATCGATACGCCCATCCAAACCACGCGAGTAGAACGCCATCGGATAAGGCACACGAAGAATGGTCCATTCACCACTGTCTGGATCAAGCGCCAACAACGAATCCGACGTTGAGCCGTCTGCGATCGGGATATTTTCCCCAAGACCAAGGGTGTTGTACTGGTCCACCCAGCTGTAATAGTGGAAGTCCGCACTACCTGGCGTTTCCACATTGGCCATCTGCGGTCCTGGCGTGGTGTAGACCGTCCAACCCTCTGGACAATGCTGACCGGTCGCGGTCGGACCACTAGTCACCGCACACTTTGACCGATCGAAGCTGGCCATCTGGCTGCTACCCGACAGGGCAGTCCAGATAATGCCATTGCGGTCGACGTCAATTCCCCGTGGCGCAAACCCCGTTTGCTGCGCGTCTACATCAGGATTCTCGATTGACGGTGGCTCATAAACCTCCGCCATACAGGTCTCTGGTGGATTATCACCAGGGTCCAGACGGACCAACCGCCCCGGGAAGGGGCCAGTTCGAGTAATCCAGATCGAATCGTCAATCGGACTCGCAATGATCCCGTAGCCGAAACCAACGGTTCTCGTATCCTTGGATGGGTCAATCTCCGTCTGACCTCCCCCTCGCCGACTTGGTTCATTCCACGGCTTAGTGATTTTTCCATCACCATTGGTGTCGATTACCGTCGGGCACCAGCCCTGGGAATACCGCTCATCTCCGGTATCGTCATACACCTTAGTGTTAACCCAACCGATCGTATTGCTGTCACCACTGAACCACAGCGTGTCATCCTCATCTTCACCAAACTGAAGATGGTGCGTGCCGTAGCAGGTATCGACCAAGACAAATTCTTCTGTCTCCGGGTCGTAGTACGACGCTTGTCGACCACTCATATTAATTGGAAAGTACTCAGCGTATTTGTTATCCGAACCCTCTTTGCACCAATCCGGATTCGGGCGAGCACGAATCGTGGACGTCATCCAGACACGGCCCTTTTGGTCCATCATTGGGTTATGCGGATCAGAAGAATTCTCCTGGCCATCTGGCCCACCGCGTCCCCACAATAACTGGTCACCCCAGTAATACGACGGCTCCATTTGCTCCTGTGGAAAACGGGACGGAACACTGTTCGGGTCCTCGGGTCGCACAGGGATCGGAAGCTCAACTGCACTGTTTGCGACAGGATCAACGATCGTCAGGCTACCGTGACCAGCCGAAACACCATAGACCGGTCCACCCGCGTTGACGGTCGGGTTCCGTTTGTCCGTCGTAATCTCGTCATGAATGAACGAGGCATCATTACCCCAATCCCACAGCGTCACAACAAGATTGCGTTCCTTCCCCTTCGGGCGGGGTGGACGCGGTGGAGTTGCACCAGCAGCGATTCGATCGCTCCAGTCAGCAAACATGTCAAGCGCACGTTCCCGACCAAAGCGAGTCATCGTCGCGCTCATCGCCGTACCACGTTGTCCAGTCTTGACGCGATGATCCCACGCCGCAGCCGTTGAATCGAACTCGTCAACATGCTGCACCTCACGGGTCGCCAGATTGCCTAATTGGTGACACAGTTGGCATCCCTGCTTCATGATGTCAAGCCATGCAGCCTGACTCTTGAGATTCGGGGAAATGCCGTTCCCGTCTGGACCCGTTCCTGGAAACTCACTCGCAGGCGGTGGCTCAATCATGGAATACCAGTAGTTGCCCGGATAGTATTGCGCCGCAGCAATTTCGTTGGGAGCAACAACACCAGTTAGCTGCACTTCCTCATCTGACGGCGACAACTTTACTTTTTCAGAGTCAACAAGACCATAGCCTCGCACCCATACGTCATACGCCACATCTGGCAACTCCGGTAGCACGAAGCGGCCATTGTCGTCGGTAACGACGATTTTCGCGAACTTCGTCTCCAACTCTTCCGTTTCTGCAATGACCCAGACACCTGCTTCGAGACCATCGCTACTTTCTACGACGCCACTGATGTAGCCATCCGATGCCGCCGCTGCCTCTTCTGCACTTGGTATCGCCATGAAAACCGCGATGACAGCACTGAGAGCCAAACTCACGACACCTAGACGCATTAATGTGCGCCAAGACGATTGTTTCCGCGCGCTCATAACTCCTCCTTGTTCCACACTATTCAACATCCACACTTGCCTTCAACACTTAAAAACCTGCTTGCTATTGCTCCTGCTCTTGCGCAAGTACTAATCGTTCCTCGGGAGACAGGTCCTCCTGCCGACGTGTACCTGCCGACGGGTCTGCACCGAGTTCAGTCAATAGAGTAACCAGTTCCGGATGCCGGTTAAACGTATTCGGATAAAACACACCCTCAGCGATCGAAAACGCCGACCAGCCCTTCTCGTTCAGAGCATCGATATTGGCACCATTCTCAGCAAGAAACCGCACAATACTACCAGCCCCTCGATGAATCGCACCATGCAGTGCGCTGTCGCCGTTCACATCCACGGCATTCACATCGTTACCCAGTTCCCAGGCGAGCTTCACCGCCGCGAGTGCCTCATCATTGGTACCCGGGTTCTCCCCAATCTTCCAGATGCCCACACCCGCTGCGGCCATCAATGGAGTACAGCCCTCCTCCGTAGTGACCATTGGGTCAGCACCTAAGTCAGCCAACAGCTGCATCATCTCCGCATCGGCAACCTTCGCCGCCTGGAGAAACGGCGTGGACCCAATCCGGTTCAAGACATTCCGGTTACCGTCACGCGGCTCCTTCGTCTGCCGGATATCCAAATTCGCACCGGCCTCGGCCAACGCTCGAACCAAATCAAAGGCATCAAGGTCACCGTGCGGTACCGGAAATGGGGGATTCCTTCCAAGATTCGGGCGCCGTGTCCACACCACCTGATGAAGCGCCGACCAACCGTTTTCTGAGGCATCAGGGTTTGCCCCAAGGTCAAGCAATTCTTTCGCGACATCATAGTGCGCGTTATAGACGGACAGCACGAGCGCGCTCATGCCGACGCCGCCGCCAATGTTGTAGGTCTTACCCTGCACTTCCTTAGCCAACAAGTCATCGACATCCGCCCCGGCGCGCACCAATGGACCGATCACTTCGAGATGACCCTCGCGTGCCGCAAAGAGCAGCGGCGTAAACCCCCCATTAGAGCGAAGATTCGGATCCGCACCCGCGGCAAGAAGCGTGTGAACGGCCTCCAATTGGTTCTGAGCTACCGCCCACATCAGTGCGGTTTGACCCCGCCACTGTTCGACCGCGTCGACGTCTGCACCATGCCGCAACAAAACTTCAAGTGCCTGCCTACTTCCGGTCCTAGCGGCCGTCATCAGGGGTGTCTCACCCTCTGGATTGGCACTATTCACGTCCGCACCTGCCTCCAACAAACGAGAAAGCATCGGCACGCTTCCGTTGAGGGATGCTAATGCGAGCGGGTTGACGCCGTAGCGATTCACCGCATCGACATTCGCCCCAGCAACAAGCAACACAGAAGTAATTTCAACTCGGTTGTGGTGAGCCGCCCAATGTAACGCGGTCGACCCGTCAACAGAAACCGTATTCACGTCGACGCCGTCCTCAACCAGACCTCGGACAGCCGAAAGATCCCCAGTTTTCACCGCTTCGTGCAAAGGAAGGTCGCGCGCGGCTCCCTGCACAACCAACCCGACAACGAAAACGGCACTGAGCAATACGGTCCTGGTCATGTTTTCCCAATCATTAAAGTTATCTACACACCGCTGAGCGGAGCCATCGGAAGCTCACCCGTGCTATCGCCCAACGTATCAACGCGAACGCCAGCCTTATCCAACATGCTCACGAGGAGGTTGGTCATCGGCGTTTCGCCCTCATATTTAAGGTGACGACCTCCCTTAAGTTTTCCACCACCGCCGCCAGCCAAAATCAACGGCAGGTCCATGTGAGAATGTTGGTCGCCATCGCTAATACCACCCCCGTAGAGGATCATCGCCTGGTCAAGTAATGTGCCATCTCCGTCTTCCGTGGCCTGCAGCTTCTCGAGAAATTCAGCCAGTAGACTAACTTGGTACGTATTGATCATTGCGTATTTCTCAAGTTTTTCGACATCCATTTGATGGTGGGACATCGCATGGTGCGGGTCAGGCACACCGATTTCTGGAAAGCTCTGCGCAGTCTGTTCACGTCCAATAAGAAACGTAAATACGCGTGTGATGTCCGCCTGGAACGCAAGCGCTTGCAAATCAAACATCAGCCGAGCGTGCTCATCAAACGACTCAGGAATTCCAACTGGACGCTCAAGAACATCGGGTAGGGTGTCACCAGACTGTAATTCAGCCTGCTGAATACGGCGCTCAATTTCACGCACTGCGTCTAGGTACTGATTCACTCGAGAACGGTCTCCGACACCGAGTGTCTGCTCCAGGCGCGACATGTCTTCACGTACCGCGTCGAGAATGCTACGGTCTTCGGCCAAACGCGCCGCTCGCTGCGTACTAGTACCGCCTTCACCAAAGAGTCGCTCAAACACGACCCGCGGGTTATGTTCCATTGGCAGTGGTGTCGTGGGGGTGCGCCAGGAAAACGTGTTCGTATACACACAGCTATAGCCGTTGTCACAATTTCCCACAACGAAGCTGTTCTCCAAAGCCAATTCAAGTGAAGGAAGCGGGGTGTCCTGACCAAGCTGTTCTGCGGCCAATTGGTCAGCCGTGGTTCCAGCCTGCACATCCGCTCCCTCGGTCCGTTTCGGATGAACGCCGTTTAACCAAACCGCACTCGCCCGCGAATGCTCACCGTTTCCGTCACCCCAAGCCTCTGCCTGACGATGGTCAAGGCCGGTAGGTATCACAACATGGTCGCGGACATTCGCCAGTGGCTGGAGGCTCCTCGACAGTTCAAGGGCCCCGCTATCACCGCCAGGTGTCCATGCCGACATATTGGCACCATTGGGGATATAGATAAATCCAAGACGAGGAGAGGTTTTTGCAGCGGTATTCGCGAGCGCCGTAGCGGCTGGGACCATTGCATCAAGCAACGGCAATGCCAACGTAGCGCCTACTCCCCTCAAAAAGGTTCGACGTGGTAATGACCTTTTCGTAATGATCATGATGGTGATCTCCTCATCCTAAACGGCTTGCTCATCGCAACGCCTTTAACGAGCGCTGACAAACGATAATTATCGTTGGCTGCCTCTCGTACAACAGCCCGGACGGCAGGTGCATCGTAGTATTCCACACCACGTCCCAAGGCATAGATCATAATTTTTTCAGCTACGGTCGTGACGAAACGGTCCGGATGCGAAAGAAGTGCCTCCTTCAAACCAGCCGGTCCGCTAAACGCCGTTCCATCAGGAAGTTCACCTGAACTATCAATGGCCTGCTTGGTATCACTGTTATCTCTCCACCGTCCGATCGCATCAAAGTTTTCTAGTGACAACCCCAGAGGGTCCATCACTCGGTGGCAGCTTGCACACACAGGGTTTGCTCGATGCTGCGCCATCGCTTCTCGCATTGATAGCGCTTCGCCCCCTTCAGCAGTTTCGAGTTCAGGAACATCCGGCGGTGGTGGCGGCGGCGGCGTTCCAAGAATATTTTCCAGCACCCATTTTCCACGATTCACGGGAGACGTACGATTCGCATAGGAAGTCACCGTGAGAATACTGCCGTGACCGAGAAGTCCGCCACGCCGACTGTCGTTCAGCGCCACACGACGAAAATGGCTCCCGCGTACATTCGGTATGCCGTAGTGCTGAGCTAATCGCTCATTCACATACGTGTAGTCCGCGGCCAACAGGTCCAGCGTGCTGCGGTCTTCCCGCAGAATACTCGTAAATAGCAGCTCCGTCTCCCGGCGAAACGCTTGTCGCAGAGCTTCGCCAAAATCAGGAAACTCGTCTTCGTCTGGTCGTACAGCCGCCGCGTTACGCAAGGTCAACCATTGCCCTGCAAAATTAGTAACCAAGGCTTCTGAACGAGGGTCCGCCAACATCCGCTCAACCTGAGCCTGGAACACTTGGTCGTCACCTAACGTCCCACGCTCCGCCAACGCCAACAGTTCTTCGTCCGGAATACTCGACCAGAGGAAAAACGACAGACGTGACGCCAGCTCCAAATCACTCACGGCATAGTCCGTATCAGCAGTAACCCCAGGTGGGTCGCGTTCGACGCGGAAGAGAAATTCCGGACTCACAAGAAGGCGTCGGAGAGCCATTTCTATGCCGCTGTCAAAGCCAGCACCTTCTCGGCCGCGGTCGTAAAACATCATTAGTCGGTCGACATCCTCTTCACTCACTGGACGTCGGTACGCACGGCGTGCCATTCGTTCGAGAATCGCACGTGCGCAATTGGACCCATCAATTTCAGTATCTGTTACAGGACGACAGTCGAAAATCGCCAGGCGGCTCGGCGTATCTTCAACTGGACGGGCACCACTGGCCTCGTACGGCCCTGCAATCGTCACGCTCTCGACGTACGGCTGATACCGAGAGTCACCGCCGGAGCCTTCTCCTGTAAACGGGCGGAGATACAGCTTACGCAAACCTTCAGGTTCGGCTGCAGTCTTCCGGAGGAAAGTAACACCCACTTCATGCGGCCCAGCAGTCACCGGCACACGCACCTGTTGCGACCCGACTTCTGGAATATATAACCCGCGGGGGTCAGCGTCGTCAGGTGACTTTCCTACCGTCAATAACTCAACGCGCTCCCCATCAATCGAGATCTCTAACTGGTGAGCCTCGACGCGGAGCGGACCATCAGGTAAGACCTCAATAAGATACTCCGCGTCCTCTGGAAAGTTGTATTGGACAGCGACACCGCCACGAGTACCGAACGGCAGACCGTCTAGACGTTGGTCCTGTCCAAGGTCAGAGGCGATACGGAAGGTTTCCGCCGTTGGTGATGGAACCGGTGACGCCACCGCCAATCTACTGATCTTACGAGCAGCAGATAGATAGCGGTCCATCAGCGTCGGCGAAACGCCGAGGACACCCGCTATATTGTCAAAACCATAACTCGTATCATCGGCCGGTAAAAGCTCCTCAACGTTGACGTCAAGTGCAAATAAATCACGGACGGCATTGTGGTATTCCGTACGACTGAGCCGGTGAAAAGTCTCAGTCCGGCCCGCATTGGGATTAGCATTGGCCGCACTATCAAGCTCGTCCTCCAACCACCCTCTGAAGTCGTCGTACTCCTGCTTGTCAGGCCGTGGCCGCGGCCGCGGCGGCATAGCACCCGCGCGGAGCTTACGAACCACCTTTTCCCACGCTTCAGGATGTGCAGCCACGTTATCCACACTTAGTGAGTCAAGGGAAAATCCACCCGTAATTAAGCTGTCGTTGTGGCATGTGGCGCAGTACTGGTCCAGCAGTGCTTGCTGCGTCGAGGCTCGCGGCGCCTCTTGACTTCTCGCAGTCTCGACCGCCGCGCTCCAAGCTACAGTAGTCACACCAACCCAGACAATCAACAACCGCTTTAATAGCAACACGTTATAGAACCTTAGCCAATACCAATCGACTTTCATTATTGTCCGAGGCATGCCTCTGGACAGCTTAGTTTGTATAAACGCATACCGCGTGTCAATCGACTTCTTCTCGCGCTAGCATAACGACCAAAACAGGAACATAATTGGCAGAACCTGTGCGCAGATGTGCACAGCCACGGACAACTGTATAGCGGCCCCCAGCACAGTAACCGTTGGTGGGCAAAAGGAGGGGTGCGTTATGGCCTCAACACGACGACGATTCTTGAAAACGATGGGTACTGCTGCTGCGGGTGCAGGAACCTTGGTGCAGCGACCCGTGTCGGCCTGGAGCCACCACGCCACGACTTCCGCCGACAATCCGACGATAAAACATGAGGCGCAAGGCTTGCTGGAACAACATGTACAGCAAAACCTATATGTGGAGTCAAACACAAACGGCCTTGTGCAGTCAGACCCGCGCATGCCGTCACAAGCCGAGGTGGAATCTTGGTATAGGGATTTGCGCAACTGGGGACGGTGGGGCACCGACGATGACAAGGGAGCCATCAACCTCATCACCCCGGCCAAGAGTGCGGCCGCCGCTGGCCTCGTTCGTTCCGGTCGTAAGGTCTCTTTGAGCCGCGTGTTCGAACCCGAACAACATTTCATTAGGAAAAGCCCACGTCCGGGTGGCTCGGGTGCCGTGGTTGATTACTACGGCTTTATTTATCACGGGCAGACTATTACGCATATTGACGCACTGTGCCACATGTGGGATACCGATGGCATGTGGCAGGGACGCGACCCCGATGTAGAGGTCACCTCACAGGCAGCAACATTCGGCACCATCGATGCCTGGAGTAACGGCATCGTCACGCGTGGAGTACTTATTGACGTGCCGAGGCACCGCAACACAACGCATGTCACACCTGACAACCCGGTACATGGCTGGGAAATTGAAGAAATTGCCAACGCGCAAGGTGTGACAGTTGAACCTGGAGATGCTCTATTGATCTACAGCGGGAAAGACCCATTCGTCCGCGCCGGGGGAACGTATGGTGGCGGCGACCGGCCTGGCCTGAGCGCCACGTGCGCCAAATTTATTCGGGACCATGACGTGTCACTGCTTGGTTGGGACATGATGGACGCTCGGCCGGACCCGTACAACCTCGCGTTTCCAGTGCATGGAGTTCTCTTTAACTTCGGCGTGGCCCTCCTCGACAATGCTCTACTTGAGCCACTGGCAAATGCCTGCGCGGAAGAAGACCGCTACGAGTTTATGTTCATGGGATTGCCACTCAATGTCGCGGGAGGGACGGGAAGCCCGGCTAACCCTATTGCTATGTTCTAGCTCTTTGCGGAGCAAGTAGATCGCGCGGCACCAAATACCGACGTAAACCGGAACGGCTCAGTTGGGCAAACAAGAAGTCGGGAAGTCAACGGACTTCCGGTAACACCGTGTCATCAACTGTCCAGTCTGAAATCGTATTGTCTGCACCGAGAGCGGTTGTCGGATCCGCTCCAAGTTCGAGTAGCAACGACTCCATTTCTGGCCAGCGTTTACCCGTGTTGGAATAAAAGACCCCCTTGGCAATACGGAATGGGGTCCAGCCTTTCTCATTGGTAGCCTCAATATCGGCCCCACGGTCAAGCAGAAAACGAACCAACGGTTCCGACCCTCTGATAATGGCCCCGTGAAGCGCCGTATCACCGTTGTCATCCACGGCCGTTATATCACCGCCTAGTTCAAGCGCATATTTGACCGCCTCAAACGCCTCCTCATTGGTACCCGGGCTCTCACCCACCGCCCAAATACCAACACCAGCAGCAACCATCAACGGTGTCGTTCCGTCTTCATTCGGCAACAACGGGTCAGCGCCCAACTCAACCAATAGCCGCATCATGTCGACATCGGCCGCTTTCGCTGCGAGCAAAAACGGTGTCGACCCGATGCGATTCAGTACGTTGCGGTACCGATTACTCGGCTCCTTCGTCATAACCACATCCAAATCAGCCCCATGGGTCGCTAGCTGCCGGACAAACTCAAGGTCAGAAACCGCTCCGGTCACAATCGGTGGCGGGTTGTTAAACCCAAGGTTGTGACGTCGTGTCCATTTGATTTCGTGCAGCGCCGTCCAGCCCTGGTCATCCGCATTCGGGTCAGCACCGGCCTGCAATAACAAGGTACCAGCTTCGTAGTGACCATTCTTCGCGGCAAGGACAATGGCACTCGTCCCATCGGACAAGGTGTCATCAGGGTTTGCCCCTACGTCGAGTAGCAAACGAATCATGTCAAGGTGCCCAGCCCGAACGGCAAACAGCAACGGACTGAACGCCCCGGTTCTCGAACCATCCCACCCCGCTGCGAAATCGGTAGAACTCGACTTAGCATGAAGGTCAGCACCACTGTCGATCAAAAGCTGCACGGTCGACAGGTTATTCTCTGCCGCCGCCCACATCAGAGCCGTTTGTCCGCGCCAGCCCTCAGTCACATTCGGGTCAGCCCCTTTGCCCAACAACAGCTCCACTGCATCAGTGCGACCGGTACGTGACACAGTCATCAAGACGCTTTCGCCATCCGCATTGGCTTCGTTTGAATCAGCACCGGCATCCAACAAAAGCTCAATAAACAGCGTGCTCCCATTTTCCGCGGCAAGCGCTAGTGGCGTGGCACCGAATCGGGTAGCAACAGTAACTGTGGCCCCAGCACTAATCAGGTGGCGCGCAATATCCAGATCGTCGTTGTGGGTTGCCCAATGGAGCGCCGTTGCTCCATCGCCATCGACTGCGTTGACATCCAGACCACCATCAAGCAAGTCCTCTACCCGTTCTCGGTCACCCGCCCGCACAGCATCATGTAATGGAAGGTCTACGGCCGCAAGGAGCGATGTGCAGCCCATCGCGAGTAAGACGGAAACAACAAAGACTCTCATGACCACAGATACCTCAATATAACTGGATGACTGCATTACCGAATTCAAACGCTCAGCAATTAGAGATCGGTCAGTTCCACCAACTGCCCTGTGCTATCACCCAGTTGATCCTCAGGCACTCCCGCTTTTCCAAGCATACTGACCAACAAGTTTGTCATTGGCGTATCTTTCGGATACTGCAGATGACGTCCGCCCGGCATACCAGCTGCCTTGCCACCAACCGTAATGATTGGCAGGTCATAGTGCAGATGGTCATTACTATCACCAAGTCCAGCACCATAAAGCACAATGGAACTGTCAAGTAAGGTGCCATCACCATCCGGTGCGTTCTGCAAGCTCCCAATAAAATCACTAAACAGCTCCGCGTGGTGCGTGTTAATACGCGCCAGCTTCGCCAGCTTTTCTGGATCGTTCCGGTGATGAGAAATTCCATGGTGTGGGTCCGGCACGCCAATCTGCGGATAGGTACGACCGCCAAGCTCGCGACCGACCATGAACGTAAACACGCGCGTAATGTCAGCCTGATACGCCAAAGCCACAAGGTCAAACATCAACTTCATATGCTCTTCGTAGGTATCCGGAATGCCAGCCGGTCTGGACAGGTCATCCGGTAGCGTTGCATCCGCACCTTGCGCCTCTGATAACTGGATGCGTCGTTCGACCGCCCGGACGGCATCAAGATATTGCTCAAGCCGGCTCTGGTCAGCCTTACCTAAATCCCGTTCAAGATGAGCTAAGTCAGTCGTTACCGAGTCGAGAATACTCCGGTCCTTACGGAATTCTGCGAGTCGCTCCTCACGTGTACCACCGTCCCCAAAAAGTCGCTCAAAAACTACACGTGGATTGTTTTCCATCGGCAACGGCGTTGTCGCAGTGCGCCACGAAACGGTGTTCATGTAGACGCAGCTGTATCCGTTTTCACAATTACCGACCAAAAAATCAAGATCAATCGCCAGCTCTAGCGACGGAAGCGGCGTATCCGCACCAATTGTGGCTGCTGCAACCTGGTCGGCAGTCACACCGGCCTCAACGTCGGCTCCCTCTGTATGTTTCGGGTGCACGCCATTCAACCAGACAGAACTCGCCCTCGAGTGCTCACCATTACCATCACCCAATGGCTCGGCCTGACCATGAGCCAGTCGCGTATAGACAACCGTCTGGTCACGGTACGGAGCCAGCGGACTCAGAGTCGGAGACAATGTCAGGTCAGTCGCCTCCCCCTTCGGCGTCCACGACTGCATCACGGCCCCGTTCGGCAGATAGATGTAGCCAAGTCGCTTTACGGGCGCAGCGGCAGTCTTTGATATAGCTGACAGCGCCGGCACCATCGCGTCAAGAAGCGGTAATGCAACCGTGGCACCCACGCCACGCAGAAATGTCCGTCTCGGAAGTGCTAGTTTTTTAATGATCATGATGCAGCTCTCCTCATCTGGAAGGGCAAACTTTTTACGATACCTAGAATAATGGATGAAAACCGCGAATCCTGGAGTTCGGCTTGGCGCGTGATGGCTCGAATCGCTGGCTCATCGTAGTGTTCAATACCACGGCCCAACGCGTAGGTCATCAATTTTTCCGTCAACGTCGTTACGAATAGATCCGGCCGCTGAAGCAACGCGTCGCGGAGTCCGGCCACACCATTAAATTCCATGCCATCAGGCAAGACACCCGACGCATCAATCAGTTTGTTCGCTTCGTTGTGTGTGCGGAATTTCCCTACTGCGTCGAACTGCTCCATCGCAAAACCTGGCGGGTCCATAAGTTTGTGGCAACTTGAACACACCGGGTTCGCCCTATGTTGTTCCATTGCTTCACGCATCGAAAGAGACCGCCCGTCATCTGCTGTTTCTTCTAGAGATGGCACATCGGGTGGAGGCAATGGCGGGGGCGTGCCGAGCAAGTTCTCAAGAACCCATTTTCCACGAAGAACCGGTGAAGTCCGAGTAGGGTAGGCCGTAGCCGCCAGAATGCTCCCATGCCCCAACAACCCACGTCGAGTTTCATCAGGAAGTGTGACACGGCGGAAGTGACTGCCGTACACATTTGGGATTCCGTAATGTCTCGCCAGCCGCTCATTGATAAACGTGTGATCAGCGGTCAGGAACTCCAGTACACTCAAGTCCTCGCGCATCACGCTTTCGAAAAGCATTTCTGTTTCCCGCTTCATTGCAAGCCGCAAGCCTTCACCGAAATCAGGGAACCGGTTCTCGTCAGGAAGCAGCGCCGGAATATTTCTGAGATAAAGCCACTGACCTGCAAAATTCTCGAACAGCGCGTCCGCACGTTCATCCGCCAGCATTCGTAAAACCTGGGCTTCCAGCACTGCGGGTTCACTCAGTCGCCCAGCAACCGCGTCATCCAACAACTCATCATCCGGAATGCTGCTCCACAGGAAAAATGACAGCCGTGAGGCCATTTCCAGATCGGTCAGGCTATAGTCCGTACCGGAGGCAACACCCTCGGGATCCCGCACGACGCGGAAAAGAAATTCCGGACTTGCCAACAACCGTCGGAGCGCCAGCTCAATACCCGCCTCGAAGCCCCCTTCCGCTCTGCCGTCCTCGTAAAACGCCACCAGAACGTCAAGGTCGCGTTTCTCCACTGGCCGACGGTAGCCACGCCGCGCGAGCGTCGACAAAATCTCTCGCGCACACGCAAGCTCCATCTCCTGCCCGCCGGCGGCTGGTCGACAACTAAATATCTTTGCTCTACTAGGCGTTTCGTCGACCGGCGGTGAACCACTGGCCTCATATGGTCCCGTCACGACGACACTACTGATGTGCGGCTGATACCGTGTATCTCCACCCGTATTGTTCGTGTACGGACGCAAGTACGGCTGCCGGAGCGTTTCCGGATAGGCAGACGTTATCTTCCTGAAGGCAACCCGCAGTGTCCGCGGACCTGCACGCACTGGCACGCGTATGAACCAGTCCTCATCAGCACGACCTTGACGCGCGCGCCAGTCACGATACTCATCACTAGACCGATCGAAACCTTCCGGCGGCGGTTCACCAACAACAAACGTTTGAAGATGTTCCCCGTCAAGACTTACATCGAGCTCGTGGGGCACATGGAAGGCGGCCAACGTATCCAGCGTATTTCGGCCAAGTGTTAGACGCACCGTGTACTCAGCATCAAGCGGGAAGTTGAAGGGAATCGAAACTCCCCCACGGCTTCCGAACGGGAGATCCTCAATCCGATCATCCTGTGGAAGTTCAGATGACAAATGAAACGACACGGCGGTCGGCGGAAGATTGGGATTACCCACTGCGAGCCGACTGACTTTTTTGGCCGCCGACAAGTACCGTTCCAGCAGCGTTGGCGACATACCAAGCACGCCAGCAATATTGTCAAACCCGTAACTCCCGCCGTCAGCCGGAAGCAACTCGGCAACGTCTACATCCAGTCCAAGAAGATCGCGAACAACATTGTGGTACTCAGCTCGATTTAATCGGTGAAAGGCTTCCGTCCGGCCAGGATTCGGCGCGTTTGCAGCAACGGCATCCAGTTCCGTTTCAAGCCACTCAATAAATCCCGCATAGGTCGTCGCATCGGGTCTCGGGCGCGGCAAAGGTGGCATCGACCCTGCTCGCAGTTTCCGCACAACCCTCTCCCACACGGCTGGATTGGCCGAAACATCATTCACGTCCACACTGTCGAGTTCCAGATCGGCCGTCTGCAGTGCCCCGTTATGACAAGTGACACAGTAGCGGTCAAGAAGCGCACGTTGCTCTGACGGTGAACCAGGCACGGAAGTCTGCGCAGCCACGGGCATGGCCGCGACAAAAACCGCAAACAGCCCGAGAAGCAACAGCCCGAACGCATTCCGACAATTCGCCATGTTTCAGGTTCCCCAACAGCTACGTCAAAAACTAATAGATCCAGCCTAGTTTACCGGATTGTAACCAAGAGGCAACTTTTTCTTAAAACATAGTACAGGAGACCAAATTTGGCTTAAAACTACTCTATCCCGTCAACCGGGAGGGCTGCGCCGACAGTTTCACGTAGCGGAATTTCATCGAGCCACCAAGACAGGACGAATGCAACAACCATAAGGGGAACCGCCCAGAAAAAAACACTTTGAATCGCCACTTCGAGCGACCCGGCAATTCCAGCAGCTACCTCCACTGGCAATGCCCGTATTTCCGCCGGACTATTCAAGAGTGTCGTCACATCCTCGCTAATCCCAGTGAGTGCCTCGGTTGGAATCCTAACTGGCAACTCAACCAATAACCTCGCGTTCAT
>CAZDQD010000108.1:0-3998 GCA_964507425.1 uncultured Vicinamibacteraceae bacterium
CTTTGGTAAACCACTGGCGGAACAGGGCGTAGTACGGGACGCCGTTGCAGATTCAAGAATCGAAATTGAGCAAGCGCGACTCCTGACCCTGAAGGCCGCACACATGATGGATACCGTCGGAAATAAATCGGCGAGATCGGAAATAGCCATGATTAAGGTCGTCGCGCCCAATATGGCCCAACGCGTAATCGACCGGGCAATTCAAATCCACGGCGGCGCAGGAGTTAGCGATGACTTCGGTCTTGCGGCGGCCTGGGCTCAGGCGAGAGCGACCCGTTTGTTCGACGGACCAGATGAGGTCCATCGACAGGCCGTCGCGAAGTGGGAACTTAATAAATAACAGTCTCATTCATAAACCAGCACGACCGCATCAGCGACGCACACTGGTTTCGTCAGTCCCTCACCTTCCACCACAAACGTACTTGTCAGACGCAACGTATTCCGACGCGTGCGCTCAACCGACCGTAAAGTCTGCGTCGCACGGATTCGAGTGGCCACCGGTACAGATTCAGGAAAACGCACACGGTCGTATCCGTAATTGATGATTCTTGAAGCACCACGTAAGTCCAAGAGTCCGTGACCGAGTTCAAAACCAACCGACAACGTCAAAAGACCCGGAACAATCGGGACCCCACCTGGCAACTCAGTTCGGGCCCGTTCCACATCTAAGTGAATCCATTGACGGTCTCCGGTGACGTCCGAAAAACCTGTGACCATCTGGTTACTGACAGTTATCCACCCACTGGGCCCTAATTCCATGCCCACCAGTGCTTCCAGATCAGTAAGTCCAGTCACTCTCCCCATCGAATCACCTCCACGGTCGCGCGTATTATATGGGGGACTTCTCCCGTCTATCGAAATGCGAGACGACCCAGAGCTGATTAACGTCCGAACTGAAGAGGCCCTGAACCTGACACGCTTGGAGCCATGGCTGCGAGTACACCTTCCCTCGACGGAAGGCGCTTTATCCGTGCACCAATTCGGAGGTGGACACGCAAATCTCACTTATCTAGTTCGCTTTGATACTACGGAATATGTGCTACGTCGGCCGCCACTCGGTCCGGTGACGCCAAGCTCACACGATATGGCTCGAGAACATCATGTACTTAGTCGACTGGGTGTCGCCTTCCCTCTTGCGCCAAGAAGCCTTGCGCTCTGCCAAGACAACTCGGTACTCGGTGTCGACTTCCACGTCATGGAACGACGAACGGGCTTTGTTATCAGAACAGAACTTCCGTTAGCACTCAGGAGCAATACGCGGGCCGTCCGAAGCCTCAGCACCATGGTCGTCGACACACTGGCCACCCTGCACAAGGTCGACCCGGCCGATGTAGGGTTATCCGATCTTGGGAATCCTAAAGGTTTCGTCGATCGCCAGTTGACCGGCTGGTCTCAGCGTTGGCATACCGCCAAGAATCAAGAACTGCCAGCAGTCGATAGGCTCATATCCTGGCTAGCCAATGACCCCCCTGTCTCGCATGTGACCACGCTCCTGCACAACGACTACAAACTCGACAACATCCTGCTGAGTTCGACCGACCCGACCCGCGCAACGGCATTACTTGACTGGGACATGACCACACGGGGTGACCCGCTGATGGATTTAGGATATTTGCTCAATGTCTGGGTGGAACCAAACGACCCAGAACCATGGCGAAAAACCACTGCCATGCCCAGCCACGAAGCCGGCTTTCTCAGTCGCCGCGAAGTGATTCAGCGATATGCCGAACAAACGGGTTTCGATGTCAGCAAGGTGGTGTGGTACTACGCGTTTGGGATATTCAAGTTAGTCGTCATTCTGCAACAGAGTTTCATCGGATTTCTTCGCGGCCAGACGCAGGACCCCCGCTTCGCTGCTCTCGGACCACAAATCGACGCTTTGGCTAGTAAGGGCACGGCGATCATCAACAGTGAGGACGACCTCAAAACGGCTTCGTGACGACCATATAGACAGCTAGGAATACTGCAACCACTGTCAAGAGTACCAGTGGCCGTCTCTGCCCCTCTGAGCGTCGATACGCCAGACTCGTCACCGCCGTAAAGCCCAACCAACACGCCAATTTTACGAAGACCCAGCCTTGCGCCATTGAAAGCCCGAGACGCGCCAACATGCCAAACCCGCTAACCAAAGCAAGCAGCGCAAGAATGCCTGAAAACATCATCACCCGACGCCGATTTTCAGGCTGCGGTGATGCTAATGCCCAGAACGTAACAGCGGTCAAGATGATGACCGAAAAAAAATGGATGATTTGGTAAAATTCAATACTCATCGTATCTCCAATGCTTCCGTCAAAGGGCCACACGAACCCTAAACTCAGCTCTGAATTATTCGTTCACATACATCAATTCGTTAAATTGTGGCGCATCATTACTGTATCACCCTAGATTCAGAATCACTGGGATACGACGCCCTTACCCCGAAGCGATCGTTACTCCTCCATCGATCACGATTGTCTGCCCCGTCACGAAGCTACCTGCCTGCGAAGCCAAGAACACCGCGGCTCCGGCGATATCTTCTGGTACTCCTATCCGTCCGAGTGGATGCGAGGCAACGGTCCGACGCAGAGTTTCTGTGTCCTGCCAAAGCGCCTTGGAAAACTGAGTCCTTACCAACCCAGGGGCTAAACAGTTCACGCGGATATTGTCACGTCCCCACTCTACCGCAAGATTGCGCGCCAGTTGCATTTCAGCAGCCTTCGACAACGCATACACGCCTAGTTTATCGAACCCGCGGAACCCAGCAATACTGGACACGATAATGACG
The DNA here is from genome assembly GCA_964507425.1 of uncultured Vicinamibacteraceae bacterium. Taxonomy (GTDB): domain Bacteria; phylum Acidobacteriota; class Vicinamibacteria; order Vicinamibacterales; family UBA8438; genus DTWD01. Next base: position 2,765 of record CAZDQD010000108.1, read on the forward strand.
GCGCCATTCTTTCTGGAGGCCATCTGGGGAATGACGCGATGGCAGAGTCCTGCAACATATTTAACATTCGTATCCATGACCTTGTCGAACACGGCACCTGATGCCTCAGCCATCGGACCGTAATGGGGATTCACCGCAGCGTTACACACCAAAATATCGATGCGTTGCCACTCGTTCATGGTGCGTTGAACAAGCACGTCCAGTTCAGCTTCATGCGACACATTGCACGGAATCGCCACTGCCTCTCCACCACTATGGCGAATAGCCTCCGCAACGTCACTACATGTCGATGCCGTGCGGCTCGAGATAACAACTTTGGCTCCGTAACTCGCCAGGGCTTCTGCAATGGCCTTACCAATACCTCTCGTAGAACCCGTCACAACAGCCACCTTGTCAGTGAGGTTGAATAAATTAGGCGGCATGTGCACCCCCGGATACCGAGCCAGCGCGTACGTTCCCTTCGTCAACCCTAAGCAGCAGGATTCCCCCCACAACAAAAAACAGTAACACGCTGGCAACACCAACCCGCTGGGAATATACGTCGCTCAAGATTCCGAGTAACAACGGACCGGCAAACGCCGTAATTTTTCCAGAAAACGCAAAGAAGCCGAAAAACTCAGACTCGTGCTTTTTCGGAACAAACCGCCCCATCAAAGACCGGCTCGCGGACTGATTCGGCCCCAGAAAAAATCCAACTCCGATACCAGCAACCCAGAGCCACAGACGGGTCGGCGCGATCGCAGCCAGCAGCGTTGACAGCGCCAAGAACACCAAGCTCACCATGATCGTCTTCTTCCCACCCAACCAGTCGTCAACGAATCCAAATAGAAAGGCGCCAAGCCCCGCAACAACGTTCAAAACGATCCCAAACACGATTACCTCGGAAATCGTGAAACCAAATGTCCCAGCTGCGTAAATCCCACCAAACGCAAAGATAGTGACCAAGCCGTCGTTATAGACGAGGCGTGCGACGAGCAATCGCATCGTCTGACGATAACGGCGAAGATCCTGGACCGTCCGCCTTAGCTTAGTAATCGCCGCACCGAGGTCAACTCCTGAGCGGGGAGCATCCGATTTACCGACGAATAGAAAACTCGGAATGCTAAACACCAGAAACCAGGCCGCCACAAGAAGGTTTGTCGCTCGGACGTTAAACCCGTCAACAGTACTGACACCGAAAGGCGGAGGATCACCCGTCGCAAATGGTAGTGCCAACACGAGACAGACAAGTCCG
>CAZDQD010000109.1:0-7677 GCA_964507425.1 uncultured Vicinamibacteraceae bacterium
GGAGGGGCAGACGAGGACCGTGGTGTTGTACTCATGTGCAACCTTGAGCAGGGATTCCCAAACCATGCCCACGGTTTCTTCGGGCAGAATGACGGCATCAAAATGACCGGTGCTGAACACGGTACGCATTCGGTCCAAAAATAAGAGGTAGAAATTGACAGTCTTTTTGTAGTTGGGTAGTGCGAATTTCTTGAGCACATTTTTCTTGAACCGATGGAAACTTCTTCTCCATTCCCTATAACTTGAACGACTTCCAAGATAGATATCGGGTAGTAGGTGAAGCAGTGGCCATCGTTTTAGACCCAGATGAACAAAAACTGAAAAGGCCAGGCCCTCCAGACGTTTGATAAGCCCTACATCCATCGAATGATTAGCGTCCTGATTGTTTTCCGATTGCGTAGTTCGTTTGTAACTGGCCCCTCGTTTCCGGAGAGGGTAGAGATCGAGTTCGATCAGGTTGGCGACGCCGTCAAGCGTGCGAGCGATTTTTAAGAGTGCAGTTACCTGGGGGTGGACAGTCTTGCCACTCATCTCGACCGGTAACAGGAGACTACAGTGGTGGCCCTTCGCAGAGAGTGCCCGCAGCAGTGTCCCAATTTCTATGAAGTTAGCTGGTCGGTCGGCACAAAATAGTAGTCGCACGGTGTTTTAAGCTTCTCGCGGAATTGAGGTATCGGTCACGTTTGAGAGTGAACGGTACGCCGTAACCTCCAGGTCTCCCCCTCGTGGGTCCAAATATGAGGAGACCGAAACTTGTTGGTGAGTCGATCGAAGTGTTCTCGTGTCATGTCCGGATGTTCAAACATTGTGGTGGCTTGCGGAAAGTCATCCTTCGTGATGGACAGGTAGCGGAAGTTGTCTTCTTCAAAGCGAGTGGGATATTCGCCGTCGTAACGGCGTACGAGCGCGATCGCCTCGTCCCGGTCAATTTCGCCATGGCGTATTTCTTGTGACGAATCATAGGTCGCCCGACCGATTCCAAATTTAATGAATGTTGTGTAGTAGTGGAGGTCATCGATCTTATCGTCGATGCTGCTGTACTTACTGTAGGTTCCAGCTGTCCGTTCAGGGGCTGCCTGAAATCCGCCGTGTTTTACGGCGAAGTAGTAACACTCTTGTGGATGCCATTGGAGATAGTAGCCAAGATAGTGCACATCAATGTGATTGTCGGCAATTTCATCTCTTTGTGATGGTAGGTACGGTTCCAGATCGACCGCCGACAAGCCGAATTGGTGGAGTAAATCACGGTAGGAAACCCCGGCAATATAAAGTTCGTTCCGCGGCGTGTCGGTGCTGAAGTAACTGAGGTCTTTCGAGGCGGATTCTTTCGTGCCGGGTGCATTGCCGTACTCCGTTGGGTTTTCTCCGTAAAACACAAGCGGGATCCCGAGCTGTGCAGCCATTCGTGGGGGAAAGTACATCTGGCCCATAATGAATGGTTGAAACGGATGAAAAATGTTCTCGACGGCCAGCCTTGTTAAGAGACGGTGTGCACGACCGTTGGGTGTAAATAGATAATTATCGAACCCCGCGTGCATCCAGGCCTGAAAATTGTTCCACCCCCATTCGGTATACGTATGCGGTGCCCACGTGACGGTAAGCGGATGCATCCCGTATTCGTGTTTGAGCTGGTACGCTGCAAAAAAGCTATCTTTGCCGCCAGAGCCAGGCACTAAGCAGTCATAGTGTCCGTCGGTACGACGGTACCGGTCGCATAAGTCCCGCAGTTGTTGCTGGCGGTCTGCCCAATCTACGGCCTGTTTGCGTTCAACAACCCGACAGGCCGAACATACGCTGTTGTGGTCGAACGCAACCGTGGGTTTTTTTGTGCCGATGTTGTGTTTGTACTCTTTTTCAGAGTTTGGTTTTTGGTTGCTGTACGTACACCGACTGCAGAAGTTAATATCCTTCGGCAACCCGTAGTAGATATCTGGTTCGGCCAGACCGGATGCGTAGCGGGAAAGGTCGATAGGGTCTGGGCATTTCACGATGTCCATGTAGCTATCTCCATGTTCGAGTGGTCTGCATCACTGGGTCCCTTTTGGCGCGGCTGGTACGGCCATAGCGACTCCACCAGGAATTGCTTTTTGCCCGGCAATAATTGTTGAAACGCTTCGCCATGTATCAACGGCTGGAATAACTGGGCGACGCGAGCGTACCATATCCAAAAAAACTTCGATCGTCTTCTTAAAAGCGCTGAAGTTATCAAGGAGGTCTACGCTGGTTCGGCCATGTTCACCGATCACTTCGAGATGAAACAATCGTGACACATCACCAAGTGCGTCAATTTGGATTGGAATGTCGTCAGTGGTTTCGATGAAAAGACTGTCATGGGAAACAGGGAGTCGGAGGATGGTCGTTGGCACGAGTTGGGTGGTACGTAGTGCGGCATCGAGTAGATGCACCCCATACCTGGCCCAGTCATTGAGTGTAGAGCAGCGTACACGCCGCAGACGGCCGATGGTTGGAAGCTCGGACGTGAGTGTGTCAAGTTCAGTTGCAAATCGTAAGCCGGAACAGGACATAACACGTCCGTCGCAAAGGTGGGGCCAGAAGGCTTCGAGTTCGTTTTGCCGAAGGGCGAGTGGTTTGTCTACAAAGATGGGAATTCCAGCCTCGATAAAAGGATTTGCAAGTGCCCAGTGACATTCCGCATCGTCACGGGCCAGTAGCACGCCTTCTACGTTACCAATCATGTCTTCGGGGCGTTCGACGGCATGTGGTATTTGGCAGGCGTGGCAAAGTTTGGCGGTGATCTTAGGGTCTTGTGTCCAGGCATGGCTGACCGTTACTCCTGGAAAACCGAAATCCGTCTTGTCTCGAGCGTTAAGGTAGTCTTGGATGACCGGCCAGCCAGCCTGGGAGAACCGTTCAGGGTCGTAACCATTGACAATGGCGCTAAACGAAAACGGATGCCCGTTTCCAGGGCTCACGCCCAAAATGCCGAGATGCATCACCAGATTCCCCAACCTCCATCGACGCAGATGTTCTGTCCGGTCATGTAGCTTGAAGCATCTGAACACAACAATGCGGCAGCGCCTTTGAGCTCGTGTGGTCGTCCGATGCGGCCCAGCGGATTCTTGGATTGAAGTCGCTGCACAAAATCCGGGTGTTCGCGTTGCGTTGCTTCATAGGGAAATGGTCCAGGACTGAGACAGTTGACCCGGATACCATGTGGAGCTAGGAAACTAGCGAGGTATTTTGTCAGTTGGATCACCCCAGCCTTTGAAGCGCCATAACTAGGAGGATTTGCAAGTTCTTTTCCGTCGTAAAGTCTATGGTCTGGAGCGACAGCCCCGTACATAGAAGCGATGTTGAGTATGACACCCTGTCGTTGGCGAAGGACGGGGAAGGCTGCCTTGATGATCCGAAACACTCCATTGAGTGATACGTCGACGTCATGAAGCCAATCTGTCTCACTGATCGACTCAAAGGTATTCTTGTTACCTGACCACGAACAATTGACGAGGATGTCGAAGCCACCCAAGTCAGTTGCCGATTGGATGCAGGCGCTGACGGATTCTGTATCCGTGATGTCTAGCGTTAGTGCGTGACACCTTCTCTGCGGGTATTTTGAGACGATGTCTTTAGCGCGTGCGGCACAGCGTGCCTGGTCCCGACTCGCAAGGATTAGGTCGCCTCCCAGCTCAGCGAGCGCAAAGGAAATTTCCGATCCCAGCAGTCCAGCGCCACCCGTGATCAGCGCGGTGCGGCCATTGAGCGAGAATAGCTGTTCAAGATTTGGTGACGAAGTCGGATTCGAGTATGGCATTGGCGACAACAAAATCAAATTCAGTATCAAGGTCCAGCAGTCTAGATTGGTCGAGTATCACTGCTCCGTGTCGACCAAACAGAAGGCTTGGGGTGTCGGGTGGAAAACGGTCGATAACAAATGCATAGACCGACCCTGTTAACTGGTACGCTTTCGGGAGTGTTTGGCGTGGTTTCCACGGGTCAGTTCCATGAATGAAGGTGGACGGTACACCGTCTTCGATGCGCCACGCCCGAAAAGGGTTAAGTTCAGCTTCGGCAAATGTAGCAACAGAATCATATTGCTGGTCGTGCAGCGTGCGGAGACACGAGAGAATATCCTCTGGTAGCCGATAGGGTGCGGTCGGTTCGAGAAGTACGAGGTAGCGGGCAGTTTCACCGTCAGCGCGCAACTCTTCGACGACATGGCGTAGAACATCAGCCACGATCGCGCCATCCGTTGCGAGGTGTGCGGGTCTTTCAATGACTTCTGCGCCGTGCGCTTTGGCTGCTTCCGCGATCTCTTGCCCGTCGGTTGAAACAACAATGCGGTCGATTTCTTGAACGGCTTGTGCGGTTTCAATTGGCCATGCGACGAGCGGGCGACCAGCCAGCAGGCGCAGATTCTTTCCGGGCACCGATTTGCTGCCTGCTCTCGCAGGGACAACCGCCACGATGCGATTACCGTCAATCACGGCTCTTTCCCTCCTATCGAGACCAAGCCCTGCTGTTTTCCGGTCATTGTTCAAGGTCCAACTTGACGTTTTAAGATATGACCTAGCAACACACGACGCACCAACAGTATAAGCGACGGGGAATTGTCACGGATGCGCTTGTTTTTTTTGCGTGACTATCCATTTAGAAGTTACAGACTGGATTTGAGACTATTCTAAAGCGGGTTTCTTATGAGCGCACCTATGTACATTCTTGGCATTTCGGCTTTTTATCATGACTCGGCCGCCTGTCTTCTTCGGGATGGTGAAGTCGTTGCGGCTGCCCAAGAAGAACGTTTTACGCGAAAGAAACACGATCAGCGGTTTCCGCATCATGCCGTGAAGTACTGCCTTGATGAGGTTGGGGCCACCTCGCAGGATATTTCCATCGTGGCCTTTTACGATAAGCCGTGGCTAAAGTTTGACCGTTTACTTAAGACCTACATGGCGTATGCGCCTGCTGGACTTTCATCGTTCATGACGGCAATGCCACTTTGGATCAGCGAAAAACTGTGGATGGCGCGTTTGGTTCGTAAAGCCATCCGCTTTGGCGGGCGCATGGTTTTTCCGGAGCATCATCAATCGCATGCTGCCTCGGCCTTCTTTCCGTCACCGTTTGACCGGGCCGCCGTTTTAACCATTGATGGTGTGGGAGAGTGGGCGACTGCATCGTGGGGCGTCGGTCATGACAATCGGCGCACCCTGGAACATGAGTTACGGTTCCCGCACAGTTTGGGTCTCCTGTATAGCGCGTTTACGTATTACACCGGATTCAAAGTCAATTCCGGTGAGTACAAGGTCATGGGGCTCGCTCCTTATGGTCAGCCGCGTTATGTACAGCAAATTTTTGATGAATTGATTGACCTGAAGGAAGATGGATCGTTTCGGCTGAATATGGATTATTTTAATTATTGCCAGGGCTTAACGATGACGTCGGATGCGTTCCATCAGTTGTTCGGCGGCCCTCCGCGTTCTCCGGAAACGCAACTGACATCTCGTGATATGGATCTTGCGAGGTCCGTTCAAGACGTCACCGAGGAAGTTGTTGTGCGAATGGCCCGGCACATACGGAAAGAAACGGCGGAGCGGTATCTTTGTCTAGCCGGAGGTGTTGCCTTAAATTGTGTGGCTAATGGAAAGTTGTTACGCGAGGAGATTTTCGACGACCTTTGGATTCAGCCAGCCGCGGGTGACGCCGGAGGAGCGCTCGGCGCGGCATTGTTTGCATGGCACCAAATACTCGACAAGCCGCGCGCTCCATCCGGTTCGTCTGACCGTAGGTACACAACGTATCTCGGTCCCAGGTTTTCAAATGACAGCATTATGCAATGGTTGGATGAGGAAAACTACCCCTATCACCGGATTGAAAACGGCGAACTCGAAATATTGGTGAGCAAGTTATTAGCGGAAGGGAAGGTAATTGGCTGGTTTAACGGCCGGATGGAATTTGGACCGCGAGCGTTAGGTAGCCGGTCGATTCTAGGTGATGCGCGGAGCGCCACAATGCAGTCGATAATGAACCTCAAGATCAAATACCGAGAATCATTTCGACCTTTCGCGCCATCGTGCCTAGAGGAGGACGTAGGAGAGTTCTTTCAGCTGGACCGTCCATCACCGTACATGTTGCTGGTCGCTAATGTTCGGGCCGAACGTTGTGTTGCTATGACAGAGACCGAGAGCGAACTTTTTGGAATAGAGAAGTTGAATGTATCAAGAAGTGATATTCCGGCGGTTACACATGTCGATTATTCAGCGAGAATTCAGACCGTGAATAAAGACGATAACCCGACCTATTATCGTCTGATTGAAGAATTTAAGCGGCGTACCGGTGTCGGCGTGCTGATTAACACGTCTTTCAATGTACGAGGAGAACCGATTGTGTGTACACCGGAAGATGCCTATCGGTGTTTTAGGCGTACGGAGATGGATGTGTTAGTACTCGAGAATCACTTGCTTTACAAGGAGGAACAACTCGAGCTGCCAGACGACGCAGACTGGAAAATTGAATACGAACTGGATTGAAGTCAGCCTGCTCACCATGTGCTTGCGGCTAACTTGCGAAGCAGGTAAACAGGAGGGCTAAGCGAATACGGTTTCTATATGTCGTTGGCATTAGGGTAAGCAAAGGTATTTGGCTACTCGTTTTGTGATCAACGCGGCCGCAATTTTCTGTTCTCTTTGATCACTTTGGTTATTGGTTTTGATTGGGCAATCATGAGGCTTTTCACGTTAGTAAATATTGTTCTTCGGATTGTTTTCCTGCCGATTATATTTTTCTGTGTCATAACACCCATCGGAATTGCATGGCGGTTGTTCTCTAGGAATGCTTTGGATTTAAAGGCTGATCCTAAGGCTGGTTCGTATTGGGTGCCTGTTAAAAAAAATGGTCGCACGAGCCAGTAAAACAAGGCAGTGTTGTGCTGGTTGGGGACGCTGTAGAGGTCTATATCGGTAGTCTTGATTTGTCAGGAAGATATTGGAGTTCAGTGGCATGAATTATGTAATCGTCGGGACGGGCCGCATGGGAAAAACTCACATGTTGGCAGCCCATAGCTTGGGACTGACGGTGGCGGGCGTTTGTGATCGCTCAGATGTTCGCATGGAAGCAATTGCCAATGAATTTTCGCTCACCAAAGGCCAGTGCTTCAAACAACCGGAGTCTATGTTCGCATCGGTACGTGCACCTCTCGTGTTGATCGCAACGACTGCTGATTGCCATGCTGAACTGGTTGCATTGGCGGCTAAACATAGTCGGTACATTCTCTGTGAAAAGCCGATGGCGACATCTTTGAAAGATGCTCAGAACATGATTGCGACGTGCGATGCGAACAATACGCATCTTGCGATCAATCACCAAATGCGTTTTATGGACCAATACACGCTGATTAAAGATGAGTTGGCGGGTGACCATCTTGGTCGGTTGGGAAGTATGAATGTTGTTACGGGCAATATTGGACTTGCGATGAACGGGTCCCATTATTTTGAAGCATTTAAATATCTTACGGATTCAAGAATTAAATCTGTTTCTGCCGTGTTTTCGTCGAGCGAACTTGCGAACCCCCGTGGAGAACAATTTCGTGATGCTGCAGGGGCATTAATGTGTTTGGCTGAAAGCGGACAACATTTCCTTCTTTCAGCGGGAGAGCGCCAAGGTCACGGCATGACTGTGACTTACGCAACGCAATGGGGAAGCATTTTCTGTGATGAGTTGGGT
>CAZDQD010000110.1:0-3326 GCA_964507425.1 uncultured Vicinamibacteraceae bacterium
CCTCTTGATGGCGACCACCCCGCCCTCGGTCACCGCTCAGCCGCAAGAACCCACACTGGGCTCCGTTCTCGGCCTCGCAACAGAATACGTCGCCTCTCTACATGACCAACTGTTAAATATCGTCGCAAACGAACAGTACGAACAACGCGCAACAACAAACAGGAATTCGGTAGGAAGTCGCGGCGGCCGAAATTACCAGCGACGTTCTCTCCAATCTGACTACTTGTTAGTCCAGCCGGAAGGGTCGGATAGGCACTACGGATACAGAGATGTTTACGAAGTTGATGGAAGGTCAGTGCGTGATCGTGAAGAGCGAATAACTCAATTATTCCTGAACCCGAGCGCCACCGCTAGCCGTCAAATAGAAGGGATACTAAGCGACAGTTCTCGTCATAACATCGGAGCATTCGATCGGAACATCAATACCCCCACGCTGGCCTTGCTTTTCCTCAAAGATAGCCACAAACCGAGATTCAGTTTTGTCCCGACAAGCGATGATTCTCCATCTCTCGGCATCGACACACCAGAAAACATCAAAGACCTGTGGGTGGTAGAGTACCGCGAGACTTGGCCGACGACGATCATTGGCACACGCGAGGGTAGAAACATGCCTGCAAACGGCCGACTTTGGATCGAACCGTTCACCGGAAGAATCACTAACACAGAGATCAACTTTCAAGACAACACGTTTGAGGCCGTTATCTCCGTTGTCTACAAGGACGACTCGACTCTCGGCCACGCGGTGCCAGTGGAAATGCGTGAACGTTACACCGACCGGCGTGGTTCACGAGTAGACGGCACGGCAACCTATGATGCTTACCGGAGGTTCCGAGTCGAAGTGTCGGAAACGGCACCAGAGCGAAATTAAAAAGAAAGTGGTTTGATTTACCAAACGGGAGTTAGCCCTATGGCAAACATGAAGACAACTTTACTTCTGATCACTGTCGGCATCAGCCTCTGCCTCAGCCCTACCCTTCGTTCCGAGAACAATGACAACTGGCCTGCCTTCCGAGGTGGCGAGTCCAGCGCAACGGTAGACGATGACCCGAGGTTACCGACATCCTGGAGCACGACTGAAAATGTCGTATGGAAATCGCCAATCCCAGGCCTTGGGTGGTCTTCACCCATCATTTGGGACGACCTCGTTTTCCTCACCACAGTCGTAAGCACAGGAGACGAGGAAGAACCACGGATGGGACTGTACTTTCCGTATGGCTCGCCCGAAGCGATGCCAGAAGGTGGCCGCTTCAGACAGCCCGAAGAAGGGGAACTCATGGAAAGGTCAGGTGACCTGCAACACTGGCTGGTCACAGCGCTCGATTTCAACACCGGAGCCGTGGTTTGGAGTACCGAAGTAAACGCAGAAATCCCGCAGTTTGACCGCCATCTTAAAAATACCTATGCGTCATCCACACCCGTAACAGACGGGCAATACGTGTACGCGTATTTCGGGAACGTTGGTGTGTTCGCGCTCGATTTCCAGGGCGCTCTAGTGTGGGAAAAACGTTTCGACCCGGCTGACACGCGTTTAGGTTGGGGACCTGCCTCATCACCTGTCCTTCATGAGGACACGCTGTTCATCATCAACGATAATGACGAACAATCCTTTCTTTTGGCACTCGACAGTCAAACCGGCGACGAACGATGGCGAATCGACCGCGATGAGGGGACCAATTGGTCAACACCATTCCTTTGGAATCACAGCGAGCGAACTGAAATCGTGACCGCCGGAAGCGACGAGGTTCGCTCCTACAGCCTGAATGGACAAGAACTTTGGAGTTTTTCAGGTTTAAATACCATATCGATCCCACAACCTTTTAGTGCACATGGCATGCTCTACGTGACATCGGGATACGTTGGAGACCAGATCAAACCGGTTTACGCAATCCGGCCAGGCGCCTCAGGCGATATCACCTTACTCCCAGGGCAGACCAGCAATAGTCACATTGCGTGGTACCAAGATTCTGCTGGCCCCTATCATCCGACCCCGCTTGTTTACGGTGACTACTATTTCACCTTACTAGATCGCGGTTTCTTTACTGTTCATGACGCTCAAACTGGCGAGGAGCTGTATTTCACAGAGCAACAGATTCAAACCCAAGAGGTGCGCAGCCGAATCGCGCCAGGCGCGACCGGATTCACATCGTCTCCTTGGGCGTACAACGGAAAGGTATTTGTGCTCAGTGAAGACGGAGATACATATGCGCTCGATAGCAATAATCGCTTTCGCGTTGTTGCCGTAAATTCACTCGAAGAGGTCGCAATGTCAACACCAGCCATTGCCAGAGGAAGCCTTTTTATTCGCACCCGTTCTAACCTTTGGCGCATCTCTAACGAATCTCCGTAAAATGGGAACCGCCGTGAATGTGCATAAGAAACGTCGAACACACTTGGTTCTATGTGAACCATCTATACAAACCTGACTAAGCAGGTGCCACATGAAAATGCCACAGCCAAACGTTAACCAATGGGTAGTTATTTTTATCACTATGTTACCTGCGCTCTTTCTTTGGGTCCGTTCTGGCATGTACGAAAACGACCGTGTCGAGCGTCTCGCTGCCGCAATTGTGGTAGTTGGATTGCTGCTCGTATGGCGCATGGCTGACCCCGTCGATTAACTAACAGACCTACACATACTCGACTAACAAGGTTTTTCTATGCGACCTGTAAAACACGTGCTTTTGTTCAGTTGTTGTTTTTTGTTGGCGTGCACCACCACTGGCGAATCTCCCACAATCCGCCAATTGTTTAATGGAAACAATCTCGACGGATGGCACATAATCAACAATGGACAGTTTTCGGTATCTGACGGGACATTAAAGTTAAATCGCGGTACGGGCTGGCTCCGGTCAGACGACGTATTCGATGACTTCCTATTGAGAATAGAATTTCGTTTTCTTGAGGACGGCGCCAACAGCGGCATCTTTGTCCGCACAGGACCCTCGAGTGCCGACGATGACAACGGATGGCCCAACGACGGCTACCAAATCCAATGTATGGACACGCTGTCGGGCACGCCGCTCGGACATATGATCCCGTACGGAGCGCCACCGTTCGAGTCAACCTCAGACATGGAGGCATTGACTCGCGCATACAAACCAGCTGGAGAATGGCACCTTTACGAAATTGAAGCCGCTGGAACAACATTGAACGTACGGCTCAATGGAGAGCTGGTCACCAAAGCAACTCGAATAGAGAATCTAACAGGACATGTCGGTATACAGGGCGAGTTGGGGTTACTTGAATTTCGCAAGATTGAGATCGAACAACGCTGACGTTTACGGTTTGATACTCTGGAATAAATTGTGCCTTTACCGCAGCCAACA
>CAZDQD010000111.1:0-6156 GCA_964507425.1 uncultured Vicinamibacteraceae bacterium
CTTTAACGACACCCCTGCCCTGCGCGGTGCGACACGCGATCTACACGTAATCGAACGCTTCACGCGGGTAGACGCCAATACACTTCGCTACGAATTCACCGTAGAAGATCCAAATGTCTGGACAGCGCCGTGGAGTGGCGAATATGTCTGGCCCGCCAGCGATAATCGCGTCTACGAATATGCCTGCCACGAAGCCAACTATTCATTCCAAGGTATCCTTGGCGGTGCCCGTATCCTTGAACAAGACGTTCGTGACGGTAACGTCTCGAACCGGGAACAATAAAGGTGGACCTCATGTATATACAATCGCGTCAGTTTGTTTACCCAGTGCTATGTCTACTTGCTGCCGGATTCCTGGCGATAGCCTCTACCAGCGAACCAGTTATTGCCCATCACGCGTTTGGTGCGGAATTTGATCCCAATAGGCCAATTCTGTTGAGGGGTCCAATCGTCAAAGTGGAATGGGTAAATCCGCATACTTGGATTCATGTGGAAGTCACCGCTGACGACGGAACAAAAGAAGTATGGATGGTCGAGGGAGGAACCCCTAACACTCTTTTACGACGTGGCTTAAGACGGGATTATGTTCAACCAGGAACCGTCGTAGTGGTCGACGGCTATCAGAGCAAAGACCGGACCGCACGCGCCAATGCGCGAGACCTTACATTTGAAGATGGACGAAAGTTTTTTATGGGTTCCTCCGGAACTGGAGCACCCTATGACAACGACCGCCGATAACCACGGCATCCCGTCACGAGCATAGGACGCCTACTCGCACCAGTTCACTTTGACGCTATTCGTAAAACTGTGGAGCAGTGCGCAACGTTTCGAACAGCGCCAGATCATGTTCAATCCAAAACGTCGCGTCGTGCTCGGAAACAAAGTTTTCGACCTTCTCCATGGATTCAAGACTCATCTCCGGATCAACGTTAAAAACCGGCACGCGCCGACCCTCACGACTGAGCCGAAAATGATAGAGGTCGCCAGATAGTACTAATGGGCCCGTTTCCGTCAGATCCACGAACAACACCTGATGCCCTGGGGTATGCCCCGGTGCAGCCAAAAGCCTCACCCGGCCATCACCAAACACATCGTAATCGCCCTCGACCACAATCCGATCGGCTTCGCGCAGATTGACCAGTAATTCCGGCTGGACTGCCGGTATCGTCGCTGGCTCATCAAACGCTACGTCATAGTCCCCTTGCTGTACTAGCCAAGTCGCCCCGCGAATTTCATTTGCGACACCAACATGGTCGTAATGGATGTGCGAAAACGCCATGTAGTCGAGTGACGAAAGGTCAAAGCCCAACTGGTAATCGGCCAACTGTTCGGAAAGCGTACGATCCAGTCGAGCATTGCCATTCCAGCCTTCGTCATCCTTACCTGCATCATCGGCGATGGCCGAGGGAAGTCCTCCATCCCACAGCAACCTCCCATCCGGGTGGTCCACAACATAGCAAGGCACGACAAGCTCGCGAACATCTGTTTCACTGTCCTCAATACTGAACCGTTCCACCGTGTCGAATCTCAAACGGCCACACTCGAACACGTACAACTTAAGCGAAGCCTGTTGAGCATCTACTGCAGAGGGAACGTCAGCGACAACAGGCGCCGGTTCACTGCCACCACACGCAGTAGAAAACAATCCGACGAAAATGAGGCCTAACACACTTCGTAACATCTACGGCGCGTCTCCTTCCTGCTCATCAAGCCGAGCCCCTCCAAGGATGCCCGGCATTGAATAATTTCCCTCATGGCACGCGTACTCAAAGATTGGGTCCATGGTCGCTGTATGAAGTAGCTCAACGGTCCACGGGCTCGTCCAGGTATCGGGATCAGTAAGTGTGATCTCATGTTTCAACACGTCAGGGCTAATACGCGTATACCGTTCAACAAGACGCAGGTTCTCACTCGCACCGCTGAAACGCGCCTGTGCTGAGTAATTTTGGGTTTCAACGACTAACGTATCACCTTCGTAGTAGCCACGCGCATCGCCAACCCACTGTCGAATATCGTTACTGATATGTCCACTCTTCTCGAGGGGAATCGTCCGAACCTGGTGCCCCATTTCCTGAAAGATGGCAACAAATTCTGGTGTCTGAAAAACCTGCATGTAACTGTTGTAGCCAGAACCCATCCTCGGCGCATCAAAGTGTAGGCATCGGTCACCCAAGTTACGGTCTTCTGGCCCGTCAGAGGGATGCGCTGCGGCATACGCCCGTCGCTCCGCCGCGGCTTGCGCTGCGGACTCCGTCAACGGTGGCATACGACCATTCGGGGGGTCGACGATCAGTGAAGTCCGATTATCAAGCTCGCGTTCAACCAACCAAAAGGCATTGTAATTCCCAGTAACAACGTCAAAATCCTGATACTCCGAATCTCCAAGAGCCTGCTGTATTAGACGATCACCGAGTAAGTCTCCCGCCTGCTCGGCATCTCGAAAACCCTGAATGCGCTGATTCAGTTCGGCTAGCTCTTCATCCGAAAGCGTCGCCTTTCCTGCTAGCTGCTCAGGTCGCTGAAGAGGGGTCGCACTATTATTCGCCCAAATTCCGGACAAATCAGGCTGCCCGTCAGCTGTGCGCGGTGTCTGCCACGTGCCTTGCGCTAACACAGCACTAACGTGTACCAAAGACAAAGTACAGAAACTCGCGGTTACTAAAAACAAACGGAAGCCCATGAATCTCCCCCTATCCCTAAGTGATTTCGCCCCAACGATAAACGGCTCGGCAAACTAACGCAAGACGGAGGATGTGGACAACCCTCAAGTCGTGCTAGAGTCCAACTATACAGTTCCAGGAGACATTGCCATTATGATGCAACGACTTAATTTAATAACCCTTTTTTGCCTCCTCGTTGTTGTTGCTGCCGCACCGGTAGCCGCCCAATCCGGCAACACGTCCGCTAACCTGGTCACTCCGGACGGACACCCCGACCTAACCGGCGTGTGGGATTTTAGGACCGTAACCCCGCTCGAACGACCCGATGAATTTGCCGACAAGGAATTCCTGACGGAGGAGGAAGCGGCGTCCTATGCGGAAGCGCGAGTAATTGCGAACAACGCCGACCTCAATCGAGAAGAAAAGAAAACGACAAACACCAGTCGAGGTCAGGTCAACGGCACACGTGAAAGTTCAGATCTCGCGCTTGCGTATAACGATTTCTGGTGGGACCGTGGAACCAGAGCCGTTGAGACCAATCGCACATCGCTCGTGGTCGACCCGCCAAACGGCCGAATTCCTGCGCTCACGGAATCGGGTGCCGCCCGCGCTGCTGAACGTCTTCGTATCAACCAACGCCCAACAGAAGGACCAGAGGACCGGCCACTCGGTGAACGTTGTATTACTGGCTTCAACTCTGGCCCACCAATGCTTCCGGCGGCGTACAACATGAATGTCCAGATCTTTCAGACCGCGGACCACGTTGTCTTACTCAACGAAATGGTCCACAACGCGAGGATCGTTCCACTTGACGGAAGCGCCCATAGTGCGGTCCCCCTGTGGACCGGAGATTCCCGCGGACACTATGACGGTGACACACTAGTTATTGAAACAAAGAATTTTCTTCGTGAAACTAGTTTCCGCAACTCCAGTAAGAATCTCCAATTAACTGAGCGTTTTCAGCGCCTCGACGACAACACCCTACTGTACTCATTCACCGTCACCGACCCAACAACGTGGTCGGAACCGTGGTCTGTCGAACTTCCGATGCGGAAGAGTGACCTCCCAATGTTTGAATACGCATGTCATGAAGGCAACTACGGAATGGACGGCACGCTAACTGGTGCCCGCGCAGTCGAAACCAAATCTGAGTAGAGGTCGGCTCAAGAACTGTGAATTTCGTGCGTTTCTGCGCACACCGTGCGCAACACCTACGGCGGCCTTTCTCGGCCGCCGTCTCTCTTTGTATTGCTGCAGCTTTCACGGTTAGCCTCGTCGCGCTGCAAGACGGGCCAACGTTTGGCCAGGACGGCAAAGACGTTGAGTGGGTACCAACACCTGAAGAACTAATCGACACCATGCTGCGAATGGCTGAAGTCACAGCAACTGACCAGGTGATTGACCTAGGTTCTGGAGACGGCCGGATGGTTGTCGCCGCCGCAAAGATCGGTGCGCAAGCACTTGGAGTCGAATACGACCCAGCGCTCGTACAATTTTCGAAAGCCCTAGCTCAAGATGAAGGTGTGGACAGCAAGGCTAGTTTTATCGAGGCAGACCTCTTTACGGTGCCCCTTGACGATGCAACTGTAATCACAATGTTTCTTCTGCCTGACCTGAATATCAAACTGCGTCCGAGACTACTTAATCTGCGGCCCGGAACACGTATCGTCTCAAATACGTGGGACATGGGTGATTGGATCGCAGACGAGACAGTTCAGCTCGATCCGTGCCCAGGATTTTGTACCGCATTGCTATGGCATGTACCTGCACAAGTGGCTGGTTCCTGGACCACGGACGATGAACAATTTCTGCTTGAACAGAACTTCCAGTACGTCACCGGTTCGCGTAAAAAGAACGGTACGACTCAAAATATCACAGGCGGGCGTCTTACTGGCGCCGACATAGTCTTTCGGATTGAAAGTTCTCTTTATCAGGCACAGTTCAGTGGTGCCACACTCCTCGGTACGGTTACAACCAATGGTAATAGCGTGCCTTGGGAAGCGCGACGCACCGATTCCCGATAACTATCCAACGTCACCCTGTCATGTCTGAAACTGCGACCTGGAAGCATCAACCACAGAAACTCTGGTTGAGACGTGCCCTCTTCCAGGTCCACCTGTGGAGCGGTCTGGCCGTCGGGCTATACATAGTCGTCATCTCAATTAGCGGGAGTATTCTCGTTTATCGTAGTGAACTACGGCAGACCTTTGAACCGGAACCACGTTACGTCACTGTAGCTGGAGTCCGGATGACGGAAGAGGAGCTAACAACCACCGCACTGCGCCTGTATCCTGACCACAGCGTATCTCGGGTCATCCTCCGAGACGACCCAACACGCGCCGCCACGGTTACGCTAACTCGTAACGGCGCCCCAACCCAGTTAATTTTTGACCCGTACACTGGCGACGACCTCGGCCACCGTTTACCGTTACCCTATCGCCTCACTACGTGGATGCTCGACCTGCATGACAACCTCCTGTACGGAGACACGGGCCGCCGTTTGAATGGAATCGGCTCGATAATACTCACACTCCTTGCTTTCACAGGCGCAATCATCTGGTGGCCAGGTCGAGAACGTTGGACAAATAGCATGACCATCGACTGGAAATCCGGGTGGCGGCGCATAAACTGGAGCTTACATAGCGCCGCAGGGTTCTGGTTTGTATTGTTCGTATTAATGTGGGCTATTACGGGTACCTATTTAACGATCCCAGAACCATTCAACGCGCTTGCGGATGCTGTCGAACCCATCGATGAGGTAACGTTCGAGCCCAGGGTGGTTGATACAGTGCTCTACTGGATTGCCACCGTCCATTTTGGACGATTCGGTGGCTGGGCTACGAAAATTATCTGGTTTGCGATCGGCTTTATCCCTCCTCTACTGTTCATAACAGGTGCAATCATGTGGTGGAATCGCGTCGTTCGACCGCGTATCATGACCGAAATCGAGAGGTGACCCATTCGACTACGATCGACTACCTTGACAGCCATCTTCTTCGTCACCTTGACGGTCGGAGTCAACACTCAAGACCGGATGCCACCACTGGCCGACGAAGACATGACGCCGGAACAACAATCAGCAGTAGAAGAGTTCAAGCGGGTGCGAAACACGACAACAGTCGGCGGTCCATTTATCCCGCTGTTGCGAAGTCCAGAAGTGTTACAACGTGCACGTAACCTCGGAGACCACGCACGATTTAATACAGTCCTGCCTCCCCGTCTCAGTGAATTCGTTATTTTGATCACGGCACGGCACTGGACGCAACATTACGAATGGGGAGCTCACGCAACAATTGCTGAGCGTGAAGGTCTAGACGCGAACATCATTGAGGCAGGGGCAGAGGGACGACGCCCCGTAGACATGGCCTCTGACGAAATGGCGGTCTACGATTTCTGCATGGAGCTATTTCGCACACGTGGGGTGAGTGACCCCACGTATGAGCGGTTTGTCTCGCATTTCGATGAAATCGGGGTCATCGACACCATCAGCATCATG
>CAZDQD010000112.1:0-70201 GCA_964507425.1 uncultured Vicinamibacteraceae bacterium
CTCGTCGAACACCTCTGGTTCAAGTCCGCTACGAGAGACGGCTTCTCGTATTACGCGAGCTCCGAGGTCTGTTGCGGGCAGACTACTAAGCGCTCCAAGAAATTTCCCGGTTGGTACGCGGGCGGCACTAACGATGACTGACTCACGCATGTGACCCCATTCCTCTATTTGTAACGGTTATTGATTTAACGACTCCTTTGCCTAGGAGTGATGCGAGTCGTTTTCGTACGACTGGTACTATCCGGACGGTTTCGAGGCGCCAGTGGTTGTCACTTGCCTGAACGAATAAGGTGCCATCTGAACGCAGGCTCACGGTTGTGACACGGGCGAGAGATGTACCGACGGCCGTAGTCCACGCTAAACGGACTTTACCTTCCGAGAGGGGCTGTTGCTGCAAAAGGTCACTAAGAACAAGACTTGCACAGTTCCTCACCGAAATCATCGTCCGAGATCGTATCATCGACACGTGGAACTTGTGTTGGCCTCACGGTCTCCAAGGCGGGAAAAACTTTTGGTCGAAGCTGGTTACGAAGTCGACGTTCAACCGGCAGATGTTGATGAGCGTCGGTTGGGACATGAATCACCTCGGGCGTATGTGTTACGTCTGGCTCGGGCAAAGGCGGTGGCGGTCACTTTTCCTCGGAGGGTCGTTATCGGTGCTGATACGGTAGTTCTTATTGACGGCCTTATTCTTGGTAAGCCGACCGATCGGAGTGATGCGATAAGAATGCTTGGCTTGTTGGCTGGTCGTACGCATACTGTTCTGACGGGCGTAGCGGTCGTCTGTGATGGAGACGTTTTGGACGGTGTTGAGGAAACCCGAGTGACATTCGCACCACTTGAGCAGCAAGAAATTGCGTGGTACGTGTCAACCCGAGAGCCTGATGACAAAGCAGGAGCTTATGGTATCCAGGGAATAGGATCGCGTTTTATTGAGTGTATTGAAGGGTCCTACACGAATGTTGTGGGTTTGCCGATCGCGTTAGCGCACCGTTTTATTCAGCAAATTAGTTCGCCGCCGATGGGAACTCGTTGACTGGTAGTTACGGCTAGCGATATTCTTATTAGACGTTAACTCTAGCAGGCTGGAGGACATGCATAGCAAAGGCTTGAAGGTTTTGTTGACCACGGTGATGTTGACTGTCGCCTTCGTGGGGTTGCTTTGGACCACCATGCAGGAGGGGACTCAGTACTACATGGAGGTCGAAGAGGTAGTCGCTGACCCGGCAGAATGGAATGGCAAAGCACTTCAAGTGCACGGCTATGCAGCGAACGTGATGCGTCATCCGAAAAGTCTCGATTACCGATTCGAGATCACGGATAGTGTCGACAATAGCACTCACGCGGTGACAGCTGTGTATTCTGGAATTGTGCCGGATACGTTCGACAATCACGCGGAAGTTGTGGCGACGGGGTACTTGGACGGTGACACATTTCATGTTGACCCCGACGGCATTATGGCGAAGTGTCCATCAAAGTATGAAGAACAACCGTCAGTTGCTGGTGACGTTTCTGGCGATTACGTTTCTGTTTCTGATAGTGCGGGTGTAAGCAACTAGTCGGCTCCGCGCTGAAATGGCAGGCCGGCGGAAGTTTTAGTGTTTTAGGCCGGGACCCTCTGACCGATGTCAACACTCGGAACTTACACATTAATAGCCGCTTTTATCGCGTGTGCCTACTCAGCCGCTGCTGCGGTTGCTGGTCACCGCCGGCGTTCCCTTCGTTTGCTTGAAAGTGGCGTTGGGGCGTTCTATCTCGTTACGGCGTTGATGACACTGGCCTCCGCTGTAATTGTGCACGCATTTGTTACGGAAGATTATTCCATTCGCTATGTCGATCAGTATTCTGATTCCATCCAGCCGTTGTTTTACAAGCTTACGTCGTATTGGGGCGGGCTTGACGGTTCGATCATGTTTTGGGTGTTTTTACTTTCAGTGTTTGGGGCGATTTCTGTAAAGGCAAATCGCGAACGACACCGCGAGTTAATACCGTACGTTATTGCCACCATATCTACGGTCCAGATGTTTTTCTTAAGCATCATGATCGCGAACAAGAACCCGTTTGCAACATATCTAATTGAAACGCCCGTTGATGGGCGTGGGCTTAATCCGTTACTACAAAACGTATACATGGTCATTCATCCGCCCTCTTTGTACACAGGGTTGGTGGCGATGACCATTCCGTTCGCTTTTGGTATGGCGGCTCTGATTACCGGTTACTTGGACGATTCGTGGCTGCGCGCGGTACGTCGGTGGACAATGTTTGCGTGGTTCTTTTTATCGCTCGGTTTAACGCTTGGGATGATCTGGGCGTACGAGGAACTCGGCTGGGGTGGCTGGTGGGGTTGGGATCCGGTGGAGAATGCTGGTGCCCTGCCTTGGTTTCCGGCGACGGCGTTTTTGCATTCGGTGATGGTTCAGGAGCGACGGAGCATGCTTCGTGTGTGGAACATCTCACTAGTGATCATTGCCTTCACGCTGACTTTGTTTGCAACGGCGATGACTCGGACTGGGATTGTGCAGTCGGTGCATGCGTTTGGAGAGGACCCGCAGCTTGCGATGATGTTCGGCATTTTCATTGCGGTTGTCCTTATCGTTAGCTTTGGTTTGGTGATTTATCGATTGCCGTTGTTGAGAGCCCGTAACGAACTAGAGTCGTGGGCTTCTCGCGAGGCGGCTTTTCTTGTCAATAATTGGATTTTGCTGTTTTCGGCTTTCTTTATTTTGTTTGCGACGATGTTTCCGACATTGAGTGAAGCTGTTACCGGACAGCGGATTACGGTGGGCCCGCCATTTTTCAATAAATGGATGATTCCAATAGGCCTCGTTTTACTCTTGTTGACGGGGATCGGACCGCTTCTTGCGTGGCGAAAGTCGACCCTCTCAAATCTTCGGTATCAGTTCTTGTGGCCGACGGGGTTGGCGTTAACGACAGCTGTAGTGCTCTATGCACTTGGTTTTCGTGTCTGGGTGTCTGGTATTTGTTTTGCGCTTTCTGCATTTGTTGTTGGTACCGTCAGTCAGGAGTTCGCGAGGGGGGCGGTCGTGCGGCGTGGTGTCACTGGGTCCGACATGTTAACTGCCATGATTGGTCTCGTGATGCGGTCTCGAC
Source organism: uncultured Vicinamibacteraceae bacterium (assembly GCA_964507425.1). Classification (GTDB taxonomy): domain Bacteria; phylum Acidobacteriota; class Vicinamibacteria; order Vicinamibacterales; family UBA8438; genus DTWD01. Next base: position 3,112 of record CAZDQD010000112.1, read on the forward strand.
GGCGTTATGGTGGGTATGTTGTGCATCTTGGAGTCGTCCTCATCATGCTTGGCTTTGCTGGGGCGGGATACAAGCAAACGTCGCAGGTCTTACTGTCTCCAGGAGAAGATGTCACCGTTGGGCAATTTACGGTTCGCCATGACCGGCTCAGTGTGACTGATGATGGAGCGAAAGAGATGCATACGGCGCATCTTACTGTGTTTGAAAACGGTCAGGAGATTGGCCAGCTCTACCCTGGTCGATGGTATTACCGTAAACACGAATCTGAGCCGACTACCGAAGTGGCCATGAGACGATCATTGTCGGAGGATGTCTACGTCGTGCTCGCGGCCTACGACATGAGTGACCAATCCGCTAGTTTTCAGGTGACGGTGAATCCGCTTGTCAACTGGATTTGGTTTGGATTCGCAGTGCTTGCACTAGGCACAGGAATAGCTCTTCTTCCGGAGAGTCGGTTTGCGTTTTTGGCAAGTAAAGCGGCCAGCGATGATGTTGGGGCTAGAGCCTCTGGTGTAACCACGACACTTCTTGTAGTAGCGTTGGGGCTGACGGGCGGGGTGTCGCAGTTACACGCGCAAATTGGAGCACCTTTAGACTCGTACTCGGCGACGACTGAACTTGAAGCTGAGCTCCAAAACGAACTGGTGTGTGTGTGTGGCGATTGTCCACACTATACGCTTGCGGCTTGTCGCTGCTCGAGTCCTCCGCGTTTTGTGGAAACGGCTGATGGTCGGCAAGAGATCGCATCGGCAGGTGCGGAGTACATGCGGGGCCAGCTTCGTGAGCAGATTGAGCTTGGTCGCGATCGCCGACAGATTCTTGACTATTTCATTGCAGCGTACGGTAGCCAGGAACCCCTAGGCGCGCCGTTGGATGAAGGGTTCAATCGTCTCGCGTGGTTGTTTCCCTACCTTGTCGGGGGCGGGTTCCTAATCGGCATCGGATTCGTTGCTGTGAGATGGTCACGTCGGTCAACAGTAGAGGGTGTGACCGTCGATGGGACGACCGTTGGCATCGACGCCGAGCTTGATGCGCGCTTGGATGATGAGCTCCGAAACCTCGACTGACGGCGCCGCGTCTTCGTTGCGGCCCTGGCATTTCTTCGCTTTGGTGGGCTTGGTTGGTGCAACAGTTGCTGTTCTGACTGTGCGCCCAAGTGATCCGGCGGCGGTGGTGCTTCTGGTATCTGCCGTCTGGGCTGGGTCATATGTCTGCTTTGGGCTGTATTGCATGTTGCTTCCTTTGCTAACGCGCCAGTTTTCAGACCAGATTGAGACGGTCGGAGGAAAGGCTCGGGCGTCGCTCGAGCGTGAAAAAACCCTTGTGCTTCGTTCGATTAAGGAGTTGGAGTTTGACCGCGCTATGGGTAAGGTTTCAGACGACGACTTCGCAGACATGGGAGCGCGCTTGCGACTGCGAGCGCGCTCGCTTTTGAAGCAACTGGACGTGGACGGGAGTAGTTATCGTGAGATCATTGAACGTGAATTGGCCGAGCGTTTAGATAGAGCCGGGCTAGAACCAGTGGCTTCGAAGCAAACGCGTCGTGTTTGCAGTGATTGTGATACTCGTAACGAGCTTGATGCCAAGTTTTGTAAAAGTTGCGGAGCCGAGCTATGAACTTGCACACCGTGTATGCAATGGGCGTAGCTACGAACTGGTTGCGAGGAGGCGCATGTGGTCGAACAGCCACCCTAGTGCTAGCCATGGTAGCGTTCGTGGGAGCCTTTTACGTCCCGGACGTTGCCTTTGCACAGCCTGATCCTCGGCAGATGTCCGGAATACCTCTGCCTGACCCGCAACTGCCGACGGGCACCATTACTGTCCGTGTTATACGTGGGCAACTCGCGAATAACGTTTCAGACCATCCGGTGGAATTGCGTCAAGGTGACAACGTTGTGACGGTCGATACAGATGCCGATGGTAGAGCGCAATTTTTGACACTTAATGCTGGAGCGACTGTAGTGGCGGTTACAGAGCTTGATGGGGTTGTCATTGATTCGCAACCGTTTGCTGTACCAGCACAGGGTGGCATCCGACTTATGCTGGTCGGTGCTGGCGATGTGGCGGATTCACCTGCTATCCCAGCGGAATCCGGAACGGTTTCGTTTGGCGCAGATTCTCGTATCGTGGTTGAGTTAGGAGAAGAAACGCTTTCTGTCTTTTATCTCTTTGACATTGTGAACTCCAGAGATGTCCCTGTTGAAACAGAGGCAAGAATGATGCTTGAGCTTCCTTCTGGAGCGATTTCGACCACAGTCTTACGAGAGTCAAGTCCGCAGACGCGAAGCGAGGGTAGGCGTGTTACGCTCGCGGGTCCGTTTTCGCCAGGAGTCACCCCGCTACGTATTGCGTATGTGATGCCGTACTCCGGAGACCGGGTGACGATTGCACAACCGCTTCCCATTGACCTTGAGGCACTGCTTCTAATTATTGAGAAACGCGACACAATGGAGGTGGCATCGCAGCAGATTGCCAGACGCGCAGACATGAATCCTGATGGCCCGGATAGCGGAACTTATATCTTCGCTGCGGGTCCGCCCATTGTGGCGGGACATTTGCTGTCGTTTGAGGTCTCGGGATTGCCGCATCACAGTCGCCTGCCTGGTTTGTTGGCGTTGGCAGCCGCCTTCATTATATTGACGGTTGGTGTGTGGGCAGGTGCGGCAACCCCGGACACGGATGCTGACGCTGGACGCCGGCGTCGCCTTGAAACTCGTCGAGAACGAGGTTTCGACGAATTGATCAAACTACATCAACAGCATCAGGTCGGAAAAATCGGTTCTGTTAAGTACGAAAATCGTCGAAAAGAGTTATTGGCAAGACTGGAGCGAGTCTACGATGAACTCGATGATGCGGGCGTATCGACTGTGCTCAGTACACGTCACTCTGTCCCAGATTCCGCACTACTTAATGATCAATCGAGCACCGTAGGGTGAGTGTATTCGAGCTTGACGAACTCAACGTGAAGCACGTGTCTCGTCAATATGGACGACGACGGGCTTTAGCCCGGGTTACGTTCCAGGTCCAATCCGGTCAGGTAGTCGGTTTACTTGGGCCAAATGGGGCGGGCAAGTCCACACTACTGGGTATTCTTGCCACACTTATAGCTCCCTCGTCTGGCAATGTTTTTTACGGTGGCAAATCTTCGAAAGATCTTGGCTCTGTGTTACGGCGACAGATCGGGTTTCTCTCCCACGACCTTCAGATTTATCCTGAATTGACGGCGAAGGAGAATCTAGAATTCTTTGCGAACTTGTATGGTGAGATGAAGCCAGACGTTTTGGTAGCTAAGGCGTTGGAACGGGCGCGGTTAAGCGACCGTGCAGACGATACGGTCGACGGGTTCTCTCGAGGCATGCGCCAGCGCCTTGCTCTTGAGCGGGCACTGTTACACGAACCGCGTCTTGTGCTGCTTGATGAACCGTTCACAGGGCTCGATGATCGATCGATTGATGAGCTTTCCGAGCGATTGCGTGCCATTGGTCGTGCAGGACGTATGGTAATTTTTGCGACCCACGATCTTGACGTTGCCGAAGGCGTGGTAGACCGCGCCCTTGTGCTCCGGAGCGGTCGGATCGCTTTGGTTCAGGATGGATCCAGTTCGCTGCGCACGCGATACCGGGCCATGTTGCACGAATCACCTAACGTGGGGAACGGCGGTAACCATGGGTGATTTTTTTCGCGTCGCCTGGTTGGTAATGCGGAAAGATGTTCGTATTGAATCTCGGAGTCGAGAGGTTCTTTATACAACGAGCTTTTTTGCGGCTTCTTGTGTTTTGGTGTTTTCGTTTGCGTTTGTGCGTGCTGGTCGACCTGTAGATGGTGCGGAGGCTGGAATTGTATGGGTCGCACTCGCCTACGCGGGGCAGTTAGCGCTGGGGAGGGCGTTTGAGCGAGAACTCCACCAGGACGCACTTCGTGGATTGCTGTTAGCGCCGGTTGAGCGTGCGGCTATTTTTGTTGGAAAGTTGTTGGGAATCATGCTGCTTATGGTGCTTGTTGAAGCGGTTGTTATTTTTTTTGTAGCGCTCTTTTTTTCGACAGCATTTTTTGAATTTCCCCTATTGTTTGTCGCTCTACTCGTTAGCGGGACTATTGGATTTGCCGCAGTTGGGGCTCTCTTTGCCGCCATGCTTACGCGGGCGAAAAGTCGAGCTGTTCTGTTGCCTGTACTCTTGTATCCGGTTACGGTTCCAGTGCTGATTGCGGGTGTTAACGGCACACTTTCCCTTATTCAGGCAGACCCTAACCTTGATTTGGCCCGTTTTTGGCTCGCTTTGGTAACATTTTTTGACGTGGTCTTTCTTACGTTGGCTCTATGGACATTTGAGCCGCTCATGACAGAATGAACGGTGTGAGTCGTAGAACACAGACATTTCTCATCGTTGTTGGTGCAGTGATGTTCGCTGCCGCGCCTTTGTTGATCGCATCCGCACCCAACGAGGCAACGATGGGGCTTGTGGCAAAGATCCTTTATTTTCATGTTCCGGTTTGGTTCATGATGTTTCTTGCGGTCTTTATTTGTGGGATTGCGAGTGGGGTTTATCTATTTAAGGGGCGGCCGGCAGCGGACCGACTCGCCGTGTCAGCGGCTGAACTCGCTGTCCTATTTGGGGTTATGGGGTTGACGACAGGGCCGCTGTGGGCTCGTGTGTCGTGGGGCGTATGGTGGCCGTGGGATGTACGGACAACGCTCGCGTTGATTCTCGAGATGAATTTTGTTGCCTACCTGTTGCTCAGAAAATATGGGGGGCCAGGAGCTGAGAAGCTTGCTGCCGGCGTTGCTTTGTTCGGCATGTTTAACGTGCCGTTCGTCTATGTGTCAGTGAATGTGTGGCGGACATTGCATCCTGAAACTACGGTTGTTCCGACCCTGCCGACGGCAATGGCTGGGCCATTTTGGTGGTGCGTAGTCGCTTATTTTGTTCTGTTTTTGGTGATGCTGGGCGGTCGGAGACGGCTTGAAGACCAACGTGCGAGGTTAGATGAACTTCGTTTTGCTTATGAGGAAGAATAGACGGCTACGTCTGAGTGACATGCGAATTCTACGAACGTTTAGAGCGATGAGATATTTTTTGAGGGGAGCCGTACTGCTGGTAGCGCTTTTGCTTATTGGTTCTCAAGCTACGGTGATCGTGGAGGCAACGCAACCGGCTCCCGTTGAGGAGTTTGTTCCGATCGGTGAACTGCCCGAGGAAGAGCGTTTGCCAGCCGCACCGTTCCTTATTTCTGCTTATTCGATCGTTTGGATTCTGGCTTTTGGTTATTTTTGGATGTTGTCGAGACGCCTTTCTGCCGTTGAACGGGAAATGGTGACACTAACGAAGCGTCGTGACGACGCAACTGGTGGTACGTCTGAGAGTTCGTTTTAATGTTCGATATGACCGCCGGGCATTTTGTATTCATTCCCGCCGTCATGCTGCTTGGTATGGTCATAGGGTGGATCTTGGGTTCACGTGCTGCCGCTGACGCTTATGCCGTTGAGTTGCGCCGCCGCGAAGAGCGCGCAAGCCGACAGCGCGGCGCTGAACGACCATCAACTTCCTAGCGTAAGAGATTAACTCCACCGTGTTTTTGCTTATTCCGCGATGCTACGTGAGCGGTCCGCCATCGATCTGATTGAGAATCGTGTCGGCAAGTTCTTTTGCGGTCGACTGGTTTGCGTCGATGTGAAGATGGGCTTTTTTGTAACCAGGCTGTCTAGACTGGTAGAGCGCTTTCATTTCATCGTGGTTGCGAGCCAGTGGTCGTAAACTATCATCGGAAAGCCGACGGATTACTGTTTCAAAAGAAACGTCAAGCCAGACGGAGGCGCCATTTGTGTTGATGTCGATTGCATTGTCTCCGTGCACAAATGTGCCTCCACCCGTAGCAACTACCACGTGGCTGTCCTTGAGAAGTTCGCGAAGTATCCGTGTTTCGATGTCCCGGAAGTATTGTTCACCGTGAGACGAAAAGATCTCGGTGATAGTTCGTTCTTCCTGGGCCTCAATTCGGTGGTCTAGGTCTACAACTTGCCATCCGAGCTTGTTGCTAAGTGCTGTTGCGACCGTTGATTTTCCCGAAGCCATGAAGCCTACGAGAAATATCTTGTCAGGGTGCACGTTGCGCAGTGTATCAAGTGCTGGGACACTTCGACCGCGCGTAGGCTAACTGCGTAAGGATTCGAGGATGGCAAAGAACCCTGGATAGGAGATACGAACGACGCCAGCGTTTTTAATGGTGCTCGGATTCTTTCCAGCGAGGGCGGCGATGGCGAATGCCATGGCAAGTCGATGATCGCCGGCCGCGTCAGCAACACCGCCTGAGATGGGCCCGTTATGTGTTACCCGAAATCCATCATGCCGTTCTTCCACGTCGGCCCCTAGATTTTTCAGCCCGTGTGAAAACGCTGTAATCCTGTCACTTTCTTTATGGCGAAGTTCGGTAGCACCTGAAACGTCGATGGAGCCACCGTGGACTGCGAGTGCGCCTAGCGCTGGCAGTTCATCAATAAGTCCAGGAACCTCTGATGACGAAACAGAGATGTGCCGTAGTGCTCTGTGCTGTGCCCGGATACTGCCAAACGGTTCTCCGGCTGAGGTTGAGTGAGTTGTTACTTCGATGTTAGCGCCCGCTCTTTTGAGAATATAGAGATAGCCGAGTCGAGTTGGATTTAGGCTAACGTTAGTGATGGTGATGTCGGAACCTGGCACCGCCGCCGCGGCAACCAACCAAAACGCAGCCGATGATGGGTCTCCCGGCACCGTGAGGTTAGCGGGGCGTAGTGTGGTACCTCCTGTCACAGCAATACTATTCTCCGAAATGGTCAGTTGGGCACCGAACGCTTTTAAGGCTCGTTCGGAATGATCTCTTGTCGGCGTCGGTTCGTGCACTCGTGTAGTGCCGTTTGCATGGAGGCCCGCTAAAAGAATGGCACTTTTTACTTGTGCGCTCGCGACGGGCGGTGTGTAGGAGATGCCATTCAATTGTGCACCTCGTATTGTCAATGGTGCGTGTCCGTCGGTGGCTTCTACACCAGCTCCCATGCGTTGTAGCGGGTCGATGATACGTTTCATTGGACGCTGCTGGAGTGAGCTGTCACCCGTTAGGACGGTATCGAATGGATGTCCTGCGAGAATTCCGGCGAGTAATCGCATGGTCGTTCCTGAATTTCCGGTGTCAAGGGCAAGGTCTGTTTGTTGCAATGACCCTAAGCCGGTGCCATGCACAACGACGGTTTGCCCAAAGGCCTCAACGTCTGCTCTCGAGTCAATACGAACCCCAAGTGACCTGAGGCAGGAAAGCGTAGATTGACAATCTGCTCCAGTGGAGTAGCCGGAAATGATTGAGGTCCCCGCTGCGAGCGCAGCTAACATCGCGTAGCGATGTGAAATAGATTTATCGCCTGGCACCTGTACGTTCCCGTGCAGCCTCTCTGCTGGTGCAACGGTTACGGCAGACGATTTCGTCGAATTCATGCCGAACTATAACCTAAGCTGTTTGCTCACCCACTTAAGGCGATAGTATCTTTAACGAATTGTTTTAAAAGACGTTACATCTGTATCTCAGAATGTTCCCATCATCTTTCCTCGGCGTGTATTCGAGCGTTCGGAGAGTTTAGTGCGTGGGGCTAATCTGGTGTGAGGTGGTAAACAGTAATGAAAAACATTTGGGATTCACTTCCATGAATGCCGTGCAGTCGTCTGAACGTAAGGCCGGTTCCCGTTTGGATCCGATTCTTGTGGCGACGGCGAGTGAGGCAGTCCTGCGTGCCGGTGCGACGCAGCGTCAATATTTCCGCCAGGATGTCCGAGTGGACAAAAAGGGTCGTATCGACTTGGTGACTGAGGTTGACCTTGCGATTGAGCGTGATTTTCGAGCGATGATTAGTGAACGGTTCCCAACCCATGCCGTGCTCGGAGAAGAATTGGGTGAGTACATACCAACCAGCAGCGGCGCATCCCATTGCTGGGTTTTTGATCCGATTGACGGTACCGTTAATTTTGCGCATGGCCTACCCATTTTTTGTGCGTCACTAGCGCTTGAAATAGACGGAACGCCAGTTATTGCAGCGGTCTACGATCCGATGCGTGAAGAACTGTTTACGGCTGAGCGCGGCGAAGGAGCGCGTCTTAACGGGCGTCCGCTTCATGTCTCGAATTGTGACGGTTTGGTTGATGCGATGCTCTGTACGGGCTTTCCATACGATGTGCACGAGACTCTTGACGAACTTGTTGGTTTGTTCGGTGACTTTGTCGGAGTTGCTCGCGCTGTCAGAAGGCTAGGTTCGGCGGCTCTCGACCTCTGTTACGTGGCTGCCGGTAGATTTGATGGTTTTTGGGAACAGCGACTGCATCCGTGGGACATGGCCGCTGGCGCTCTCCTTGTGAAAGAGGCGGGAGGAAGTGTGAGTACCCTGCGCGGGGGTCGGTTTTCAAGCCGTGAGGGTTCCATTGTGGCGTCGAATACACACGTACACTCGGCAATGCTCAGTAGGATCTCTGACCGTTTGTCGAATTAGGTGTTGCAACCGGAGTTGCGTGTTGAGTTGTTAGACGCGGACGATTCAAATCTTGGTGTTTCGATTCCTGTTATTCCGTGGCATTTCGTGTGTCAGCTATAATGTGTGATCTCAGTGTCCGGTATCGTTAGTTGGGTCCAGGCGTTCGCCCTCACCATCGGAGGACCCGGCCTTTTTCTAGTCGCCTTTCTCGATTCGTCTTTTTTGTCGCTGCCGGAGATCAACGACTTGCTTGTCGTGATGCTGGTAATACAAAACAAGGAGTTGATGCTCTATTACGCGTTGATGGCTACCTTGGGTTCAATTTTAGGTTGTTTCGTTTTGTATTTTGTCGGTAGACGTGGCGGTGACGCTCTGATGAGGCGACGGTTTGCAGGTCCTAAGCTGCGACGCGCGACTGAGTTATCGAAACGCTATGGCGTGTTGGCAGTTGCTATTCCCGCGATATTGCCGCCCCCAGCACCGTTCAAGATTTTCGTGCTACTCGCTGGGGTGGCGCGTGTTCCAGTTTGGCAATTTGTGTCAGCGATTGCTGTGGCAAGAGGATTTCGTTACGTTGCCGTTGGAATTTTGGCGGTGCAGTATGGTGATGATGCGATGGCATTCTTGCACGAAAATGGACAAGTCGTGTCGATTGTTATCGTTGCATTGCTATTGTGCGCCGGCCTGAGCTATGTATTATGGTCCCGCCGGCGAGCTGCTGTAAGGACGGCCGATCTATAATCGACCGCCTAGATTTATGGCCCTTGATCTGTCTGTAGTGATTCCGCTGTTCAATGAAGAACCCAACGTTGGAGAGCTCTACCGTGAATTGTCGAAAACACTCACTGATTGGCATGGGACGTATGAAATTATTCTCGTCGATGATGGGAGTACGGATGGAACATTTGAACATTTGCAACGAATTCAGGCTGCCGATGCATCTGTTCGTGTCATTCGGTTGCGTCGCAATTTCGGTCAGACCGCAGCATTTGTTGCAGGATTTGACCATGCGCGTGGACGGTTAATTGTCACGCTTGACGGTGACCTTCAGAACGATCCAAGTGATATCCCCTCCCTGATCGACAAGTTAAACGAGGGGTATGACATCGTGTGTGGATGGCGTCGAAACAGGAAGGACCCTTGGCTGACGAGAGTGTTGGTCTCCAATGTCGCGAACGGGATTATTTCATGGACGACCGGAGTGCATTTACACGACTATGGTTGTTCACTTAAAGCGTTTCGAAGTGAAGTTGTTCGGTCGTTGCGTCTGTACGGTGAAATGCATCGCTTCATTCCAGCAATTGCCAGCGAACAGGGAGTTGGTATTGCTGAGCTTGTGGTGAATCATCGACCACGTCGTTCTGGTTCGTCGAAGTACGGATTGTCTCGAATCGTTCGTGTACTACTTGATCTTTTTACAGTTAAATTTTTAGTAAGTTATTCGACACGGCCGTTGCAAATGTTTGGCCCTCCGGGGTTAATCATGGGGGTCGCGGGAGTTGCGATTGTCGGGTACCTTGGTTACGTTCGGCTATTCGCTGGCCAGGCGATAGGCGACCGGCCACTGTTGTTGCTTGGCATTTTGATGGTCTTTGCAGGCATTCAACTCGTTACACTTGGTTTGTTGGCGGAATTACAGGCCCGGACCTATCACGAATCGCAGAATAAGCCGATATACGTGTTACGAGATCTACTGGAGTCCGGTAACGCTGACTGACGCGGACTCATTTCTTTAGATGTTTATGTTGTGTACGAGCTGGGTTTCTAGTGATCGTCTGCGAATTAGTTGTGTGTGTCCATTTCATTTAGTTTGCGGGGCGTATGTGGTGACGCATTTGAGACACTCAGAGTGTTGATCTCCTTGCTGAAGCCACTACAGACGCTTGGGTATTTTGTTGATTGTGTTTCATGATAAATCTTAAATTACGGCTAAGCATTGCTGTCCTTGTCGGACTAGCAGCTTCATGCAGTGAGTCGACTGTAGAACCACCGTTGGCGCCGTCGCCGCTTAGCACTGAGAAGATCAATAGTTTGACGATTGGTTGTCCGGTGGAGGTACGGGTTCAGTCGCTTGACGGCGAGCCGGTCGTGGTGTCGTATCCGGCGATCACCACACAAGGGGGAGACCCTCCGGTCGTGGTTGACTGCGATCCAGACTCAGGCACCTCCTTCCCAGTCGGTCGGCGGGGTGTTAATTGCAGTGCGACTGACAAGATTGGACAGGTGGTGAGTTGTTCATTCGATGCTGTGGTTCTTTCTGCTCCTCAGCTTAGCGTTACCAAGATCTTGGCTTTTGGGGATAGCCTTACCGCTGGCGTAGTCTCGCAGCAGTACATTGACACCATTCGTTTGGCGCTGGAGACGCAGAATTCTTACCCAACAAAATTACAGGTACGTCTTGCGCAAGCCTATCGCACCCAGACGATCTCTGTCGTGAATGAAGGTCTGTCTGGTGAAAAGGCGTCTGAGGCGGCGTCACGATTGCAATCAGCATTGTCCACACATGATCCAGATGTTGTTTTATTGATGGAAGGCACGAATGACCTCGGCACACCAGGCGTAAGCGTATCGGCAACCGTTTCGAGTATGGAAACACTTGTGGGTCTGATTGAGTCGGCTGGTGCCGATGTGGTACTGGCAACAGTTCCGCCTATTCGACCATACGGCGAGGGTGAAAATGCGGCCTTAGTTGACCCATATAATATAAATCTTCGTTCACTCGCGTCGCGTCGTGGTGTGTCACTGGTCGACGTCCACACAGTTATCACGAATGGTAATTGTTCAGCGAGTTCCAACGTGTCAACTCCATGTGTCGGACAAGACAATATACATTTAACGCGTGAGGGCTACTCGTTGGTTGCCGAGGCTTTCTTTGATCGAATTGTGGCTCTTTACGATAGCCCGGTGGCAGTGCCGACGATCGGATTATTTGGACATGGGAATGTTTCTGGAATGCTTAGGAAAGATTGACGCGCTGATGAGGCTTTTAACGATTGATTTGTATCGACGCGTCATTGTTTCTGGTGCTGCCGTATTTGTCATTGGTGCGTCGGCTGAGCTTGCGGCGCAAAGTTCGTCTGATTCACAACGATCATGGCTAGAGGGCAGACTTGTTTGGTCCGTCAATGGTGGTATGCAAGTGGTGTCAAAACGGATAAATGACACCCTGACGTTTCGGGCTTACGGTGAGGACGCGAAGTTGACCTCGTCCCAAGAGGTGTCTGGTGGGCCGCTGTTTGATCTAGGTGGTGCGCTTCGTGTGTGGCGAGCGTTTTCAATTGGAGCGAGTTATTCGCGCTTGGAAACCACGGATGCAACCGGCGTCAGCGGCACGGTTCCACACCCTATGAGTTTTGGGAGCGGTCGTGCGATTCCCACACAAACTCTCTCACTTGATAGGGTGGAACAAGCGAGTCACGTGTTTGGTGCGTGGAGACTGCCGGTACTCGACAAGCTAGATTTGTCGGTGTTTGGTGGCGTATCTTTGTTCAACGCGCAATTGGGGCGCGTCACCAATGTGGTGGTTAGTGAGGCCGGTGATGCTCTTGGCGGCGCTATCAACGTGGACCAAATTCAACGTGGTGCTTACAAGCGGAATGGATTCGGTGGCCATGTTGGCTTCGATATTACGTACATGTTGACCGACTCTGTAGGGGTTGGGATTCTGGCGAGATTTGCTAATGCCTCTATTCGCATGCCAGCATCAGGAAATAGCTCGAGGTCGGTTGCCGTGGGTGGTATACAGGCTGGTGGGGGGATTCGTTACCGTTTCTAGAGTCTAAGATTACGATGACCGAAAACGACCGTGCTAGCGGGTCACCACGGGATAGTAACGACCAGAAGATAACGGTCATACAAGAAGAACTGTTTGCGCCAGGTCGGTCTAAATTTGGACGGTATTCCCAACTCGTTATCGGAAAGACTTCTTTGTGGGCACTCGTGAAATACGAGGCGATCGTCACATTGACTGGTTGGATTCCAGGTGCGTTGGGTTTGGTATTACGGTCAAGGCTCTATCCGCTGTTGCTTGGTGACGTCGGACGCAACGTTACATTTGGTTCCAATGTCGTGCTTCGTCATCCTCACAAAATACGAATCGGTAACAATGTTCATATTGACGATGGCTGCTGTGTTGACGCAAAAGGGACGGACAATCGAGGCATTTCAATCGGCGATGGCGTGTTCATCGGACGGAACACAATTCTGAGTTGCAAGAATGGCGATATCATCGTTGATGATCACGCGAACATTGGCTTTAACTGTGAGATATTTTCTGGCTCGCATGTGCGTCTTGGGAAAAACACGTTGGTTGCGGCGTATACATATCTTGTTGGTGGCGACCATGAGTATGGGAGAGTCGATATTCCAGTCCTTCACCAAGGTCGCATCGCTCGTGGTATAGAGGTTGACGATAACGTGTGGTTGGGTGCCCATGTCGTTGTGGCTGATGGCGCTGAGATCGGACGGGATGCGATTATTGGAGCGGGTGCGGTTGTTATTGGGAACATCCCACCATTTCATATTGCGGCCGGTATTCCGGCAAAAAGCCTCCGAGACCGTCGTGATGACACAGCGTGTTCATGATCGCATCAGGTGTTATCCGGCGTCCCCTCTGACAGTGCGATGTGTTACGGGATCATCCAGGGAAGCAGGTAGTAGATAGCCATTCCGTACATGGCAAAGCCAATAGTTAGAATTAGCGTGATTGGCAGGACTCGTTGTAGTAAGTCTCCTTCGCGACCACTAATGCCGGCGGCGCCGGCGGCCAGTGCCAGGGATTGGGGCGCAATCGCTTTGCCCATCGAACCACCAGTGGCCAAGCTGGATGCTGCAAAGACTGGCGGCGTCCCTGTTTGCTCACCCGCCACGGTAACCAGATTCCCGAATAGCGCATTGGATGCCGTATTGGTCCCGGCGACAGCATTACCTAAAAGTCCGAGTAGTACCGCAATAGCCGGAAACCAGAATCCTGAAGCCGCGAGCGCAATACCGATCGTGAAGCTGAGACCGGCGTAGTTCATCAGGTAACCGAGAGCGATGATGCTGGTTGTCGTGCGGATTGCGGACCAGAGTTGGCGAATAGTTTGACCGTAGGTTGATACGGCTTTTTGGAAGGGTAGACCTAATAGAGGGAGTGAGATTAGGCCGGTTACTAGTACGAGCGTTCCCGGTGCGAGCAGTAGAGGCTGACGGTAGATCGCTTCGTAGGTAGTCGGTATTGCTGCGACTGGAGATGTGCGCAACACTGATTCATGCAAGCCTGGCCACGTGACAGTTATTGTAGAGACCGATGCAAGCCATTCACGGATCGAGGGTAGAGCACTGATGCCAACCATGATCGCTACCAGTAGGGCAACAGGTGCCCATGCCTGCACGGTCTTATTGACTGATGGAGAACTATTGGCACTATCATCAGCGAGTGGTTCACCAGGAAAACGCCAAGTTGTGTGCGGTTGCCATATCCTGAGCCAAACAACGGTCGTTAGAATGGCGGTGAGGGCGCCAGCGCTTCCTGCAAGATAGAGTGTGCCGTAGTTGGACATTGCGAAGGTTCCAAGTGCAAAGGCGAGTCCCGTTGCGATGGTAACGGGCCAGACACCAAGTAAGCCTCGCCAACCAGCGACAACAACGACCATGATTGGGGCGCACAGCAACGTCAGTAACGGCACCTGTCGCCCGACCATGACGCCCAACGTGTCAAGGTCAAGGCCATTTGTAACTGACTGCAGGACAGTAACTGGAAGTCCCATCGGGCCCCATACGCCCGGATGAGAGAATCCGACGAGCGCGACAACTGACGCAGTTACAGGAGGAAAGCCGAATCCAACCAGCATGGCGGCACCGATAGCTACTGGCGATCCAATCGCCACGAGCCCTTCCAGTAAACCGAGGAAACCAAAACCGACGAGAAGTGTTTGTAGCCGCCGGTCTGGCGTGAGAGCTGTAAGCGATTTCCTGATAACGTCGAATTGGCCACTTTCACGAAGAAGATTGATAAACCATACCGCCGCAACGAGTGTCCAAAGCAGTGGCATGAGAGCGACCGCTAATCCGAGAGATACAGCCGACATCATTAGAGTCGGTGGCATTTCCCAGACGGTGCCTGTGAGTAAAAGTGCCGCGATTAATCCAGCAAAGGTGGCTTCATGGGCGGGACGTTTGTATACCCCGAGTAACACAAATACGAGCGCGATGGGACAGAGCGCGACGGTTGCCGATAGCCACATGCTATCCAATACTGGTGTGTAGGTCTGTTCCCACATTGGGGACACTCTTTCTCGCTAGTGGACGGAGAAAACTGCCTTCATTGTTAAATGATTCGATGTTCCAACGGCCTGGTTGATAATCTCTTACTTGTGACTCGGTTGCAACTTCTGCGTGCCGTAAGGGAGGGTGACCAGGTACAACCGCTGTTTTAGTTGTTAATGGTGAGGTCGGACCAGGCTGGAGTTGCTGGCTGCTTCGAACGGCATCAATGGCTCCATTTATATTTTGGCGGATTAATGAGACGTTAAAACAGGGTGCCATCGATGGGGAGGAGAGACCATTCATCGGCGTTTGTGAACTCAAGAGCTGAAAAACACCAGATCACCAAACGTTTCTTTTGCCAATAGTCACTGTCGCCTCTTGCCCGCTTGAGTAGTTCCGTGCGCGACGCTGCAGCACTTGGGCCTTCCATGGCGATAAGGTCGACGGAGAGGCCAAGTTCTGCTGCTAGTTGATCAGCAAGGCCACTGCCGGTGGCGTGCATAGACCCTCCAGTGTGAAAGACAAGGGTATGACTATCTCCAAGTAGGATGATCGGGCTATCAGGATTTGTAGATACGTTCTCCAGGCCGGTCGGGCTCTCTCGACTAACGGTGCGGAGCTGTATTTCCTCGCGATCTGTTAATTCCACCCGTTCTGATGTGAGATTGCCATGAATGCTCGACGACAGCCATTGAGAACGATATGACTCTGGTGTACTTTCAAGTGAACTGAACCAGTTACGCTCACGCACAGTTTCGGCGATTTGTCGTGCGGCCACAACACATCCAGAACTGGACCAGTGTGTGTCTGTACGACAATAAAGTGGGGATTCCATGCTGAATCGTTCACGTATAAACGTTTCCGTCAGGTCAAGAACATCGACATCGGCATCCCGTAGCAAAGCGTAAAACTCAATATGGAATTGGTCTAGACGTGGTGGCGGGACAGGAAGGGCCAATTGAGATGTCTGCACTTTATCCGCAAAGATAAGAACTTTGGGCGGCACGGGGACAAGTAACAGTTCAACGCCCAAGGACGATAGTTGGTCCTTGAAGTCTAGAATCACGGTTAGCGGATCGCCTTTTGTACCGTCTGATGTCGACTCCATAGCGGTCCGGTCATCGCTCCAGAACTGGCCAGAGGAGACGTGCAGTAGTTCGGGAACAGAAAACAGCCATCCTTCAGAGCCTGGAACGGTTCGCGAATCGTCGGCTTGTGCGTCGGTTGCCTGGCGGGCAAGTGTTGATCGGAAGTCTTCCATCAATTGGGTGGATGGTGCCGTGCTACAGCCAGCCACGATCAGAGAACACAAAAGTCCGAGTTGACGCCAATTGCGTTGTTTACCTGCTGTCATATGATTTGACCGTTTCTCTATTTCGTATCTGGTTCGGATTGTCTACGTTGCTTATTTCATTGTAGCCTCGTGGACGGACTCTCCTGACTTTGTTTCATATCTGTGAGCCAACAACACTAACCAATCATGTGCGGCATCGTAGGCATCGTCGAACGTAGCGCTAACCGCCCTGTTGATACGGAATTGCTGAGCCGCATGGTACGCACATTACGCCATCGCGGACCGGATGATGAAGGCCAGGTGGTATTGCCAGGCGTTGGACTTGCGATGAGTCGGCTGGCGATTGTCGACGTTACAGGTGGCCAGCAGCCTTTTGAGTCTGAGGACAGCGCGATCCAGCTCGTGGCTAACGGAGAGATTTATAACCATCAGGAGCTTCGTGAAGTGCTGGTGGGGCGGGGGCATACATTTTCTAGCCGTAGCGATATCGAAGTGTTGGTTCATGCCTATGAGGAGTGGGGCACAGATTTTCTGGGCCATGTGCAAGGGATGTTTAGTCTCGCGCTGTGGGACAGCCGGACGCGGACATTACTGGCGGCGCGTGATCGGGCTGGGGAAAAACCGCTGTACTACGCCTTAACGTCAGAAGGATTACTTTTCGCATCTGAAATTAAGGCGTTGTTATCGAGTGCATCGTTGTCCAGAGACATTGATCTCGAAGCTCTTGACCAGTTTTTGACGTATGAATATGTTGTCACTCCCAGAACTATTTTTTCTGGCGTGAAGCGGCTGGCCGCGGCTCACTATCTTGTGTATCGCGACGGTGAGCTTGAGATTACACGGTACTGGAATGCGGCTTCCGTCGCTCCTCGGGAATGGGCTGACGATGATGCCGCTGAGGCCGTAAGGGAGACGTTTGCCAAAGCGGTTTCACGACAGATGATGTCTGATGTTCCGTTGGGAGCTTTCCTGTCAGGAGGTGTCGACTCAAGTGTCATTGTTGCAATGATGGTCGAAGCATCGGGTGGTAGAGGCGAGTCTGTAAATACTTTTAGCATGGGATTTACAGATGGCAGTTATAACGAGTTGCCGTATGCACGTGAGGTTGCGACTCGTTTTAATACGACTCACCGTGAGGGCTTGGTTGAGACAAAGGTGGTCGATTTATTTGATCAACTGGTCGTACATTTCGATGAGCCTTTTGCGGATGTATCGCTGTTTCCCACCCATTTGGTATCGCAACTGGCTCGAGAACACGTCACGGTTGCGCTATCTGGAGATGGAGGTGACGAATTATTTGGTGGATATGATTCGTATATCGCCGACCAGCTTGCACGACGATTGGCATACTTTATGCCTGGCGGGGTGGCGAGGATTGTCTCTGGACTTACTGATTTATTGCCTCCGAGTCGCAAAAAAAAGGGTTTAACCAACAAGTTCAAGCGATTTGTGCAAGGCGTTGCTGATGAGCCAGATGCCATCGAGCACTACCGGTGGATGACGTATATGCCCATGCGGCTGAAGCAACGGCTTTATACGCCTGGACTAAAAAGTACTTTGGAGGGTTCGGACGTGTATCAGCCGGTTCGCGAGGCCCTTGGTACTTTTACGGGGAACGACTTTCTGAATAGGCAGCTATATGCCGATCTGTGTATTTATCTTTCAGACGATATTCTCGTAAAAGTAGATCGTATGAGTATGGCTACCTCACTGGAAACCCGTGCTCCGTTTCTCGACCCTGAGTTAATCGAGTTGGTGAGTTCAATGCCTGGCCACCTCAAGATACGGGGCAACGAAAGGAAATACGTATTGAAGCGAGCGTTTCGAGATGTATTGCCGTCCACGATTCTTCGACGACCAAAGGATGGGTTTAGTATCCCGATGAAAAATTGGCTGCAGGTTGAACTTTCTCCCATGCTGCAAGATTTGTTGTCGCGTGACAGGCTCACTCGTCGCGGGTGGTTTGAACCAACCGTTGTGCAACAACTTATTCAGGAACACATCGGCGGTCGACGCAATCATGCGCATACACTTTTCAGCCTGATGGTCCTCGAGCGATGGGCTGAAGCGTTCCTAGATGGGTCTACCGCCCACTGTGGGGGCTAGTTTGTTGCGTTAGGGCACGATCCAGGTTCCACCAATAAATCCATGGGCGTCCCAGTGAATTTTAGGGTTTGAGCCGCCAGCACCAGCAACGATGTCGATACTGTAAGGGCGTCCGTCTGAGGCTTTGTATGCAACGGTGTCTTTGCCGATCGGCCCGGTAACGTTGATGCGCCTGCCCCAGTTGGGGTCCTCTGCGTGTAGGCGTTCGGCGACGATCTGTGTGAAAGCGTCTACGTTAATTCCAGAGCCTGGATACCCTGTTTCGTTAGCGACCTGCTGCACAATGACGAATCTATTTTGCGGCGGACAGCAACCAGATGTCGACGAATCTGTGTTTCCAGACGTGTCTGTGGGCGATGTGGGCGTTTCCGCTTCGGGTGTTGTGAAGGATGCGGGATCGGACCAGTCACCGAAGACTTGTCCTTCTTTAGCATCTGCAATTACGCGACTTCGCCAGAAGTAGACCGTATCGTCCTCTAAGCTGTCCGTTAGAGTCGACGTAGTAGTCGTTCCTTCCGAGACTGTGTTGGACTGCGTGATGGTTTGAAAGCCTACGTCGGTTGCGACCTGAAATTGATAGTGCACTGCGTTTGCAGCTCCGGCAATGGAAGCGTTTTCTACGACTAAGGTTACGGTGTTCGCACTTACCCTTGCACCGTCGTTAGGCGATACGATCGTGGGTTTGCTCGTTTGCAGTGGAGTGTAGATTTCAAAGGCTGCTGATTCCGAATAGTTTCCAGTATTCGCGCCGTCGAGTGCACGCACCCGCCAGAAGTACACCTGATTCGCATTTAACTCAACGTTAAGTGTATAGCCCTCTGTTATCTGACGATTTGGCTCAATGTTTGGGACACTGTGAGTGAGGGTCGAGAACTCCCGGTCTGTGGCTACATCGACTTCATACCAAAATGGCCGTTCTCCGTTGGATACGGATCGATTGAATTCCAATTCGATCGGTTGTTGAGCAAATTGAATGAGCGTTCCATTAGTTGGACTCAAAATGGTAGGTGCTGATAGTGCTATTCCTGCAATTGGCCCAGCAATGGATGGGCTGAGTGGGTTGCGACTTTTTTCTGCTTCGCACGCGATGGAGCTAACGAGGAGTACTCCGAGGGTGAGCATTCTGGGCGTAATACTGAGTGGTCTGAGCATGGCGTCGCTGGTTGGTTCCGTGTTGAAGGGATTTGGTGGAACTGAGCCTCTCAAGACATGTTTCGGCCGCTACAGGTAAATCGGATAGGGTTTTGGTTTATCCAAAACCAAAATGCGTGGAAACAGAAAAACATTGCCGATAATCATTGCCGTGTGCCTTGCGACATGTCACGAGCTAAAGGCCTTGGAGGGTTTACACGCTGGGAATGAAATACGCGTGTTGGGCGTCGATGATCTCTTCTTCCGTACGTGTTGGTGACCAGTTAAGTTCTTCTGACATGATCGATGCTGCAGCACGAAGAGCATCATTGCCTGGGTGACCGGCGGAGCCGGCTTCGGTGCGCCGGAGGATCGCGTCGGTGAGGTGGACCGCCATTTCCGATGTGACGGCATGCCGTATTTCCGCGCGTGTGACTTGACACGCAGAACTTAATTCCATGCGGTCAGTGAGATGAGTGCTTATGGCGTTCAGAATTTGATCGTGCTTCGTACCGTAGGACAAGGCCAGCCGTTTTTGCGTTTCTTTTCTAACCCCTGCGGTTTCTTGCCGTTCAGTACTTCTAAGGAAGGTATCCAAATCATCGAAGTCGGCACCAGCAAGTGGTGTTGTGTCTGTCTTACACGTCGGTGACCGACGACCAAGTAGAGAAAAGACCACGTCTACAGCCTTTTGAGCGGTGTGCCTGGCAGTGGTGTATCGAACGCCAAGTACAGACAGCAATCCATCCACACCGTCTGCACGGTGGTCGACAATGGGACTTTGTTTTAGAAGTGTGAGTGCATTGTCGTTGACAGAATCAGTGGGTAGAAGTCCGCGGTGTAGTAACCGCACATTGTCGATCGTGATATCTAAATTTGGGAACGCAATATTGATTTCGTTCAGAAATTTTTCGATATTTACGCGCCTTGGGGAAAAATCAGCTGTGGGCCCGTTGAACGGGTCGTGACTGGTTCCCACCAGCGTGAATCCCCGCCAAGGTACGGCGAACAAGAGGCGAGATGAGACAGTGCCTCCAAGAGCGTGTTTGCCTTCCATTGGGTTCGAAAGTAATACGTTCATTGCACAGGAGAATGCCTGGGGTGCTTTATGTTTGACATCCGGAAGAAGCGTATTGAGTAACTCAACGGACCACGGGCCAGCTCCGTTAACAACGACTCGACCTCGCACGTCAAACTGTGCACCATCTAAGCGGTCGTGTGCCGAAATTCCCTCAATATGCTGACCGCGCTTAAGGGTGCCAATGCACTCAACATAGTTAGCCGCGACAGCTCCCTGCATGACGGCTGACAAGATAAAAGAGAGGTTGAGTCTGTCGCTATTCCGCATCTGACAGTCGTGCCATTCGATTCCTCCCGTAACACCATTAGGGTCGATCAGCGGGTTGAGCAATAAGCATTCTTCGCGGGACACGAGTCGACTTGGAGGTAGCTGTTGTGAGGGGTCCGTCTGGACATTTCGGTCAAAAGCCAATAGGTCATTTAGTGCGAACCCGAGCTGCAATACTTTTCGGTGTCTCGAAAGATGCCCGTAAGTCGGCATGATGAACGGTAACGGGCGTACCAGGTGTGGTGCGATTCTGGAAAGTGATCTGCGTTCACGTACAAATTGACGTAGTGCGACAACATTGCCAGATTGAAGTTCGCGGACGCCACCGTGGATCGTCTTAAGACTATTAAATGACGTGCCACTGCCAAAGTCCGATCGGTCTATGATCGCAACGGACAATCCCCTGAGTGCGGCATCCCAGGCAATCGTTGCACCATAGATACCCGCACCGACCACGATAAGGTCAAAGGTAGTATCAGAGAGTCGGCGTAAGTTCCTCTGCACAAGGCATATACTACATCTCGTGCAGCCGTCGGATGAGAGGCTTCAAACCATACAAAATTATTGGAATGAGCGGATTCATGATCTAGACATGACGACTCAGCCCATTGGCACACGAGAGTTTTTTGATGATCTGGATGATTATCGCTTCGACAAACTCCGATACCTGCCGAACCTAGTCGACTTTAACGGGTATCGTGGTCGAGATCTACTTGAGGTTGGGTGTGGTATCGGCACGGATCTGCTCCGGTTTGCGCGGGGTGGTGCCAAGGTGACGGGGGTGGATTTAGCCCATCGCTCCATAGAGCTTGCGCAGGCGAACTTCCGTTTACACGACGATATTCCGTCTGCTTCCCTTCTCGTAGAGAATGGAGAAGCGTTGCCTTTTGATAGCGAAACTTTTGATGTCGTCTACGCGCATGGCGTCCTTCAATACACAGCAGATCCCCTGAAGATGATTTCTGAGTGTCACCGAGTTCTTCGGAGTGGCGGCGAAGCCATCTTTATGGTCTACAACAGGTATTCGTGGTTGTACGCATTATCAAAACTGACTGGTGTTGGCCTTGAGCATGCGGATGCGCCTGTTTTAAGCCTGTTTTCAAGATCGGAGTTTTTTCGGCTAGTTGAGAAATTCCCCGAGCGAAACATTATTGCCGATCGTTTTCCCGTTGCCTCTAGATTGCACCGCGGGTGGAAGGCGCTACTCTACAACGGTCTGTTTGTGCGGGCTTTTACTGTGTTGCCGGTCAGTTTGGTCAGACCAGTGGGTTGGCATCTGATGGCGTTTTGCCGAAAGTAAGTCAACGGCTATCTGATGTTACGTTTTCAATGTCGATACGAGTAAATGCCTTCTTGTCGAAGGGCAAAACTGCGGCTTGCATCAGATGATGCAATGACTTCAATAACAGGGCAATACGATGAGGCGCATGGCGCTCTATCGGATGGAGCCCTGTTTGTCGGGTAGAGTCAGTGTGGTGTTTGTTGGATGGGTCGTTCCAACGGGCGACGTAGTCACTTTGTCGTGGCGTGGCGACAAGGATTGGAGTTATTTCGACACGTTTAGCGATCACGCAGAGATAAGTCGGACGAAATGTTCGTAACTGAACGCGACCGCCAACAGAAGCCGGATCCGAAACCTCATACCATGTTGACGACGACGTTTCCGTTACATACATCCGGTCGACTCTGAACCCATTGCTTTCTGAGAAAACGCGATAAAACAGTTCCGGGCTGAACTGGTAAAAGCCGTGTCCAGTCATGTTGTTGGCAGTGGTAACACACAGAAAGTGTCCACCGAGTGAAACCATTTGCATGCAGTTTCTAATGGCTGTTGGAAAATCAAAAACGTGTTCGAGTGTGCCCGCGTCGAGAACTACGCTAAAAGCATTATTGAGTTCTTGAGGCAATGAACCGTTAAGGTCGAAGATTTGCGATGCTCCTTCGTATTCGGAAGCATCAATCGACTCAGTACGAATCGCTCCTAGGAGCTCAAGGAAGGGTTCGCTGTACCCTGCAGCGTCGCGAAGAAGTCGTTGAGAGATCCCCTGGTCGGCCGGCAAGCCGAAAGTTCGTAAGCGGCGCTGAAGTGTGTGCTCAGCGATATAGAGTTGTTGGCGACCGATAGTGACGACCTGTTCAAAAGACACTCCGAGCTGTCGAGCAGCAAGTAAAAACTGTGTGGCTTTATCGTCGAGGCCCATCGATCTTCTGCGCTGTGAGCTATGGAGTTTAAACGGCGGCTATATCGTCGCCTCTTTCGCGGTCACTGTTGTTCCACAAAAAATGGGGCAAAACCTCCAGTGGCCCCATCGATCGTTATCGTTTGATTGGTCGATGCACCCGTGAGTACACGGGTGGTTCCGTCCACAAAGTTTACTGTGATATCGACGGACGTGATGTCTCCCAGACCGACGTGTATTACGGGGTCATCCTGGCCGAGATAACCATTGTTGCTTCGACTTTCGCGAGTGGCCAAAGGCAGCGTGCCCGCACTGCCTGCCGCATAGACGAATATCTTGGCTCCAAAGGCTCCCGCTTGCCCCTGTGGTGAGAAGAGCTTGATCTTGATCCAGTTGCGAGAACCGACGTCGTTTCGAATCAGCCAGTTTCGACTCCGTTTGACGCCAACAGCGAAATCTTGGTCTCCGTCATCATCGATATCAGCAAAGCCAATGGCTCTTGGGTCGTCAATTCCGCCGACTGGGACCGTTGGTCCTGGAGAGAATTCTCCTCCACCTTCATTAACGTAAACAACGTCATCACCGGCGAAAACCAAGTCAAGGTCTCCGTCATTGTCTAGGTCGGAGAACCCTCCCATGTAGCCATCGATGTCGATGAAGCTTCTTACAAATGCAAATGTTCCGGAGCCAATGTTGCGATAGAGGTGACCTATTGTGTCCCCGGATGAGGCAAGCCCCACTAAGAGCATATCAAGGTCGCTGTCATTGTCGATGTCAGCGGACGTTACACCACTGTAGGCTTGATGAGTGATGCCCACGCTGTCAGGATTAACCAAGGTGAATGCACCGGTTCCATTGTTTCGAAGGATGACCAGGTCGCCATCACGATTCCCGGTAATCAGGTCGATATCACCATCTCCATCGAAGTCGGTATCGGTAACACCTTGGCCTGAGGGTGCTGTATAAGCTGCACCGGTCGAAATCGCCGTGAATGAAAAATCGCCGTCGTTTCGATAGAGTTCATTTCTTTCACTTGCTGGGTCCCCGCTTCCTAACCAGCCACTAACAGCAAAAAGATCGAGGTCTCCATCTTTATCCATGTCGAACGTTACGACGCCCCTAGTGCCCTCATTACGGCTAAGTAGGGCGGCTGGCGTGACGTCAGTAAAAGTGCCTCCGTCGTTTCGAAAAATATTGTTTGGAAGTCCAGTTCCAGTGGCGCCATTGAATAAGTCGTAGTCTCCGTCGTTATCAAGGTCAGCCCAGGCGCCGCCGTGGGAGCCGGCGTCAAAATCAGCGATACCACGGGTAGCGCCTGACTCAAGGAATATGCCGCCACCTTGATTGACGAAAAACTGGTCGGCAACGGGATCGTTCCAGTTGGTTGTGATGTAGAGGTCAGGGCGTCCGTTGCCTGTTGCATCAGCGAACGCAGCACCATGTCCACCTAAAGGTATTGATGGAGGGCCGTTGATGCCTGCCGCGACTGTAATGTCAGTAAAACTGAGTTGACCGGACGAACCAGCCGGTGGCAGAGGGGAGTCCGAGGTGCGGAAACTTACTAGAGAACTCCAGGGGCCTAACGCGCCATCAAGCTCGGCTCGTGCACGCCATTGGTAACGACGGCTATAGTCAAATGGACCGGTAAAACCATAAGCGGTGTTTGTGGTGCCGGCGGATACGAGTGACGATACAACCAATATCGAGTCGTCGGTCACGTCGTACACCTCGAACTGGTAGTTGAAAATTGCCGTAGCGAATGTGCCTGTCGTATTGGTTACGTTAAGTGTGACGACTGACGGAAGCGTTTCATAAACGGCACCTTCAAGAGGAGAGAGTGGCAACGGCGCGCCTGCCTTCAGTGTAGCGTCTTGCGATCTTGGGTGGTTCTGTAACGCAACCAATAAGCCGAAGACTACGAATAGAGTGCCTGGTCGAGAGTAATTCGATTTCAGTTTGATCAACAAAGCAGGGAAAGTATAGACCAGAGATTTCCTGAACAAGCGCGTCGAGTGTTCGCCTAGACGCTTGTTAGTGGCAGCACAAGTATCTATTCAAGGCCTTTCTTGGCACGCAGGTGAAGGTAGAGTCCTGGGAGTGTTCCGACTATACCGAGCAGTACTATGAGCGTTGACAACGCAAAAGACAGAGTGTCTGGAACGCCGGCAGGTTGGAAAAGCGAGACAATGACACCCTGGGGCAGACCGACACCGGCTACTGAAATAGGAAGCATGAAAGCAAGCAGGCCGACAGGCATAAAGATGAGGTAGTAGGTGAGGTTTACGCCGAGACCGAGGCCGCTACCGAGAAGAAAGATTTCAAAAATACGCAGTCCCTGAACAAGCACGGATTGACCCAGTACAGCTACTAAAACCAATGGACGTTTCCGGTAGTGTGCAATCCCATCGGCAGTCCGTAGTAGCCAGGTGCCGAGCCGACTCGTTTGCAATGAAACTGGTAGGAGCAGGCGAGTAGACAGGTCAGCCCAAAGGGCTAGGGTCAGGCCGCCCGCCGTTGCAACGGACAACCCGACTATCAAAGTTCTGTCCGAGAACAATGTTTCAACACTTCCAAGCGAAAGACCAACCAGTACGAGGACAATTAAAGCTGAAACTCCAAGCAGTCTATCAACGACTACGGAGGCTAGTGCTACGTGACTCTCGGTCGTGTGACGGGCAAGTGCGTATGCTCGGGTGACGTCTGTGCCACCAGTAGGTAGTGCGATCCCAATAAAAGAGGAAATGAAGAAAATACGAGCTGCAGCCCAGGTATTCACCACGGCGCCGGTAGACCGCAACAGAAGAAGCCAGCGGCTGATCATCGTTGCTCGTGCGGCTGTATCAACAATGAAGGCTGCGATAAGAAAGCGGACATCAATGGTGAAGACGGCATTTACAGCATCTCGCCAGTCTAGACGTCCCACAATGTAGGCGAGCACCGCGATACTAATCGTCGCTCTGAACCACAGGGATGAGACGAGTTTTGTAATCACGAGCCTTGAAAGATGTGAGGACGGTCATCTTTTTTTGGTTTCCGTGCAACGAAGGCCAACGTCTCGAATAGATTTTTTCGCACTCTAAACAATAGCTCTTCTGTGCCGGTATAGCGTGACAACGCATCGATGCCTGGCATGTTTACAAGAAGAGACCCTGCAGCTAGAAAATCTCTAGTGATGCCTGTTGCCGCCCCGATACTTCGGACAACCTCTGAAATTTCAAACCCGCCGTCGTAAAGCAATTGACGTACGCGACGTTCAGTGGTGACAAAATTGTGCGTGTAATCAACGTCCCAGAAGAACGTCCGTTCTTTGAGATAGTCTGGTACCACAACAAACAGCACGCCGTTCGGGCGTAGCACTCGCAAAGCTTCGGAGACAAATAGTCGCGCATCATTTATGCCAGACATGTGTTCAAGAACCTGGTCAGCATAAATAACATCGCAACTTTCGTTCGCCTCCGGAAATGGTGGAACCCACGCTTCTGTGACACTAATCCCATTGCTACGAAGTTTTTCGGCCAAGATGCCGCTGGCTTCGATAGCTCGATATGTCCAACCGGAATCAATGGCTAACTTACAGAGAGTTCCGTGGCCCGGTCCTATTTCAACCATTTCACCAGGGGGCGTGGTGTGGCGGCTTAGTAAGGCCAGACGTGATCGCTCGGTCCTATTTCGGCGGTCGTCACCAAATTGTGTCAGCGTGCGTTCGGAGAACGAGCGGTAAAAGGTATCTGCCATAAAGCGGTTTACGCTGAGGACAGCTACATTAAACTCGACTTTTTACGGTGCTACCCAGGTTCCACCAATAAAGCCATGGGCATCCCAGTGGATCTTGGGATTTGAACCCATAGCGCCAGAAACGATGTCGATACTGTAAGGGCGACCGTCTGAAGCTTTGTATGCAACTGTATCCTTACCGAGTGGACCTGAAGTATTAATCCGACGCCCCCAATTGGCATCTTCGGCATTAAGTCGCTCAGCGACCTTTTGGGTGAAATCTCTTACGTCTACTGAGCCAGGATAGCCAATTTCGGCGCCGACTGACAGGGCAACTGAGAGACGATTTGGCGGTGGGCAACAAGAATATGTCCCAGAACCCCCAGTAGCGGGCGTAAAGAAATTAAAAGTCGCACTCCAACTGCTAACGACCTCACCAGCACTCAATAGTCCAGGACGCAGGGCCGTTTTGCCTTGACCGTCGTTGCGGCCGCGCACACGCCAAAAGTACTCGGTCGAAGCGGTAAGAGCCGTTTGTAGGGCTATATTGGTGTCCCCACGTGATCTTGCGTGCGTACCAACTTCCTGCACGATCGTGCTGAACAGGTTATCTGTCGAAATCTGAATTTGATAAATCACTTCACCGACTGCTCCCTCATTCGTTCCATTAGTGACATTGAACACAGGCAACAGGCTACTGACAGTGATTCCATTGATAGGTGAAGTCGGAATAGGAATTCCAACCGTATTAAGTGTTGATGTCGAAAATGATGCGTAGGCAGACCAGTCTCCGTAGACGCCATCAAATAGGGGACGAACCCGCCATTGGTAAGTGGAACTTGATGCGAGTTGTTCGGTGACTCGATAAGATGTTTTCCCTCCGCTGCTCGTCACCGTCGCCGTTTCAATAGCAGTATTCACTCCGCCGCTTATGCGTACGAGTTCAAATTCATGATCGTAAGTAATTCCTTGCTGGTGTGGGTTGCTGGCACTCACGGCGACAAGCATCGGCGACTGGCTCGCTACGACTGCATTATTGATGGGCGATTCTGGGGTCGCTGCTACCGTCTTAAGGCTAAGCCCTGTCGTTGTCGTTGCGCTTGTATTTCCTGCGGTTGTCGTCATCGCACTCGGCGCGACGGGTGAAGAGGCGCCGTCATCGCCACCGCATCCAACTGACAGGAAGGTGATTAGAGTGAACGTTCGAAGTATGTTCAGGTGGTATGTATTTTTATGCACGCTTGATTATTTGGAAGTAGTGTGGATGCCGATGTTACGAAGTAGTGAGGATCATATCGAAAAATAAACGCACGTGCGAATACTGATATTGCCAGCTAGCAAGTGGACGTTTCGCTGTACTGCTGAGCGCGTGTGTTAAGATCGGCCGTTTTTCTTTCCTAGTCGACAAGGGCTGATGGAATCGGGGATGCTAGTTGAGCCACATGGGAGTTGCGTTGATCACTAAACGAGCGAAGGCGATATTGTTAGCGTGTGTTGGGTTTTCTCTCTGGCCGGCAGATACCGCCGCGCAAGCGACGCAGGACCAATGGCGTACTCTTCCTGCCCGTGTCTACATCAACATCAATGGAGGTTATCAGCAAGGAACAAGTTTTACGGAGCTTTTATCAGAGACTCTGTATGACGAGACTGCGACGTACACCTCAACCCATAGCATTCCAGACGGTACGTTTTTCGACGGTGCAGCAGGCGTTCGTTTTTGGAAGAACCTTGCTTTTGGGGTTGCCGTTTCATCCTCAAGCACGAGTGGCAGCGCGCAGGTCGTTGGTAATGTCCCACATCCATTGTTTTACAGTCGTCCGAGGACGGTGACAGGTGACAGGCCTACGGTTGACCATCGGCAAACCGCCTACCATGGCCAGCTAACGTGGTTTGTGCCATTGACTGACAAGTTGGATGTCGCCATATCGGGAGGTCCTTCGATTTACTCGGTTGACCAGCAGGTGTTGAGTCAGGTTACGGTCAATAACAGTGGCGAACGCTACGATACAGCTTCGATTGCCCAAATGCTGAATAAGACAGCAAATGGCAGTGGATTTGGCGGTAATATCGGCTTTGACATTACGTATTTGTTCACGGATATGTTGGGCGGTGGACTCATGTTACGGTGGGGGAGCGGTTCCGTTGAACTCGGTTCCGCCACTAGTTCAAAATCTATTGAGGTAGGTGGATTGCAGGTTGGCCTTGGTGCGAGGGTTCGGTTCTAACCAATTCGGTTAGTCCAGTCAGGCGCCGGGCACGGGTTTCGATGTGACGCGCGCACGACGCATTTTAATGCTCGCCCCAGAACCGTTTTTCGAGCCGCGGGGCACTCCTTTCAGTGAGTATCACCGGATAAAAGTGCTCGGTGAGCTCGGCTACAGTGTGGACCTAGTGACCTATCCATTTGGTCGCGATGTCCCCCTCCCGAATCTTCGTATTTTTCGTTCTCTACGGCCGCCATTTATCCGCGGCGTTCGGATTGGGCCATCCAAGGTTAAGTTACTTTTAGATTTGCTGCTGACGATAACAGCGATCAGATTAGCCTTAATCGGGCGTTATGACGCGATTCATTCTCACGAGGAAGCCGGTGTTCTGGGTGTAATACTCGCAAAGCTATTGGGCATTCCCCATTTGTATGACATGCATTCAAGTCTGCCTCAGCAACTAGAGAACTTCGCCTATACGCGATCCCGGTTCGTGTGGCACCTATTCGATCGTGCTGAACGCATGATGGTGGGTCGTTCTCGTGTTGTGATCACAATCTGTCAAGAGTTGCAAGATGCTGTTGTCGCAGCTGGTGCCGGTGATAGGTCTTTCCTCATTGAAAACGTCATGGGTGGCGATATCGGAGAGGGGGAGACGACTGTTAGTCATTCGGAACTGAACGTCAGAGACCGTTATGGTATCGGTAAGGAACAGCCACTTATTCTGTACACGGGAACGTTTGAGGAATACCAAGGACTGGGACTTCTTCTGGAAGCAGCGGCACAGTTATCACTTGTTCATTCGGATGCCCGTATCCTTATTGTTGGCGGTCGGCCAGAACAAGTTGAGGCTGCTCGTGCTCGTATGTCTGCTGGGCAGTCTACGAGCGGAGTGGTTTTTGCGGGGCAGCGTCCACCCCAAGAAGTGCCGCATTTTATAGAGGCCTGCGATATTTTGGTTTCCCCGCGTATTTCTGGGACCAATACGCCGCTGAAGATCTATTCATATCTTCGTTCTGGTCGCCCCATTGTTGCCACAAACTTAAGGACACACACGCAGGTGCTCGCTCGTGATACGGCTTTACTTGTTGAGCCGGAGGCGTCGGCTTTTGCGGCCGGCATACAGCGATTGATCGAAAATCCAGACGAAGCGACTGAAATCGCGATGGCAGCGTCAGCGGTCGCTAAGGAACGATACAGCCGACGGAGTTATATTGCGCGTACAGCGGAGGCATACCGCTTACTGCTTGGAAAAAACGCTTTGCCAAGTACGCTGAATGGTGATTCATAGTGAGGGTTTTGATAACAGGGGTGACTGGATTTACAGGAGGTCACTTAGCTCGGTCGTTGCTGGATTCAGGTTACAGCGTGCGCGGTCTAGTACGACCAAGAAGTGAATCGCAAGCCTCAGGTTTGGTCAAGCGTGGACTTGAAGTCTGCTTTGGTGACCTGACTGACCCAATGTCTTTGAGGCTCGCATGTGAGCATGTGGATGTAGTGTTTCACATAGCGGCGACTTACCGCACGGCGGGACACGGTGCTTCAACTTATCATTCCGTTAACGTTGACGGCACAAAACACTTAATGGAGTCTGCTCTTGCCGTTGGCGTCAAACGTTTCGTCCATTGCAGCACTGGTGGTGTTCACGGGCACGTCGAAGACCCTCCCGCGAACGAAGATTCTCCGTTCGCGCCGGGTGATATTTATCAGCGCAGTAAACTTGAGGCCGAACAATACGTGCGTGAATTTGGTCTAACCCAGAACATCGATGTCGTTATTGCAAGGCCCATTGGCATTTACGGCCCTGGGGATCTGAGATTTGCAAAAATGTTTCGTGGGATTGCCCGTGGTCGGATGCCATTACTCGGAAACGGTCAGGTGTTCTATCACCTCACTTACATTGATGATCTTGTGCAAGGGTTTCGCTTGTGTGGAGAGACTTCAGGCGCGCGCGGTCGGACCTATCTACTCGCAGGATCAAAATACACGACTCTTGAAGAACTTATGGGGTTAATTGCTTCCGAACTGGGCGTGTCGCCACCTCGTATGCATTGGCCCGTGTGGCCCGTGTGGATAGCAGGGGCGATTTGCGAGGCTGCGTGCGTGCCACTTCGGATTGAGCCACCGCTTCACCGACGACGCGTGGATTTTTTTACTAAAAGTCGCGCGTTTGATACGACGCGTGCACGAAGAGAGCTCGGGTTTTCCCCGGCCGTCGACTTAACGGAAGGGATTCGACGGACAGCTGACTGGTATCGTAGAAACGGACTGTTGTGAAGGAGAAAGAGGAGAGCGTGCGTCGACACGGAGAAGACACAAAGGAACGATTGAATATCGTTCAGATTTGCGATCATTTGGGATGGCCAGGTTCGCGGATGCACGGAGTTAAACGACTGTTCGCTTGGATGATTCCCCGGTTTGATCCATCGCGTTACAACGTGTCACTCATTAGCCTTCGTTCTCCTGATACGTCCGAAGATCGGCTTGAGGATTTAGGTGTTAACGTGACGTATTTGGCAAGGTCTAAGTTCGATCCGAGAACACTTGTAGACCTTCTCCAAGCTTTCGATCAACTCGGTGGTGCCGATGTTATCCACATGCATGGCTACGGTGCGACAACATTTGGACGTCTCGCTGCGGCCTGGCGAGGTATTCCCACGCTGCTCCATGAGCATGCCAATCTGACCGATACACCGTGGTTTCAAAAGGTTGCCGACCACATGCTGGCACCACATACAGATTTGGCGATAGCCGTATCAAGGTCGACTGCTGATTTTGTAGTCAAGGCGAGACTCATTCCCGATGAACGTACGAGAGTCGTTTACCTCGGGGCTCCGGTCGATGAGTTTGCACGTAAGAGAACAGCGGAGGAGCGGCAAGCCGCTCGAGAAGCATTGGGGCTTCCTTGCAACGCGACAGTTGTCGGGACAGTTACGCGGCTGATGCCGTCGAAAGGGAACCAATATTTTGTCGAGGCGGCACGTTTGATACTTAACCGTCGTCCTGAGACATATTTCTGTATCGTGGGTGAGGGTGAACTCGAAGAAGAATTACGAACACAAGCGAACGCTTTGGGTCTATCTGGACGAATGGTGTTTCCAGGGTTTACACGAGATGTAGCAGGGGCGTTCGATGCGTTTGATGTGGTTGTGTTTCCGTCGCTATGGGAGGGGACGCCTTTGACGGCCTTTGAGGCACTATCTGCAGGGAGACCGATTGTGGCTACGGACGCGGACGGGCTTCTCGATATCTTAAGTGATGGTCGTGACGCATTGATCGTGCCAAAGCGTGATAGCGGTGCACTGACGACAGCAGTGCTTGAGCTGTTAGACGATCCAGACCGATGTGGTGTGTTGAGCCGCGGTGCGCGTGAAACGGGAGCAGGCTATGACATCAATGCTTTTGTCCATAAAATGGAACAGTTATATGAGGTGATGCACGCGATGTCGCCGTCCGCGGGCCGTACTGCGCTTGCAGCATCTGACCTCAGTTTCTTGTCGGGGACTAATCACCACACGTAAACCATTTTTGTCACAATGATAGGTATGCAGGGCAACCGTAGTGGACTGCTAGGTCGTTTTGATCTCGGCGTTGTCACGGCGGGGATTCTTCTTGTTATTGGTTGCGGCGCAGCATTATCCATTGACGTAGTTCGTGCTGGGTATGGCCTCAAAGGCGATGAGGCGTCATACATCACGATGGCATTAAGCGCTGCGCACGACGGAGATTTAGCCTACGAAGCCAGAGACATCGAGAGATTTTATCGGCTGTACAACTCTGGACCCGAAGGTATTCACTTGAAGCGCGGAGGGGATGGACAGGAAGATCGCCTCTACATTGGGAAGGCTTTTATCTATTCCCTTGTGGCTGCTCCCTTTGTGATGCTCGCGGGCCTTAACGGCATATTGCTTCTACATGTGTTGCTACTTGGTGGGATGCTGTACTTGGGGTTCCGCTTTCTTAGTGTGCGGTCATCTGTATGGCTTGCAGCGATATATACCGTGGGGTTTCTTGGGGTGTCGATCGTGCCTTTGTATGCCCTGTATATGACATCCGATTTGTTCAATGTTGCGGTCGTTTTCTATGCATATTTTCTTTGGCTGTACAAAGAAATTGCGCTGCCGAGCGATGGCTTTTCTGGTCGATTGCACGGTAGATGGACTGACCTTGCGGCAGCCGGCTTGTTGGGGCTCGCCACGTTTTCAAAACCGACAAACGTATTGTTGATTGGCCCGCTTATTTTATTGGCGTTGAGTCGGCGACAGATCCGTTCTGGGCTTGCTATGGGTGTGGTCTTTGGCGGCGTCGGTCTTGCCGGATTGCTAGTTACCGCTTTTGTGATGGGTGAATTGGATCGCGACCTTGGATTAATGGAATTACTTTTCATTTTTCAGGGTGGCGATCGGAAGATTTTTTATGGAACGTTTCCGTTTGAGCGGGTCGGAGCAACCTTTGAATCTCTTGGTATTTCGATGACCACGAATACCTTTGTCGTTGAAGAACCTCTGGGACTGATGGGTTTCTTTCGATTGCTCGGGACAAACCTCTGGTACTTCTTAGTGGGACGACATTTTGGGTTGCTTCCATTTTTCTTTCCTGGTCTGGTGGCTGTTTGGTGTTTTGTTCGGTACAAATCAGAGTGGACACTCTGGCGATGGGCAATACTTAGCACCGTGTTAGTCGCTGCAGTGGGGCTGGCGGTGTACATGCCCTACACTTGGTCTGGCGGCGGTGGGCCAGCAGGTAACAGGTATTACCTAAGTTTCTATCCGGCCTTCTTTTTTCTTACTCCGACATTGGGAACCATTGCGCCGCTGATGGCCTGGTTGGGCGGCGGGCTGTTTACAGCGCAGATTCTACTTAACCCGTTTGTTTCAGCCGACCGTCCGTACCTTTTTGTCGAGCGCGGCTTATTACGGACATTGCCTGTCGAACTTACGATGGTGAATGACTTGCCGATCAATCTCGATGCGCCACGGTCTCGCGTTTCGCATGGAGACCCGGCTGTCCTACTCTACTACCTCGATCACAATGCCTATTTGCCTGAGCCGGATGGGGTGTGGATTGCAGCGCAGAAAAGGGCGGACATCGTAGTTCGGAGTGGCCCACCATTGTTCGAGGTGGTTTTAACTTTGATGTCGCCCGTCAAGAACACGGTCTCTTTGCAGATGGGTGGTGCGTGGCGCCAGGTAGATCTTGAGCCGGGTATACGACGTGATATTACATTGGTTCCGGATGGCGTTTATTCGAGACGTAGTTGGGCCTATTTGTTGTCTGTAAGAACCGACAACGGTTTCGTACCGAAACTTGTCGAGTCAGGTTCTGATGATTCCCGCTTTCTGGGTGTGTTGTTGAATGTGATAGCGAGACCTGGCGATCAAAGGGGGCCGGCGCTGTCCGGTTGGTAAACGGTCGTCGGTAGCCGGAACCAGCCAAGTTATACGTCCAGTAATTTTCAGCATCTTCCAGCTCGGGTATCCTTGTTGCTGTGAAGCGTATCGTCGTAGCTACGTCGCATCCGTTGTTCGCCTCGGGCGGGCACCTGGTTATTGCGAATGCCCTTGTCAAAGCGCTGTCCGATTGTGGCTATGATGCGAGTTTGTTGCTTACGCCACAGAATCGATTCGGACGTCAAGGGTCGGCCTATCTAGCAACATGGTTAACCGATGTTGCGCAGGCGCACGACAGTCGGAATGTTGATCAGGTGATCAGCCTTCGATTTCCGAGTTATGCGCTACAACACAGCCGACATGTTTGTTGGCTGAATCATCGGATGCGCGAGTACTACGACCAATGGTCGTGGTTTGCGAGACAGTTATCGTGGCCTTCTTGGATAAAGGAAGGTCTTCGACGTGGAGTCATACACACAGTCGATCGCTACTTGTTGACAGATTCCGTCAGTCGCGTTTGCGCGCAGTCGAAAACCATTCAGGCGCGACTGATGAAATGGGGCAGTATCACCTCAGAGGTAGTCTATCCGCCGGCTCCACCACGACCTTATCGTTGCGAAAAGTACGGTGATTATTTGCTGGTGCCGTCGAGACTCACGACATTGAAGCGTGTTGACATGGTCTTGGACGCGTTGCTCGAACCGGAGGCTATGGCTGTACGGTGTGTGATAGTTGGGGATGGCGACCAACGGACTGCGCTTGCTGCACGTGTGGCGGAATATGGACTTTCTGGACGCGTGACGATGACTGGTCACGTGAGTGATAGTACGTTGGTAGATTATTTCGGTAAGTGTCGAGCAGTGTGTGTGCCTGCGGTTGACGAAGATTATGGACTTGTGACGGTTGAATCCTTTGCATCGGCGAAGCCGGTAATTACGTGTAGCGATAGTGGTGGTCCATCGGAATTAGTTACAAGCGAAGAAAATGGTCTTGTGGTCCGTCCTGAGTCTAGTGAATTAGCGAAGGCTATTGGTCGTATGATGGACGATGTGGACCTGGCGGAGCAATGTGGCCAGGTCGCGTATCAACAATCGAAGTCGATGACCTGGGAGCAAACTGTGCGTCAGCTTGTGCTCGTATAGACTGACAGCGGCCTGGAACGTAGAGACGCGATGGCATACCAAAGTACTCTTGAAGCGAAACTCGCCCGGAAAACCACGAGAGCGATTAAGGCATTTGATCTCATCGAAGATGGGGATCGGGTGATGGTTGGCTTGTCTGGTGGCAAGGATAGCTGGGCGCTGATGAACATTCTCGATGTGTTGCGCCGGCGTGCTCCTATTGAGTTTTCATTGATCGCTGTTAACGTCGATTCTGGATATTCAGATTACAAACACGGTGTAATTTCGAAGACTTGTGAGTCGCGCGGATGGGAATACCGGATCGAACATACTGCCATAGGGGATATTTTGGATGACGTTCTCGATGCAGATGCGACGCCGTGTTCACTTTGTGCGAGGTTGCGGCGAGGAGTGTTGTATCGCTTAGCAGAGGATGTTGGCGCGACCAAAATTGCCTTGGGGCATCATGCGGATGATTTTGTCGAGACGCTACTACTGAATCTATTTTTTTCTGGTTCATTGAAAGCCATGCCAGCGCGATTACTTTCCGACGATGGCGAGCATGTTGTTATCCGACCGCTTGTGTACGTGGCGGAAGATGAAGCGCGGGCGTACACGCGTGAATGTAATCTTGAGGTCATCGGATGCTGTTGTCCTGTGTGTGGGGATTTAAGTCTAAAACGTCAACGAATCAAGAGGTGGTTACTAGAATTAGAACGTGAGCACCCCGACATCAAGAGCTCGATGATAAAAGCGCTTAGTAATGTTGCGCCAAGGCATTTACTCGATACTCGCCTTAATCCCCTTACTGCCCTTCGTGTGGAAGCCACGACACGTCTCACTGCGGCTTACTGATTGAGGCGAAATGCGAGCTGTGGTGCAAAGGGTCAGGCGCGCTTCAGTGCGTGTTGACGGCAAGTCAGTTGGCTCGATTGAAAAAGGGCTTTTGGTATTTGTTGGTATCGGACGAGGCGATCTGGACCAAGATGTCTCGTATATAGCAGACAAGCTGTCCACACTTCGGCTATTTGATGACGATGATGGAAAGATGAATTGGTCCGTGTCCGACGTGGGTGGGTCGCTTCTTGTTGTCTCGCAATTCACACTGTTCGCTGATTGTCGTCGTGGACGACGTCCGTCGTATACGGAGGCGGCTGGTTCAGAAACGGCTAGGCAACTCTACGAAAATGTAATTGATCGGCTTCGACGACACGGTTGTTCGGTTCAGACGGGCACGTTTCAAGCCCATATGGACGTCGAATGCGTTAATGACGGTCCAGTCACGGTTCTCCTCGATAGTAACCGTGTATTTTGACCCTGCCAGCGGTGCTGATGCGTAAACACAATTTGGCGGTCGTTGCTCTTCTGGGGGAGTCTGTTTTGGCGGGAATCGGGTTCCTGTGGATCTCGTGGCGTGGTTTGCCTTTGGAGATTGGCACCGGAGGAATAGTCACCAACGTGGGTCTTGGCATATTTGCCGCTGCGGTGATGGTTTTACTGAACTATGCGGTGCTTTGGTGGGCACCGCCTGTCCGTGTTGTCCGCGATATCAGGTGCTTGTATCGACAGACGTTTCAGCCCTTGGTGGCTCGTGTGGGAATTCTGGAGCTCGTGTTGATTGCCGCAGCGGCCGGAATTGGGGAAGAGATACTGTTTCGGGGAGCGCTTCAGCCTGAAGTTGGGCTCATCTGGTCGAGCGTGATTTTTGGGGGGCTCCATACCTCTAGCCGGGAGACGTTGGCATTTGGTGTGTGGGCTATGTTTATGGGATACGGACTTGGTTTTCTTGCGGCCGGGACCAATGGGCTACTAGCGCCGACGGTAGCTCACGGTGTGTACGATGCCGTTGCGATTGGTTATTTGCGATGGGGCAAGTTGGGATGTCAGTAGGTTTGTGATTCGCGGGACTGCGGTACAAACCTGCATGCTTTAAGATCAACGAATGCAGAAATATCTTCGCCTCTTCTCGATCATCCTTGCTTTTGTAGTAGTCGGTGCACCGGTGGACGCGCAGCAGCGTCCTCTACTCACCGAGGATCCAGAGTCGGTTGGTGATGGTTTAGTGCTGCTTGAAACGGGAATCAGTCATGCGTGGGACCAACCGTTTCCTGTCTCCGGTCTTGAAGGAAATTTATTGAGTGGACCACAGCTTGGTTTGAGTTTTGGCATGGGGGCGAATGCAGAGTTTCAAATCGATGGTGTGTCCTTTAACCGTTTAGGAATTGCGGACCGAACTGATGCGCCGCTGTCTCACATGTTGACCGTGACGGATAGTTCGACAAGAAGCTTCGACGATATTGTTGTCGGTGGGAAGGTTAAAGTAGTAAGTGAGGGGTCACGAATGCCTGCCGTGGCGTTGCGGTTTGCGACACGGTTGCCTAATGCAAGTAATGAGAGTGGACTCGGACTCGACACGATGGATTTTTTCCAAGCCCTTCTTGTTGGTAAGACCATTCAGTCTGTACGAATTGTGGGAAATATTGGCGTTGGTATCCTTTCTGACCCCACACGCGGCGATCGCCAAAATGACGTTTTGACTTATGGAATATCTCTGGCACGCGCGTTTGCAGAGGGGGCGGAGATCGTTGGTGACGTAAATGGTCGAATCAGTACCCGGAAGGGAAGTCCGCCTCCAGGAACTGGAAGTCGCGGTCGGATTACTTTTGGTGTGCGGTACACGAAAGGCTCCGTGCGTGTAGACGGGGGAGTTTTTAATGGACTGACACCTCAGGATTCAAGTATCGGGCTAACGGGCGGTATCACTTGGGTTTTTAGTAATTTCATCACACCTTAGGCAAACAACATGACGATTGATTGTGTAAAAGCTCACGCCTACGGCAATGATTTTCTCTTGAGTCCAAGCCGACAGGTAACAGAATCTGCTCGTGTTGAGCTCGCGCGCCGGATGTGTCATCGACATACGGGTATAGGTGCAGACGGCCTTATTTTTTATTCACGGACGAAGAGTGGCGCGGTAATGACTCTGTATAACGCG
The DNA here is from genome assembly GCA_964507425.1 of uncultured Vicinamibacteraceae bacterium. Taxonomy (GTDB): domain Bacteria; phylum Acidobacteriota; class Vicinamibacteria; order Vicinamibacterales; family UBA8438; genus DTWD01. Next base: position 41,329 of record CAZDQD010000112.1, read on the forward strand.
GATGGTAGCGAGGCCGAAGTGTCTGGCAATGGTGTGCGATGTCTCGCGGCTGTACTGGCATCTATGAAGGAACATCTGCCGGTCGGTGGTCCCAATATCGTCATAGAAACTGAAGGCGGGATCAAAACCCTTGAGCTGCTGGAATCAGCGCATCCGCGATACTTTTTTCGCGCTGATATGGGGAAGCCCGAGAATATCCATCAGGAAGTGTTAGACGTTGAAGGTGAATCAGTATCGGTTGTTACGCTATCCGTTGGTAATCCACAGTGTATTGTGTTGATGCCATCATATGCGGAGGCCGAACGTCGGTTTCGTGAACTTGGACCAAAGTTGACATCACATCGGCGGTTTAAGCTGGGAACCAATGTGGAACTGGTCGTTGTTGAACGGCCAGATCAGATCCGTATTCTTATTTGGGAGCGTGGAGTTGGTCCGACGTCGGCTTCAGGTACTGGAGCCTGCGCGTCGGCTGTCGCAGCAGCGAGTTTTGGTGGCGCTAACAGGTTGGTAGATGTAGTTGCTCCCGGTGGGAGCCAGCGGGTGGAATGGCTGGAAACGCAGATCGTACTCACTGGCTGGGCTGAGTTGCTAATGAGTGGAAAATGGTCTGGGACTGCAAAGATTGGTTAACAACGAATGACACGATTGTTATATCTCGATTGTTATTCCGGTGCTTCCGGAGACATGATCTTAGGTGCGCTTTTGGATGTTGGTGTGTCTTTCGATGGACTAACCGAGGTGGTCGCGTCTTTGGGTCTCAGCGGTGTGACGGTTGAGCGTTCGTCTGTCAATCGAAGTGGGATTAGCGCAACAAAGTTTTCGGTTGTTGATGGCGCGTCTGGTTCCTCGAAGGTGGGCAATGGACACACACATAGCCACGAACATCATCACCATGATCATCGTGGCCTGTCTGAGATTACGTCAATTATTGAGCGGTCAAGCCTACCAGCGACCTCTCGCGATCGCGCAGTAACGTTGTTCCGGCGTTTGGCTGAAATTGAGGCAGAGATTCATCAGATGCCTGTTGAACAGGTGCATCTTCATGAGGTTGGCGCGGTTGATTCGATTGTGGATATCGTTGGTTCCGTCTACGCACTTGATGCACTGGGCATTGATCGAATTGTTGCTTCACCACTCAATGTCGGTTCTGGGACAGTGAAATGTGAACATGGCGAGTTGCCTGTTCCGGCTCCAGCGACAGCGGAGCTTTTGGTCGGCACGCCAATTTATGCTGCAGGCCCAGCCGTGGAACTGTTAACACCGACCGGGGCGTTGTTGTTGACCGATTACGTTGATGAGTTTGGGTCCCTGCCGCCAATGCGCATTGAAAAGATTGGTTATGGAGCAGGCGATCATGATTTTAAGCATAGGCCGAACGTACTACGAGCTTTGGTCGGTGTTCCGTCAGGCAAGGTTGGTTCGCAAACGGTGGTTGTGCTGGAGTGCGAGATTGACGACATGAATCCCCAGATCTACGGGGTTTTGATGGATCGCCTTATGGATGCGGGGGCTCTAGATGTGTTTTATGCGCCGATACAGATGAAGAAGAATCGTCCTGGGACTTTAGTGACAGTAGTCAGCTCACCGGACAAACGCGAATCACTTGTGGGTTTGTTGTTTGCCGAATCAACAACGATAGGATTACGAATTACAGAGACTTCTCGTGAGTGCCTCGATCGTGACATTGTACGGGTGCAGAGCCCGGTTGGTTCAATACGGGTGAAAGTGGCTCGTCGTCACGGCGTGATAGTAAATGTGTCGCCGGAGTTTGATGATTGCGTTCGTATTGCAGACGAACGTGGGTGTGGCGTAAAAGATATTCAAGCGATCGCAATGAAGGCGTGGCTGGACCAAAGTGAGACCGATTAGCGTGGTTGGTGTAACACTATGAAGTTTTACCTTACGACAGCGATTGACTACGTAAATAGCCGCCCCCACCTTGGTACGGCTTACGAGAAAATCGCGGCAGACGTCATTGCCAGGTACAAGAGGTTGTGTGGTGTTGAAACGCGTTTTTTGATGGGGAATGACGAGCATTCGCAGAACGTGTTTCAGAAAGCTCGTGAACTTGATGTTGAACCACTGGCTTTTTGTGATGAGATGGAGGCAACTTTCCGTAATGTTTGGACGTCGCTTGATATTTCCTTTGATGACTTTATTCGAACCACGGAAGATCGGCACCGAAAGGCTGTCACTGCTCTTGTTGCCAGAATTATAGAGACTGGCGATATCTATGAAGGATTTTACGAAGGCTGGTATTGCGTCTCGTGTGAATCGTTCAAGCAGGAAAAAGATTTAGTGGATGGGAACTGTCCGGTTCATCAAAGACCTCCTGAATGGATCAAGGAGAAGAATTGGTTTTTTCGACTTTCCAAATATCAGGAACGACTTGCGGAGCATTATGATTCCTGTCCAAACTTTCTCCAGCCGGAGATTCGGCGCAACGAAATATTGAGCCTGTTGGATAGTGGACTCGACGATATTTCGATGAGTCGAACTGGTCAATCCTGGGGTATTCCGGTGCCTTCGGATCCTGAAAGTGTGATCTATGTGTGGGTCGACGCGTTAATCAATTATGCGTCGGCAGTTGGGTATGGCTCTGATTCGGCATTGTTTGAAAAGTGGTGGCCCGCTGATCTTCATATTGTGGGAAAGGATATTACCCGCTTCCACTGTGTAGTTTGGCCGGCGATGCTGATGAGTGCTGGCGTTGATTTGCCACGAAAGGTTTTCGGCCATGGCTGGGTGCATTGGCAAGGGCAGAAAATGAGCAAATCTTTAGGGACGGTTATAGACCCGCTAAAGGCGGTTGAGCGATTGGGACCCGATCCACTGAGGCTTTATCTCACGAAAGAGATAGGGTTCGGACAGGACGGTGATTTTTCATGGGATCGTTTCGAAGAGCATTACAACGTCGACCTTGCCAACAATTTTGGCAATCTTGTTTCGAGAGTTGTTTCGATGGGGCATCGCTATCGGAACGGTCGGCTTGTTGTTCCGTCACGTGAAACCGGTCCGCTTTCGGGCCTCGCTACGGAGGCTGTAGCGTCTTACCGTCGGTCGATGGATGAGTATGCATTACACCGAGCGATAGCGACTGCATTTGGCTTAATTGATTCGACAAACGAGTATATCGCCTCGGTAGAGCCGTGGTCAGTAGCGAAAGATACGCAGCGCGCAGAAGAACTAGATCGACAACTATGTGACATGGTTGAGTCCGTTCGTATAGTGGCTACGCTTTTAAGTCCAGTAATGCCGAGCGCGTGTGGTGAGATCATGCGACGAATCGGTTGCGGGACCTCCGGAGCGTTAAATCTTGACCGCGATGGTGTGTGGCAAACGCCACCAGGAAGTGAACGACAGTTGGAGCAGGCTGGGCCATTATGGCCACGCTTAGAGCCGGAGCGAGTAGCGCCAGCTGTTAAGGGGTCGAAGCAGAAGGAAACAAAAACGATGAATGAAGACGGTAAACAAGTTGAGTCGCCTGAATCTGCACTAACGGAGGCGTCAACGATATCGATCGAAGACTTTTTTAAGGTGGAACTTCGTGTTGGGCGTGTGGTGGCGGCGGAGCCAATTCCAAAGTCTCGAAAATTACTGAAACTTGATATTGAAACAGGTTCTGGGGTTCGCCAAATCGTGTCTGGAATCGCTAAAGCCTACGAGCCGGAAGCGCTCATTGGCCGACATGTCGTTTTCGTCGCGAATTTAAAAGCGGCAACTCTGATGGGAGTAGAGTCGAACGGTATGGTGCTTGCCGCGACAGATTCAACAGGAAATGCGGTGCTGATCGAACCAGAGGACGTTGAGCGTGCTCCTGCAGGATCTGAAGTTCGGTGATTGACTCGCATTGTCACTTGGCGGACGACGCTTTTTCAAGTGATATCGTGCAAGTTGTCGAAAGGGCGTCGGCCGTGGGCGTCGACCAGGCCCTTTGCATTCTTGATGTCACTAACGAAGAAGAGTTGGGACGTGCGGGAGGTCTAGTGCAACTGTGGTCTGCAGTACAGTTTGCGGCGGGCGTACATCCACATCAAGCAGGCCAATTCGAAGACTGCCTAGATGAAGTATTGCCAACGTTCGAAGCTGCACTTAAACGGCATTCTGACGTTTGCGCGGTCGGTGAAATTGGCTTGGATTATCACTACGATGTTTCACCACGTAACGTGCAAGTCGAAGTGTTTCGTCGTCAAATTGCCTTGGCGCGGTCTCGTGGATTACCGATCGTTGTACACACTCGTGAGGCGGACGATGACACGATTGAATGTATTAGCTCGGAAGGCGGTGGCGATGTGGTAGGCGTCTTTCATTGCTTTACGGGTGATATTCAGTTTGCCCGGCGTATTCTAGATCTCGGATTTCACATATCATTTTCTGGAATCGTGACGTTTAAACGAGCGGAAGAAATACGAGAAGCGGCGGCCTTCGTCCCCCTAGATAGATTGCTTGTTGAAACGGATTCACCGTATTTGGCACCCACGCCGCACCGAGGTAAACGAAATGAGCCAGCATGGGTAGCTCGGGTGACTGAGGCAGTTGCAGAGGTTCGCGGTTCTCGACCGTCTTTTCTAGCAGAGAGGACCAGTTCTTCGTTTCTAAATTTGTTCGGTGAGTCGCAACGTCTGAATTCTGCTAAAGGCTGCGAAAATTGACACTTCCTGAGAAATTGTGTTCTGATCGAAATCAAGTGAATACCGCGCTGAAAACATCAGTTCCTGACGACCTCGCCGAAATATTTGAGCCGATACGCGGTGACCTCGGTGCAGTTGAGGAAGCGTACGAGAGCCATATCCAGTCTCGAGTCGAATTGATTCCTCAGATGGCGGGCTATATTCAAAGTAGCGGCGGAAAACGGGTGCGTCCCGCGGTATTACTAATGGCGTCTCGTCTGGCAGGCTATACCGGTGAACGAGCCGTGCTCTATGCGTCGGTTATCGAATTTATACACACAGCCACGCTCGTTCATGATGACATTATCGATGATTCTGAACTCCGTCGGGGCCGTCCAGCCGCGCATTCTAGGTGGGGTAACGACATCACTGTCCTTCTCGGGGACTATCTCTACATTAAGTCGATGGGAATGGCTCTTACCTACGATTCCATTGATGTTGTGCGCCTACTTTGCGATGTCACACTTCGGATGATCGAAGGCGAGTTGTACCAGTTGACGAAGGCAGGTGACGTAGACATTTCTGAGGAGGAACATTTCGACATCATTCGCCGAAAGACAGCTTATCTGTTCGGTGGTGCGGCTGAAATTGGTGGCATGTTGGGTGACACTGATGATGATGGAAGGGCTGCACTGAGGGACTACGGTTTTAATTTGGGCATTGCCTTTCAGTTGGTTGATGACTTGCTTGATTTCACTGCTGAACAGACATCACTAGGTAAACCAATTGGTGGTGACCTGAGGGAAGGAAAAGTTACTTTGGCTGCGATCCGCTTGTTGCAACAAGCGGGTAAAGGTAGCCGTGCGGACGACATCGTTCGTAATACTGTTAACAATCGCACCATCACGATTGAAGAATGGGTGGAGTTGGGCTCTCTGCTTCGCGAACATCAAGCCATCGACTACGCTTACGATAAAGCTGTTAAGCACGCTAAGCTGGCTAAGAAGCAACTCGAAAGGTTTCCGCCTTCTGCCGAACGGGATGCGTTGCACTCTCTCCCTGACTACGTGTTGGCGCGAGACCGCTAGGGTGTGTTGGCGGGGGGGCACTGGTGAAGTCGTCACCGCTCCAAAAGATTGAGTCGCTGCGGAGGAGCGTTCGTCACCATGAGGAGCGCTACTACGTCTACGACGATCCTGAGATTTCGGATGTTGAGTTCGATGCGCTTATGCGTGAGTTGCGTGCGCTCGAGAAACAACATCCGGACCTCGTTACTCCCGTTTCACCGACCCAGCGTGTATCTGGACGTTCCACTGCGGCGTTTGAGTCCGTTCCACATGCGGAGCCGATGCTTAGTTTGGACAATGCATACACTGAGGGTGAGTTGCGAGAGTTCGATCAAAGGGTTCGCGATGCACTCGAGCCAGAGTCGGTTCCGTCTTACATCGCAGAATTGAAGATTGATGGCCTCGGCATTGCCCTCACTTACGAGGGTGGACAGCTTTTACGAGGTGTGACTCGCGGAGATGGTGTTCAGGGTGAGAATGTCACTGCAAATGTTCGAGCGATTCGTTCGATTCCGCTTCAGCTTTCCCACGCTCCACGGGGTACCGTTGAGGTACGGGGAGAAATTTATCTTCCGCGCACGAGTTTTGAGAGGGTTAATGAGGAAATTCTTTCTGAAAATGAAGACATTCGACGTACGAATGAAGACATTGAACGTAAGAATGTTGAATTAAAGGGAGAAGGGAAGACGCCGATTTCCACGAAGGCCTTGAAGCCACTGGTGGCCAACCCGAGAAACGCTGCGGCTGGTGCCATGCGGAGAAAAGAGCCGGCGCTAGTAGCCAAAAGAGGTTTACGTGCATGGATGTACCAGATCGTTGCTGATACCGTCACGCCAGGAAAGGTTGGTCAAGTCAGTCAACTTGAGAAGTTGCGAGCGTGGGCATTGCCGGTCGAACGACACTGGAAACATTGTGAAGATATTGACGCGGTTCTGGAGTTTTGCCGAACTTGGGAAAGCCGGCGGTCGTCTCTTGAGTTTGACATCGATGGTGTCGTCGTGAAGGTTAGGGCCGAGGAACAGCGACTGCGACTCGGGTCGACTAGTAAATTTCCCCATTGGGCGATTGCGTTCAAATTTCCTGCTGAGCAGGTAACGACGCGGTTAAAAGCGATTGCATTACAGGTAGGTCGCACCGGTGCGGTTACGCCATATGCCGTAATGGAGCCTGTGTTTTTGGCTGGATCAACTATTTCGAGGGCGACCTTGCACAATGCCGAAGAGGTGACACGGAAAGATATTCGAGCAGGCGATGTAGTGCTCGTGGAAAAAGGTGGAGACGTCATACCAAAGATCGTCAAGGCGATTACAAGTCAACGTGACACGGGACCGAATGGTCCGAGGCCTTTTGTGATGCCGACGAGCTGTCCGGAATGCGCGTCTCGATTGGTTCGACCGGAGGGGGGGGTTGTTTGGCGTTGCGCGAACGTGGCTTGCCCGGCGCAAGTGAGACGTGCACTAACTCATTTTGCGAGTCGGAGCGCGATGAATATTGAAGGCCTTGGCGAGAAAGTTGTGGATGCACTCGTGAGTCAGGATGTTGTAAAAAATGTGGGCGATCTCTATGAACTGGACATGTCGACGTTACCCTCCGTGCAATTGGGATGGTCGTCGAAAGGCAATCCAATAAGAATTGGAGAAATACGTTCGAAAAAAATTTTGGCGGAGATTGAACGAAGCAAACAAAATGAGTTTTGGCGCTTGTTGTTTGGGCTTGGAATACGGCACGTTGGTGAGGGCGCGGCTAGGGCGCTAGCTCAAACATTTGGCAGTCTTGCGAAGCTGACGAATGCGTCGGCCGAGGAGCTCGAAGCTGTGCCAGACGTTGGGTCGGTAGTTGCGTCGTCCGTTCGTGAGTACTTTATGCAATTGGATGCAAAGTTACTGGTGGATCAGTTTCGTTCGCTTGAGGTTGTTTTATCTTCGGATATTTCGACGGGTAGTACAAATGCAGGACCGCTGACGGGTCAGACGTTTGTTCTAACTGGCACGTTGAAGGAGCTCTCTCGTGATGAAGCCCGCGCTGCTATTGAACGGCGAGGTGGTAAAGTGTCGACATCGGTTAGTCGAAAGACTTCCTGGGTAGTGGTTGGTGAAGCGCCAGGCTCGAAAGCGGACAAAGCGCGTGGACTGGACGTTGAACTATTAGATGAGGCGTCTTTTATGGCACTGCTTTAGAACGTCCAGTGTGCGTGAAGTAGAACCATAGGTGTGTAGGAATTTAGTGTCAGACGTATCGAGTCGTAGAGGCGCGGCGTTTGGCATGATGCTCTTTGACATTCCGTCGTAGTTGGCTGGACGACCGCTGCGCGCTCTCCCTATCCGTAGTGAGGACGCGGAGAGGAAAGTCCGAACTCCGCAGAGCGATGTGCCGGGTAATACCCGGTCAGGGTGACCTGAAGGAAAGTGGCACAGAAAATATACCGCCCGTCTTTGGCGGGTAAGGGTGAAAAGGTGCGGTAAGAGCGCACCGCATCTATCGCAAGGTAGATGGCAGGCTAAACCCCGCATGGAGCAAGACCAAATAGGGGGGCGTTACTAGAGCTGCTCGCTCGAGGCCTCCGGGTAGGTCGCATGATTTTGTCAGTAATGGCAGAACTAGAGGAATGGTCGTCACCGCATAACGCGGGACAGAATTCGGCTTACAGACCGACTACGACGGAATCTTTAAAGATCGACGGGAGGAAAAAGGCATGAGTTTACGCCTAAGTCTAATTGTCGGCACTGTTGTGTTGTGTGCCGCGCTGGTATCAGTCTTGAGTTTGGGATCGAGACCGAGGGCACAGCAGACGCGCGGGTCGGGGCTTGACGTGCGAGATTACGAGCCGCGTTCGACGTTGATTGTAGATTCAAACCCTGTTCCACGTGCAAAGTTTCCAGTTATCGATGTGCACAGTCATCACCGGCCGGGTTTTTCGACAGCGGAATGGTCTGAAATTGTGAATGCGATGGATGGTTTAAATCTTCAGGTACTTGTAAACCTTAGTGGTGGCTCGGGTGCGACGATTGTCCGTGGGGTGAACACGATTCAACAAAGTGACCATCCCGAGCGCATGGTGTTTTTTTCAAATCTAGATTTTCGCGGTGGGGTTAAACCTGGGTTTGGCGAAAGAGCGGCGGCGCAGTTGGAACGTGATGTTGCAGCTGGGGCAGTGGGCCTCAAGTTTTTTAAGAATTTTGGGATCGATGTGCGAGACGAGAATGGCGTCCGTGTGGCGGTTGATGATCCGGAGCTTGACCCCGTATTTGAGGTGGCAGGTCAGTTGGGAGTTCCGGTACTGATGCACGTTGGGGAGCCGCTGTCGTTTTATGAGCCGGTGGACCAGTACAACGAACGCTGGTTGGAATTGACACTCTTGCCACGGCGACGCCTTCCGGCTGATCAGTATCCCGGTTTTGAAACAATGATGGAGGAGCGTAACCGACGCTTTGCTCGCCACCCGGGAACAAACTTTATTGCGGCTCACATGGGTTGGCATGCGAACGACCTGGGGCGGTTGGGACGGCTTTTAGATCGAATGCCAAACGTATATGTCGAAACTGGTGCCATTTTGTATGAGCTTGGTCGACAGCCGTGGACTGCGAGAGAATTTTTTGAGAGCTATCAGGACCGAATCCTGTTTGGAAAGGATTCTTTCGCGCCGGATGAGTTTCCGTATTACTGGCGTACGTTTGAAACACGCGATGAGTATTTTGACTATTACCGAGGGTACCATGCATTTTGGCAAATGTATGGGATGGACCTACCCGATGAGGTTTTGAAGAAGGTTTATTATCGTAATGCCCTAAAGTTGATTAGCGGTATCGATTCTAGGCAATTTCCTGCCTCGTAACTATTAAATGGCTCGTTACCTTGTTACCGGCGGTGCCGGGTTTATCGGTTCCCACGTTGTAGATGCGCTTCTTGAGGAAGGTCACGGCGTGCGGGTTTTAGATGATTTGTCCAGTGGGAGCTTGGCGAACGTTCCGACGGCAGAGAAATGTGAATTTATCAATAAAGATCTAGCCGAACGAGGCGTTGCGGAGTCGGTTGTTGATGGCGTGACCTGTGTCATTCACCTCGCGGCAATTCCGTCGGTTCCCCGTTCCGTGCTTGAACCAGCGAGGTCGCACCGAGCTAACGTCGAGGCGACGCATGCCCTACTTCTCGCGGCTCGTGAAGCCGGGGTTCAACGTGTGGTACAGGCGAGCTCTTCGTCCGTGTATGGCGAATCAGAGGCGTTGCCAAAAACGGAGGCGATGAAGGTTCAACCGATGTCTCCCTATGGACTCCATAAGTTGATCGGAGAGCAATACGCCTCGCTATTCCATCGTCTTTACGGTCTTCAAACTGTATCTCTACGATTCTTTAATGTGTTTGGACCACGCCAGTCACCGACATCACAGTATTCGGGAGTAATATCCCTCTTCATAGACAGTTTACTTTCAGAGACGGCGCCGACTATCTATGGAGACGGAGAACAGACAAGGGATTTTACGTATGTCAGCGATGTATCTCAGGCCATATTGAATGCATGTGTGTCTCCGAATGCTGCTGGCTGCGTTCTTAATGTTGCCCGCGGTGGTAAAACCTCGATCAATGCGCTTTATGCGATGCTTCAGAAGATTACTGGAGTTATGGTGAGTGCCCAACATGGCGATGAGAGGGCCGGCGATATACGTCACTCGCAAGCAGACGTTCAGCTTGCACATGAGCTACTTGATTACGTGCCGCGTGTGTCGGTCGAGGAAGGGCTCATCCGGACCGTCGATTGGCAGCGTTCTATCCGCTAGCGTCGGAATCGGGGCATTGTTTGTTGACGGATTCTCTTACCTGCAAAACCAGCCCGTTGGCCCCGATCACGTCTACTAGCGTATCTGCTGCTACAGAACCCGTGTCGGTTTCGGCTCTCCATAACTCTCCAGCGATACGGACATAGCCAAGTGGTGCCAATGTTTCCACCGTTTTGCCTTGCGCTCCAACCAGACGTTCGATGGGTGACGTGTCGGATGTCTCATAAGCTGTGCGAAGAAGGGGGTAGAGCGCCATGTCTTTGAGGATCCAGAACACAGGTAGACCAACGACCACAGCACCAGGGACGTCCATTGTTCGGTTCAGCCAGACTCCTACAGCTGCGGCGACTATCCATCCGGGCACCTGGAACATGGTGTACTTCAAAAACACGACACGATGCTTTTTCACTCGGGTATATAAACAGGTTGCTCATGAGCCGGCAAGTTCAACTGCAATATGGCTATGGACTCCACGCTAGCCACCGGCCATTGCGATATTCAAGATTTAGTTCGATTCCAAAACAGCGAGACAACGAGGGTGCTGTTAATGTCGAGTGAATAGGTCCCGCACCTCTGACCTTCCCATGAGCCATCAGCAGTACATGCGTAAACCCGGGTGGGATCTCATCAACATGGTGCGTGACAAGTAGTACTCCGGCCACATCGTTTGCATTGGCGACGCCGGCCAGCATCGTAACTAGCTGTTCACGGCCTGCCAGGTCGAGTCCGGCCGTCGGTTCATCTAGTATGAGTAGGGAGGGCTGACCCATCAAAGCCCTCGCGATTAACACACGTTGTCGTTCCCCGGCCGAAAGCGTTCCGTACCGTGATTCCGATAGGGTATCGCAGCCAAAACGGGTTAGCAGTGAAAGGGCACGGCTTTCGTCTGCGTTGGTGTATTCGTGCCACCATGGACTGAGTGCGGCGTGTCGGCCGGTCATGACGATTTGTTTCGCTGTTAATTCAGGGCGCATTAGGTCTGAGATTGCCTGACTCGTAATGCCTAGATGAGTGCGTAGCGTTCGGATGTCTGTGCGGCCAAAGCGTTCGCCGAGCAGATCGAGATGTCCAGAAGTGGGATGCAGATAGAAACTTGCAAGGCGACACAATGAAGTCTTTCCAGACCCGTTTGGCCCTAGGATCACCCAGCGTTCACCGGACGACACCTGCCAGTTAATATTTTGCAGAATAGTTCGTCCATCTCTGACTAGGTTGATATTTTCAAGCGAAAGAACGTGGGCTGCTGGCACGGCGAACACTCTATATGATTGAAATGCTGACGGTTGCTGGGTACTTGAATCCGGTAGGCTTGACCAACTCTTTACACGTTTTTTGGTCTTGCTAATGTCTAGGAGACGTACTGCTGTCTGAGGATAGTAGTTAAGGATCAGATTGCACAAATTTGTTCTTGGTGGTTGTGATGAAGTTTAGATTACCTGTTGCGCCTCGAAACGTTGTTATTCGCCTGCCTAATTGGGTGGGTGATATCTTGATGACCCGCCGGGCGGTCCAAGGGTTTCGAGGTCTGTGGCCTGGTGCAAGATTTATAGGGATGGTGAGGCTGCAGCACCAGCAGTTAGTGAAGCGTTTTGATTTATTCGATGACTTACTGTGTGCGCCTGAAGGAGCAGGACTTTCGCGCGCTATTTCTGTTCGGTCGGCGGCTGCCGAACTTCGTGCGTTTAATGCTGACGTGGCCGTGGTGTTGAGTTCTTCGTTTGAGTCAGCGCTCACTGCACGATTTTCGGGCATACCGGTGCGTGTGGGACACGACACTGATAGACGTGGCATCCTTCTGACTTACCCGATTCCTGTTCGTTTCGACGTGCATCGAGCTGAAAGCTTTAATGATATTGCACGGTTTGTTGGTGCTCACGTCCCGGAGACGTTAACGCCACTGGTGCTAACAGAAGCCGACCGAGGCTATGTGGACCATTTGTTTCAAACGATGGCGTGGGAACCAGGTGTGCGTCCGGTCTTTCTAAATCCAGCTGCGGCAAAAGCTGCTCGCGCGTGGTCTTCTGACAAATTTCGGTTGCTCGCTGAACACTTGGTCTCAGGAGCGGGCGCCCGCCCCGTTGTTTTACATGCAAGGCCCCCCTTTGAGAATTCGCCTCAGTGGGCGGAGCGTCACGGCATAGCCATGGTGGATGATGTTTCACTTCCAGAGCTTGCGGCGCTATTGGAACGCTGCGAACTTTATGTAGGAAACGACAGTGGACCAGCGCATCTTGCGGCTGCGCTCGGTATTCGTACCGTGACGATATTTGGGTCCTCGGTGCCAGAACGCACAGGGCCGATTGCGATGGCTCCAGTTTTATCCAATGGAGATGCCGAATGTCATGTGGCCGTCACTGCTTCGTACGCATGTGCACCATGTCGCGAACGATTTTTTGTAGATTGCCCATCACCTCCGACAGCAGAGGGGCAACCACCTTGCCTTGAGGCAGTGACGTTAGAGGCGGTTAAGGCGGCAATTGAAAAAACGGGTCAAACGCAATAATGGTCGTTCTTAAGAAAGTCTCGCTTTGAGCTCGTGTATTTCTGCTTGGAGTTGCTGTATTGCTGCACGCATTTTGGGTAGTTGTCCCAAATGTGCCTGCTGCAACTTGATGTCTTTGAGAGGCCGTGCCGGTGTTCCCCAAAACACTTGTCCTGCTGGGATCCGCTTTTTAGAAGGCACTCCGCACTGTGCTCCGACGACACCATGGTCGTCAATCCGACAATAGTCTGCGATACCGACCTGTCCGCCGATTGTTGCTTTCTGTCCGATGGTCGAACTTCCAGCTATGCCCGTTTGAGATGAGATAGTTGCGTGTGGGCCAATTCTGACGTTGTGTGCGATTTGGCAAAGGTTGTCAATCTTTACACCTGTTTCTACTTCAGTTTTGTCGAACGTTCCTCGGTCGATGCAGCTATTGGCGCCGATTTCGACATCTGAGTTAATTTGAACGTGGCCAATCTGTGGAATTTTGATGTGACACTTTCCGTCAAAGACGAATCCAAAGCCATCAGCACCAACGACTACGCCAGAATGAAGGACGACGCGATCTCCAAGCTGGACTCCGGGATAAAGGACCACTCGTGGATAAAGTGTGCAATCGCGTCCGATATGGCAACCGGGTCCGATGTAACTACCCGGGAAGATTCTTGTGCCAGACTCAACGACTGCTCCAGATTCGACCACCGTCCATGCTCCAACAGAGGCATCTGGCGAGATGGTTGCGTCTGTCGCAATAGACGCCGTTTCGTGAATTCCAAGACAGGTTCGTGGCACGTCTAGCAACCATTGTGCGGCTCGTGCGAACGCTACACGTGGGTTTTTAACTACGATGAAAGTTGCAGCGATAACTTTATCGGTAGGAACCAAAACGCATGACGCCCCGGTGGTTGATACCTGCTCTAAGTGGGCAGTTTCCGCGTATGCTAGATCTCCGGCGGTGGCTTTATCGAGGCTTCCGACTGAATTTAACTCGACGTGACCTTCACCATGGATTTGGCCGTCAACATAATCTGCTATTTCTTGCACTGTTTTCATTGCATCCCCCGAGAGTTCTGTTTGTGCGATCATAATGGGCGCAGACAGATATAATCACTATGAGACTGTTACATCGCCTGGAGCACCTGTTTAGAGGCCGGGTTGTTTCGGCGCTCGGCTCTTTCACTAAGGGAAACTTATTTGCACGTTCATATTGTTAATCCCAGCCATTTTTCTTTTGGCACAGGTTTCATTACTCCCCGTTGGATGTTCGTACTTGCCGCGGCTACGCCGGCGAAATGGGGAGACCCTGTTCTGAGCGATGAGTCACTCAGCCCTTTTGATACTGACCAAGTTGAAGAGGGGGATGTCGTCGGCATTGGGCTCCATACTGGAAACGCCTTGGTTGGTTACGAACTCGGTCGGCGCGTACGGGACCGTGGTGGCTGGGTCGTTTATGGTGGTAGTCACCCCACCCTTTATCCAGAAGAAGCCCACGAGCGAGGTGGGGCGCACGCTGTGGTGAAGGGGGACGGTGATGTTGCCTGGGCACAGGTGCTCGACGATTGTGCACAGGGAGATCCCCAGCGAATATATGAGGGCGGGCGTATTTCCGCTGGAAAATTCCAGAAGGCGCGCTGGGACCTTATGAACCGTAAAGACTATGCGTGGGCCTCGGTCCAGACCGTTCGAGGGTGTCCGAAACATTGTTCATTCTGTTCCGTCTGGCGTACCGATGGTCAGGAACCGCGCCAGCGCGGGGTTCATCCTGTTATTGAAGAGATCGTCGAACTCAGACGAATGGGTTTCCGGTTTATTGCGTTGGCGGATGACAACTTTTATCCGGTAACGATGGAAGACCTCAGGATGGCAGCGCGACGGGAGGATAAGGCTCGATACAACGAGTTGAAGGCCCTTCGCGACGAGCGTTTTGAGTTGATGCACCTAATGGCGGAACTTCCCGATGACTTGAACTTTTTTACACAGATCACGATGGAATCGGCTGAGGATCCAGAATTCCTTGATGCTATGAAGGCTGCGCGCATCAGGGGCGCACTTGTCGGTATCGAGGCAGTTACGCCTGAAGGGTTGAAAGATGTTTACAAGGACTTCAATCTTGCAGGCGATGAACTTGTTGAACGTCTCCAAGCGTTCCGCAAACACGGTGTCTACATACTCGGATCGTTTATTTTTGGGCTTCCGAGTGATCGGCCGAGTACTTTCGACGCTACGGCAGAGCTAGCGAAGAAATCAGAGATTACGTTTGCTCAATTTGTAACACTCACGCCGTTTCCTGGCACCTTGGATTTTGAACAATGGGAACAGGAGCAGGGTGACAGTATGCAGGAGGTCGATGGTGTTCCTGTTTCACGGCATTGGTTGATACCTCAGGCGAAACGCCCAAAATTACTGACACCGCATCCGGCAATGACCGCTGAGCAAATCCGACAGGGAACGCAAGACGTTTGGAACAACTTTTACAGTTTAAAGGCCGCCTGGCAACGCTCAGATATTCTGAAATCCATTAGGAATCGGATCGCGTTTGTGGTCGCGTCAAAGGTCATGCTTCAGGCTTTCGGAAACACGGGATTGTCGACTGACAGTGCGCGATCCTCTCGTGCCACAAAATTGGGCGGCATGGGCTTTACCGTTCTGCAGAAAATGTTTTCTGCACCACCCATGCCAGACCTTCAGGTTCCAGGGCGAACCAAGTAGATTGGGCGTACGCCGCTACGATTAGTCGCTACCAAGTGACAGTTCAGTAGTGCCAGCAGTAATCGTTACTGCTTGCCGTGTACGGTGTTGGCCAGCATGCACGATAGCGGTGTAATTACCCGGTTCAACCTCGTTTAATGTGAAATTCCCTGCTCGATCTGCGACGGTAGCATGTGGTGTGGATGAGACCACCACGCTGGCACCCATGGCCGGATGGATGTCGCAGGCGACGCGATATGTGCCGGCCGTATCGAAGCGATGCTCATAAGTTCCGCCGATGGGGGTGGAGATGTTGAATGCAGTTTCCTGTGTGTCGATGTTGTAAACCCTGACGTTGTGAAGAACGTCTTCGCTGTTGTGAAAATTCACCGGTTGGCCGACAACGGCAAGCAAGACTGGCGGCAAAAACTCCATGCCCAATTGGTCCATCTGAACAGGCTCAACCGGTATGTCATATGTGACTGATGATTGCGGTTCCAGCAGTACCACGGTAAGTGAACCATCTGAGGAGGTCGGAGCCGTTCCCGTGATCTGTGCGCCGCCATCGTTTCCAGCAGCCGAAACCTCGTTTTCGTTATGACTAGCAGTGGAAGTTGGCTCAGGTAGTTGTTCGTTATGAGATTCGCAGCCCCAAGCGATCAGGCTACACCCGATAAACGCCAGCCTCAGACCGGTAGCATAAGCAGTGAGAAAGGAAATGGGCTGAACTTGGATCATCAGAGTCCACTAATTATAGGGGGCGGTTTTGAGATTGCGGCTTTACTTTTCGAATATGGCTCCGATTTATTGATTCGCTACGTTCTTAGCGCTAGACTAGCCTAGTTACGCTGTAGTTTCTTACAGTTTTGTCAGTTTCATTTTGGCCTTTTGGAGGGGTTCTGATGAACAAGACCGCGGTTACTTGGTGTGTGGCAGTTGCTGGATTGATGTTGTTCGTGCCAGGCGGTGCCTCGGCGCAGTCCGATGATGTGACGTTCCACAAAGATGTCGAGCCAATTTTGCAGCGCTCGTGTCAGGTATGTCATCGGCCGGACAATATGGCACCGATGTCATTGATGAATTATCAAGAGACTCGTCCATGGGCGCGGTCCATCAAGAATAAGGTCGTAGCGCGTGAGATGCCTCCGTGGCACATTGACCCGAATGTTGGAGTCCAGTCTTTTAAGCAGGACAGGTCTTTAACCAGGGTTGAGATCGAAACGATTGCAACCTGGGTTGACGCCGGCGCGCCTCGAGGCAACCCTGCTGATGCTCCTCCTGAAGCGCCGCTACCCGATTTCGGTGCATGGGATATAGAGCCAGACCTAATCGTGACGTCGCCACCACATACCGTGTCTGCTGAAGCTGGCGACTGGTGGGGCGACTACATCGTGGATTCTGGGCTCGATGAGGACCGGTACATCAAAGCGATTCAAACCAAAGCAGGGGACCTCAGAGTTGTGCATCACGCATTGACTTACGCCGTGACGGATCCCGATGCGCCGATTAACGACAGTTCGAATGACTTTTTCTTGAATGAGTACGCGGTCGGGAAGAATGCGGACAGATATCCGGAGGGAACGGGTAAAGTTCTTGAGGCCGATTCCAGGGTGCGTTTCAGCTTTCACTACCATTCGATTGGTGAGGAAGTGGTTGACCAGACCGAACTAGGGATGGTGTTGTATCCGAAAGAAGCAGGTCCCGAGAAAGAGCTTTACGCGAGACAACTCGGTCAGGCTGGTGAATTGGACATTCCGGCTGGGCAGATTACACGGCATGACGGATACGCCACGATGTATCGGGCTGGTCGCATCACCGGGTTTCAACCCCACATGCACTTCCTTGGTAAAAGGCAGTGTCTGGAATTGATTTATCCCGACTCGACGACTGAGATGGTCAATTGTGCGAACTTCGATTTCAATTGGCATATCGTTTATAACTACGAGGATGGCGAACAACCGATTTATCCAGCGGGTACGAAGCTGCATGTCATCAGCTACCACGACAATACTGAGTCCCATCGCGGCAACCTGGACTCTACAAACTGGGCCGGTGGCGGTAGCCGGACTATTGATGAAATGGCGTTTGCCTGGATTAGTTGGTACGACCTAGATGACGACGAATACGAAGCAGAGTTAGAGTCCCGCGCGGACAACAACAATTAGTCTTCGTTGTTGTTGGCGGGTACTACGGTGTCATGGTTGGGCACTCTGCGGAATGTTCTTCTGCAGGGTGCCTTCTTTGTTTTAACCAGTTGTCTTGGGTGTGAGTGAGTATGACGGGCAAGAATTCATGGTTGGGGTTGGTAATAGCCGTCGTGGTGTTTGTGGCGATGGAGAGTGCTGTCTTTGCACAGATAAATCCTCGCGATGTTCCCATCGTTGCGCAACCACAGCAGCGGTTTGATCGGGGCCAGGATGTGCAGCCAATTTTTGAGGGTTGGACACGTAATAACGATGGTTCTTACTTGTTTCACTTCGGGTATTTAAATCGGAACTATCGCGAGCAACCGAGTGTGGAAGTCGGTCCCGATAATTACTTTGCTCCAGGAGACGAAGATCGAGGCCAACCAGCCTATTTTTATCCTCGTACACAGCGCTATCAGTTCGTCGTAGAAATGCCAGCCGATACCGGCCTGACCGTTGAGGACGGTATTGTGTGGCGTCTGACGGTTAACGGGAATGAACAGGTAGCATACGGTTGGCTGCAGCCCGAGTGGGAAATAGACGCGAACACCATTACCTCGAATTCGCGGACAGGTTTTGGCCGGCCGGTCGATCAGATCTATAACAATCAACCACCAACGGTAGAAATACAGGTTAGCTCGACGGATGTGGCGATTGGAGAGACGGTAACATTGACGGCGGCGATCACAGACGACGAGTTGCCGACCCAGTTGCGGCCACGTACGCCGCGTTCAAGGCCACCCACGTTGATACCTCCGGACGGGCAAGCCTCAAACCCTGATAACGTTCGATGGTATCGAAAGCCGAGACCTCCAAGGAATGGCATTTCCGTACATTGGAGCGTCTATCGTGGGCCTGAAGGCGGAGATTTTGAACCCGATGGTTTTCAGCGTTCGTTTGAAGAGCCTGAATTCGATGAGGATGTTGATGGTGCAGCTACAACGCCAACGTCGTCAGACACTCCCGCGACCCATCTTGATGGTGATGGATTCACGTCAGCGACCTTTGAGACAGCGGTGTCGTTTGAGGAACCCGGGGATTACACATTGCGAGCATGGGTAAGTGACGCGATGTTGTTAGTGCCGGCAGACGTTGTTATTAGAGTGCGTTAGTTTTGTTTTGCCCTGGAGGGTGTCATGGTTGGGCACTCTGCGGCACAGTCTTCTGCCGGGGTCTCTGTTGCCTACCTGAATTACTACCCGGTCTCTTGAGCCGAACGGGGATAGTTACGGCGTAGCCAGAACACTAAGACTTGTAGCGACTTTCTTTGGCAAGTTGAAAAACAGCAAAGATCAGGCACGCGGCACCAAACGGAACGAGGGCAATTCCATATCCTGGGTCCCCAGCAAGAATCGAGATCCCGCCCAGAAAAAATCCGCCTGGTAACAGGAGGCTTGCACCAATTAAGGCACGTGAGACCTGTCGTCGCGTCTGCCGTCCTCGATCCGGGAATGCCTGAAACACGAGGCCCGTAACGACATGGATAAGTGCGAGTAACCCACCGTGGGCATGGGCCAGTGTCCACATCAGTCGCCGTGTCGTATTCGACACGTCTAGATAGAAGCCGAGTTTTAAACCATGCAAGGTTTCAAGCGTAAGGCCGAGGAGAACGAACACAAGTAGAGACCACCAGCCAAATAATATGTGACGATGTGAATAGTTCACGGAGTCTGGCGTTTTCTGCATGAAGAGCTACTCGCGGAGGAACAGTGGCCGGTGGTTACGTTGATCGAAAAGAAGTCGCATCGCAGATGTGTCAAGTTGGCCGTCTGAACCGAACAGTAGTTGTGGGTCCTGCCGTGTGCGCGAGGCGAGAGTGTTACGCCAGTTGTTAAGGAGTTCCACGGCATCGGCAATGCGATCGTCGCGCGGTCCTACAAAGTCATACGAGAACCCTTCGTATCCGGCAAGGGTCTTGATGGAGTTTGCGCTGATGTACCGGACCACGTCATAGGGATCCCCCAATAGTTCCGCCAAATAGGGAACCATCCATTCTGTTCCAGAGGCAGATTGGGAGGGCTGCCAGCCGTAACTCCATGCTGCGAGCGCTCGTTGTCCGGCATCTCCCTTGAGTAGCCAGAGTATTGAGGCGGCAACCGTACGTTGTTGCTCGTTAAGGTCTGGCGCTGCGCCGCCGTACCAATCTTCCAAATGGTTGCCGGTCCATGCCAACGTTTGGTCAAGGTGGCAGAGATTGCACGCATTAGGGCGACCGACGTCAACCGTTTCTTCCACGGAAGGGCTCGTGATGGTGTGACTTCGTATCGCACGCATCAATCCGTAGGATGTGTAGGGCATATGGCAGTTGTAGCAACTGCTTCCTGAAGAATCAGCGCTATGATTCGTGTGCGACGGGACGTTTTGCGCGATCGACGGATGGCATTGCTGACACGCGCTATTGGTTTCCATGCCTTCGGCGAGCTGGTGGGTGTCGGCCCAGTCGGCTACCGGCCGAAGATCATCAGGATCTTTGTGCATGTTGTGGCAGGAAAAGCACGATAAGGTCCGGTCTTGGCTGTCAGCATTAAAGAAGCACGGCGAGTCGACGAGCCCGTTGTACTCCCGTCCAGAAACTCTGATCACGCCATCCGGCCAGAATGAACCGCGCACGAAATCTGGATCCGTTTCGAGCAAGGCTCTCATATGAGTGGATTCCGCGTTTACTGTTGGTTGTGCAACAAAACGTGTATCAGTGAGTGTGTCCCCAGGTTGGTAGGCTAGGCCGTTGGCGCTTGCGGAGCGCTCGTCGGCTACGTCATAGAACTCCCACACGCTGTGACATTGGCCGCAGACCTCTGATGAGCGTTTCGGATCAAGACTTGTTGGTTCTGTGATTGTTTGGTCGCTGGCATTCGAGAAATGAAGTCCGTAACGCCGCCAAGGATTTTGGTTGGCCGTGACATGGTCGCTTGCTGGTCCATGACACGATTCGCAAGCTATTCCAAATTCGGCGACTGTCGTGCCAACTTCTTGTGATGTAATCGGTTCTGATCTGTACGGAGTATCGAATTGGGTTTTGCCGTGTGTCGTATGACACGAAATACACACCGCGTTCCAGTGGCCATCATGTGTGGCAACCCCTTGATTTGGCGGTGAGAGTATCACGGAATTACGTGGGACCCACCGCTCGTCATTTAGTAGATAGACTGCTGGTAGGACGTTGAGCGTGCGTTGATGTTCAGTTGCGTACCAATAGATATTTTGGTGATGTGAGCCGGTAATCATCACTACCTGACGCGTGATTCTCGGCTGTTCTTGAGGGTCTCCTTCCCAGCCAGGATCGTCGAAACTTGCCCAAAACTCTTCTCCTCGCCGTTCCAGTTCCATTGGCGAGCCAGGGATAATGTCAACGTGGACGCCATTAAAGTCGGCACGGACGGATTGAGGGGTCGCAAGTTGGGTCATCGTTCTGTGAAAGGACCCATGCCATGAATCGTATTGGGAGGGGTGGCAGGCTTGACAAGTGTTCGATGACACGTAGCCATCTGTTGTTACCGCTATGGGGCGGTGGCTAATATCTTGCTCTCGCTGTTGAGGCTCTAGAGAGACGACGATGAAAGCAGCGACCAGCGAGGCGCATGCAAGCAAAAGTGCAAGCGATACGGAGACGGGCCACGAAGTGTTTCGCATCGGACAAGCCCGCAGTCCATCGCCCTCCCTTATTGAGGGCGACGAACTGCCGACTGAATTATCAGAGACGTTAGTTTGCGGCGAAGCAGTAGTAGAAGCCGTTACCGCCGGTGCCTTGGAGGTCAGCCTGTCCGCATCCACGAGAGCCGTGAGCTGAATTCCACGACGTTGGATTAGCACCGCCACCCTGGCGGTCGTGGTGCCCGACTAGAGCGCTGCCGTCACCAGAATTGTCTGTCCAGTTTCCACACGTGGAGTCATCACTGCCACCTGCCGCAGTGCCATCCAGTTGAGAGCCGGTGAGGATATCGTGCATGTTCGGGTCATCACCTCGTCCATTTACGATTTGCCCCTGCTCGTTTAGCTGGGTTTCTTTAGTCAAGTTGTTGTTGTCACTGTGGAGGTTGGAAACACTTGATGCAACTTGTACGCCGCCATGGTTGTGCCACGGTCCAGTTCCAATACGGTCTCTTGCGTTCGCCCCACCTGCTCCTGTTGTGCTTAAGTAGGCGCGCCATGTTTTGTCACCTGCTCCGGCATTGGCTGCGAGCATCTGGCAATGACGATCAGCTCCGTCTAGTCCACCAAGGTTAGCCCCATCACCAGGGCCAGCGCTTGTGATGAAGAAGCTCATATCGGATGATTGCATTGCTGCAGGCATTGCCATCGCGAGGGCTAAAAGTAGAGAGATCCCAAGCCACCATGTACGAGTCATCGGTCATTCTCCTTCCCGCCAATCAAAATTCGTGTGGCGATAGGTTCATGTTGTGGAATGGAGTGTAGCATTAGAGCTACATATGACACATTACATGCCGTGGGTTGTTTTTGCTTGCGTGGTTAGCTTTATTGGGTGTCAGTCTATTGAGGCTGGACAGGACCCGAGGTCTATTTTGGATCGTGCGGTTGACGATTTTTCTTCGGGACGTTTGACGGATGCTGCCGCGGGTTTTGATGAAGTCGCCGCGCTGGTTCCCTCGGTGGCTCCTCAACTGTGGCAACGGGGTATTGCTCTCTACTATGTGGGGCGCTTTGAGGATTGTCGTCGTATGTTTGAGTCGCATCGAACAGTTAATCCGAATGACGTAGAGAATGCAGCATGGCATTTTCTCTGTGTGGCGCGTAGCGAATCTCCTAGTGCGGCACGGATGGCTTTATTGCCTGTTGGCCCTGACGGACGGGCGCCCATGACTGAGATTTACCAGATGTTTGAAGGGAGTTTGACCCCAGCTGAGGTGTTAACCGCGGGCGAAGGCCTGATGGGCGGCGCGCGGGACCGTGCGATCTTTTACGCACATTTGTATGTTGGTCTCTACTATGAGGCGGTTGGCAATGAAGCGGGAGCTCGCGAACATATTCTTGCGGCGTCGGCCGCAGAGTATGCGCGGTCGGGCGGATATATGCACACCGTTGCCAAGGTGCACGTCAGCCAGTTCTAGATGGAAATTGTTCCGTAATTCGTTGGGTTAATTACGGTAGACAGGGTGTCGACCATTCCTCGCATGCTGGGACGGTCGTGGTTCTGTTGTAGACCAAGCGACTTGACTGTTCCGTATCGCTACTAGTGGTTGAAACATCGATAGTTAACACGGAGCCATTTGAACTTAATTTCAAGGTCCTACGGACGGCCGTAACGGCTGCGCTGCCACTATCGCCGCGCGTACCTTCGACGACGAGACGTGGTCCGTTCCAACGCGCGACGACAGACATGTCGGCATCTTGTGTCACAGGAATCGTACTTTCTGCATTGAGCTTGTAGGTGCGCGCTTGACTTTCGTTTACCTCACTAAGAAGCGTGACGTCACCGTTGAGGCTGTGTGTGACGTGTAATCTCTGTGGGGCACCTCCGTCGCCGATTCGTGCGAGCCCGCCTCCTGGGGTAAGACGACTTCGGTTCGTATCGAGTACCCAAGTGCCATTAAAGTTGGTCTCTTGGGCTACGGCTGCAAGAGACAGTGCTAGAAACACGCCAGAAAAAGCGATTACTTTGCGGCCAACCATATGGCTATTGATTATATTAAGTAGCCGTTCTCCGAACAAAAAAGTGCTAATTTCTATTGTCCGGAGCTGCACAATGACGTAGAACCTGAAGTATCGTTGCTCGATGTATCTGGATTTGTAGTTGTTGGCCGATTTGGAGGCAAATGAAATGCAGTCTGATCGTCTTTCCCGGATGGGTTTTTTCGTAATTGTTGGGCTCGCTTTGACGACGATTTCGTGCGCCGACGTTGATGCTCAGCAAGACGTTGCGGTTGACGCGGATGATATCGGCGGTGTGGTTGCCGGTCCTAACGGGCCTGAAGCCGGAGTGTGGGTTATTGCTGAGACGACCGACCTACCAACTCGTTTTAACCGCATTGTAGTCACTGATGATGCTGGTCGATATGTCCTACCTGACCTACCTGAGGCGTCGTACGACGTGTGGGTCCGTGGCTACGGCCTGGTCGATTCTGCAAAGGTTCGGGCGATGCCAGGGACTTCGTTAGACCTGACGGCTGTCCTCGCGCCGAACGCGGAAGCGGCGGCGCAATACTATCCTGCAGGGTATTGGCTGTCATTGATTGAAGTTCCGGGTCGTGACCAGTTTCCAGGGACTGGGCCCAACGGAAACGGCATCTCACCAAATATGGAGAATCAAGCTCAATGGATTCGGACGGTCAAGTCCGGTGGCTGTACGGCATGTCACTCACTCGGTAACAAGGCAACACGAGAAGTTCCGGCAGCGCTTGGCGAATTTGATTCAATGGTTGCAGCGTGGGACCGACGTATTCAGTCAGGACAAGCCGGTGGTTCAATGTCGAATGGACTGGACCGGATGGGCCGGCGGGCAGCCCTTGAAATGTTTGCGGGCTGGACAGATCGCATCGTTGCCGGCGAGCTGCCAGAAGCACCGCCTCGTCCGAAAGGCATAGAACGCAATGTAGTTGTGACTCAGTGGGATTGGGCGGATCCGAAGGTCTATCTACATGATGAAATTGCGACAGATAAACGTAATCCAACAGTAAACGCGTATGGCCCCATTTACGGCGCCTTGGAGGCGAGTGCTGACTATGTTCCCGTACTCGACCCAGTGCGTAATGAGGCGCGACAGGTGCCTGTGCCTGTTCGAGATCCAAACACACCGCTTGCCGCCGGTCCGCCGCTTGCGGCGTCACCCTATTGGGGCGACGAGGCTATTTGGAACAGTCAAACCAACGTTCATAATCCGATGCTTGATCAAGATGGGCGCGTGTGGCTGACGTCACGAGTGCGTGGACCGGACAATCCGGCGATGTGTCGTGAGGGGTCAAATCATCCCTCGGCTCGTGCGTTCCCAGTCGACAGGTCGGGAAGACACCTTGCTGTCTGGGACCCGACTACCGAGGAGATGACGTTGGTCGGCACTTGTTTCAGTACTCATCATCTTGTTTTTGCGGAGGATGAGAACAACACTCTTTGGACAAGTGGTGGCGGGCAGACTATCGGTTGGCTTGATACAAAAACTTTCTTGGAGACTGGTGACGAGGAGCAGTCTCAGGGGTGGACTGCTCTTGTGTTAGACACGAATGGTAACGGTCGGCGTGACTCATATACAGAGCCAGATGAACCTATTGACCCGGCACAGGACCACCGTGTAACAAGCGGATTTTATGGTGTTGCGGTGAACCCAGTTGATGGGACCATTTGGGGCTCATCTCTAGGGTTTCCTGGTTCCGTCTTGAGGCTCGATCCTGGCGACGATCCGTCCATGACTGCGCTCGTTGAGGTTTTTGAGGTGCCATGGGGGAACCCACGAGCTGCTGTGCAAGGATATTCGCCGCGTGGCATGGATATTGATAGAAATGGCGTTGTTTGGACGCCACTTGCCAGCGGTCATATGGCTAGCTTTGACCGTCGAAAATGTACCGGGCCACTCAATGGGCCGGACGCGACCGGCCAGCACTGTCCCGAAGGTTGGGAGCTTTTCACGGAGCCACTCCCGCAGTTCAAAGGTGTGTCGGACTCAGGAAGTGCGGAGGGAAGTTACTACACATGGGTAGACCAGTTCGATACGTTCGGGCTCGGAGAAAATATTCCGATTAACACGGGTAATGCCTCGGAGGCTCTACTGGCTTTGAAGGATGGTGAGTGGGTAATTATTCGCGTGCCGTATCCCTTAGGTTTCTATACGAAGTGGATGGATGGTCGTATTGACGATCCGAATGCTGGTTGGAAAGGTAGAGGATTGTGGGCGACGTACGGGACCCGTGCGCCGTTCCATACGGAAACAGGTAAGGGTACGCCAAGTAAGGTCGTGCACTTCCAGCTTCGTCCAGACCCCCTCGCGAGATAGAACCGCCGACTAGTGGTTTGGGAGAGATGAGAATGAAAAGTATTCGTTGTTTATTGGTTATGTGGGTTTGTCTTGCGGTCAGTAGTCCTCTTCAGGCAGAAGTCCTGAGGGTGATTGTGGAGTCGCGTACCGCTTTTGCTGAAGATGTTGAGGGCAAGATTGGACCTTATGAGCGAATTCGCGGTCGTGTCGTCTACGCTCTTGACCCGGATCTCGAGGCGAACGGGGCTGTCGTTGACTTACATTTGGCGGCAACGAATGGCGATGGTTATGTCGAGTTTTATGCGGATTTTGAAATTATCGCACCCGTTGATCGCACCTTGGCCCAACGCACAGTGCTGTACGACGTAAATAACCGCGGTCGTCGACTACTTGGGATGCAACCTTTTTTTCTTCGTCACGGGTATGTCACGGTATCAAGCGGTTGGATTGCGGAGGTCCCTGTCAACGATACGCTGATGCGTATTGAGGCGCCGGTCGTGTTGGGGGATGACGGTGTGCCGATCGTTGGACCGGTGCGCGCGGAACTTTCCACAGACACCCAAACGCATCGACTTAGCCTTGCCAGTCGAGGTGCCCTCGCATTTGAGCCCGTGACTGGCAGTTTGCCTGCCGCCACGCTTACCCGTCGTCAGCGTGAACGTGACACGCCCCATGTGATTCCTCGCAGCGAGTGGGAGTTTGTGTTAACAGAGGGCCCTCGTGAAGAAGGGAGTGGATTGGTTGAAGGTGCCATCGAGCTTAAGGGTGGTTTTGAGCCCGGGTTACTTTATGACCTAATCTATGAGGCGCGTGGCTCGGTTGTACAGGGGGCTGGTTTTGCGGCCATTCGAGATTTTGTTTCGTTCGTTAAGCATGATTCGACTTCAATGAACCCCCTCCGAGACCAGACGGGCGCTCCATTGGCGAAGCGGGTGATCGGTGCTGGACGTTCACAGAGCGGTCGCGCACTTCGAATGTTTCTTTATGAGGGATTCAATACGGATGAACAAGGTCGCCAGGTGTTTGAGGGGGCTATGCCGGTTATTTCTGGTGGTGGCCAGGGATTTTTTAACCATCGGTTCGCCTCGCCGACACGTACGGCTAATGAACATACAGGGCATCTCTACCCGGTAGATGTGTTTCCGTTTGCTTATGGTGACGAAACCGATCCATTTAGTGGGCAGACTGATAGTATTCTGCGCCGTGCGAATCAGGATGGAACTGCGCCAAAAATTATGCATCTTGATACGACGTCGGAATACTGGCACCGTGCCGCGTCTCTTGTGTTGACCGATCCGAGTGGCACGCGTGATACCGAAGTGCCTGGAGATGTTCGAATTTACGCTTTCGGTGGATCTCAGCACAGTCCATCTCAGGGGCCATCGGACCGCGGGCAGTTGTTGCCGAACCCGAATGTCTATCAACCGTTTGTGGAAACGTTATTTACTGCAATGGACCGATGGCTAACGGAGGGAACGTTGCCACCACCGAGTGTCCATCCTCGGGTGGCTGATGGCACGCTGGTTGGCTGGAGAGCGTCGCAAACTGGTTGGAGGGCGTTGCCAAATGTGACGTATCCCACAACGATACATCAGCCAGATTCACTAGATTACGGCGAAGCTTTTGATCGTGAACGTATAATCGATAATCACCCGCCCTATCGTTCTGATGCCCGGTATGGCGTTTTGGTGCCGGCCTTGGACGGGGATAACAACGAGCGAGGCGCGTTGCGTATGCCTCGGGTTGAGGTGCCGATTGCGACTTATACCGGTTGGAATCTTCGTAACCGCTCGATAGGAGCGCCAGACGCGTTATTGGGACTTGCAGGGGGCTACATCCCGTTTCCAATCACGAAGGCCGCCCGTGAAGCGTCAGGCGATCCAAGGCTGTCCGTTGAAGAGCGTTATCAAGCGTTTGACGCATATCACCAGCAGACGATGGATGTAGCAGCCAAGCTTGTGAAAGACGGCTACTTACTCGATGAACACCTTTCGGAGATCGAGGCAGATACTGAGTCGAGCCGTGGGCTCTTTAAGGAGTGAGTCCTTACGATAAGTAGTAGATGGCTTCTCGGTCTAGAGACCGTTACAATTTGGTTAGCTTGTGACGGTTTACTGTCTCACGTGAACGTATCTGGGAGAGATTAAATGCGCATACGAAGCCTGACGTTGTTGCACTTGTCGTTCGTTCTTGTACTACTGGCTCCTGCGGTGGCAGTTGGCCAAGGGGCAGATTGGGAGTTGCCTCGGACGGCCGATGGGCATCCAGATCTCCAGGGAGTGTGGGCTAACAACAACGCAACACCACTCGAGCGTCCACCGGAGTGGGCAGGCAAGGCAACACTTACAGCTGAGGAGCTCGCTGAGTTGCAGAATGCGGCGACAGAGGCTGTTGACGAAGGTGACGCGTTGTTTGGTGACCAGTTAGTGCTTGCGGCGATTAAGAAGACTCAGGCTGAGTCTTATGATCCGAGCACGGGCAACTACAATCAGTTTTGGATTGCTGACCGTGATTTTAATAACAGGACTTCATTGGTGATTGAGCCTGCCGACGGCCGTATCCCACCAATGACGACATCGGGTCAGGCACGTCAACGCATGGTAAGCGAATATCGGGGGGAACACCCAGCTGACTCGTATACTGATCGTCCGTTGAGTGAACGCTGTGTGACATATGGCCATCCGCGGCTCGGGGCAGGTTACAACAGTTACTACCAGCTGTTTCAGAGTCGTGACCATGTCGTGATCTACATGGAAATGAATCATGATGCACGGGTGATACCAATTGATGGCACGCCGCCCCTTGATGACAACGTGCGGCTCTGGCATGGCGATTCTCGGGGCTATTGGGATGGCGATACCCTTGTGGTTGAAACCAGAAATTATTCAGCGCAGGCGACGTTCCGCGGTTTGACGTCAGAAAACCTGCTGGTGACAGAACGTCTGACGCGCGTGGGTCCACAGACATTGAACTATGAAGTTACCATTGATGATCCGACGACGTATACGAAACCATGGAAAGTCATGATCCCATTGATGGGAACAACTGATGCCGTCTATGAATACGCTTGTCATGAAGGGAATATTGGGATGGACGGCATCCTAGCGGGTCACCGTGCGGAGGAGCGAGAAGCTGAAGCCGGTT
>CAZDQD010000113.1:0-16784 GCA_964507425.1 uncultured Vicinamibacteraceae bacterium
GAGTCAAGCAAATCGGCACGTTGTGTAGTCAAGAACTCATGCCGGTCGTCCAATTCGTCAAACTGGTCAATAGCCATCATGTTGACCGGACCGAGACGATCAATTTTGTCCCGGAGGATGCCTACGATCTCATCAGTGTCCCATGTAGAACTATCTTCGCACTCCACATCTTTACCGGAATATTGATGCTCGTTTTCAACGTCATCCAACGACACGTCTGTTTCGACCTCCTGAGCCTTTGAGGGCGAGCTGGTCCGAACGAGCGACCAATCAGGTTCGAGGGATTCGGAACTATCGAGACGCTTCACTTCCTCTCTTGCTACTTCCAAGGACACTTGAAGGGTCTCACCACAAGTCTGCTCTAAATGAGCAAGATCCGAGGTCGCTGTCGCACGGACAACCTCTTGCTGACTGACATCAGTTCGCGTCTGGTCATGCACCGTCCTGGCAGTTCGGATATTTTCGTGATTCGAACTAATTAGCTCGCGAAGACGGCTCCCCTCCTCATCGAGGCTAACGATCTTGTGTCGCAGTTCGTTAAATGAACGCACTGCCACTCCATGCTCAACCTCTGATTTCGAAACCGTAGCCAAAAGATTCTGTCGCTCAGACGCCGCACGTTTGTTGTCACGCTTTTTGGTTTCTATTCGCTGAACGAAATCGACGGACTGGTCTCGTAATCGACCTACATCCGAAGCAAGCGCAGCTGTTCTCTCCTCAAGTGCCGCATGCTTCGCTTTGGCCTCAGTTACACCACGCCCCAAATCATCAATTGAGTCTCGCGCCCTTAGCAGACTACTCTGAGCCTCCATAAATCTCTCGTCAGCCGAGGCCTGCTCCTGTTCGAGCCGAGCAATCGATTCACGCGCCTCAGTTTCTTTCGCTTCCAGTGCGCCCTGCTCTTCGCCTAACTGTCTGGCTTCAGCGCCAATCAATTCTTGTTTCTCAATAAAACGAACTCTTTCGTCTTGGACTCGTCCAAGTCGCATCTCTAATCCGACAGACTCTTTGTCCAGATCATGCTCTTCAGCTTCTAATGTTTTGAGTGCCTTCTGAATGCAAACTAATTCAGTCTCATGCTTTGCCAATTCTCTAGCAAGCAAATTAGCGCGGTCCCTTTCTGAAATGACTCTCGCTCTAAGAGAGTCTATTTCACGTCTTGCCGCGAGCAACCCACTGGCACCCTTTTTAACACCACCACATATTTGCTCATCACCTCGAACAACTATTCCATCAAGCGTAACAATTGGATCACCAGTGCATTTCGAAGCAATTTCGGCTTCCTCCAACGTTGTCGCCAGCCACCGTCTCCGGAGCACGCGACGGACCACAGACTGCCCCTCCCCAGTCACCCGAACAACGGATTCGAGAGAACGAAGGCTCTCATGAGGCGGATTCACAATGACGTCTTCGTCGTCACAATCATCGATCAAAAAACCGCAACGGCCAGTGGCATTATCAACGGCAAAAGCAACACCTGCCAACGCATCCTTGCGAGAGCCGACGACAACGTACTGAAGAAGATCTCCGAGGCAAGTTTCAACAGCCTGCTCGTACTTCTCGTCAACCCGCAAATGGTCAACGACGGACCCGCTGTTAGGGATGATGTCGCCAGATTCCAACACAACCCTTGCAGCATCTTCGTAATTAGCTCGACCTTCCGTTAGCTGCTCTAACGATTCAACGCGAGCATTCACCGACGCCAAATCATGCTCACAAATTCGCAGTTCCTCAGACCGACGTTCAATCTCTGCCAACTGATCGGCCAACCTAGCCGATTGATCTTCTCGACTACTCCGTATGTTTACCAGGGAACTTTCTAGCCGACTGAGTTCTGCTGCGTACTCACGACACTCAGTGTCGACGCGATCAACATTGGATTGAACATCAGATGATTCTGCTTCAAGTTTCGATAACGCCTCAGAAACCCTCGTCTTTCCAGCAAAAGCATTATCAACTACATTCTGAAGTGCCGTCGCGGCATTCGCCGAGGCGAAAAGCTCATTTCGTGCAGCTTCTACATCTCCTTCTCGGCCTTCTATCGCAAGTTGGGCTTGCGCAAACGACCGTTCAGCATCACTCATCATTTCAGCAGCAGTATCGCGCTCCTTCCGACAGGCCTCATGCGCTGCTTGCTGGTCCAGCAATTCCTTTTGAACCGGACTGCTCCGTTCTTCTAGAACCTTTATGGTGTCAGAACCGCCCGTCAATGAAGCCTCAAGATCGGTCGCGCGTTGCTGGTCAAAATCAATTTGCTGCTGCTTACGCTCCAATCCCATCTCTTGCTGATGCGCTTTATCGCGCGCAACAGTTGCCATCCGATCAGCCTCCGTCAGTTCAACGCGCAAACGTTCTTGGACTACCTCTAGTTCTGCCACTGATGAAGCCTGTGTCGTTTCTTGAACTTTCGCTTTCTTGAGTCGCTCGTCAGCCACGTCGATCGCTGCCGCCAAAGCACTACTGCGCCGAACCAATGACACCATTTCCCATTTTCGCATCTCGTCCCGCAATCGACGATAACGACGCGCTTTCGCTGCTTGACGCTTGAGGGCGGCACGTTGCTTTTCAACTTCAAACACGATGTCGTCAACGCGCATCAAGTTCTGTTGGGCGGCTTCCAGCTTTATCTCAGCAGAACGACGCCTAGACTTATATTTCGTAACACCCGCTGCCTCTTCTAATAACTGCCGCCTTTCGGTCGGCCTGGCTCCAAGGATCTGGCCAATTCGCCCCTGCTCAATCACCGCATAAGCCTTAACGCCGACACCAGAATCCATAAGTAAATCTTGAATGTCTCGCAGTCGGCAGACGTGACCATCAATCAGATATTCACTCTCACCAGACCGATACAGCCTACGTCCGACTTCGACATCACGAGTAATCTGCGGGGCGTCACGTTCGAACTCCTCAAGAGTCTGTTCATCCGAGAAGGTAACGGACTCCACAATCGTGGATGGGGTAACGACTTCAACTAAGTCAGCATCGGCAGCCTCACCGTTGTCCGATGGAACGATATGCGAGGCCAAAGTTGAGAGCGGCGTTTTACTCGTTTGGCCAAGTGCCGCCGTTACCTGAGATAGCTGTATTCGGACTTCAGCAGCTGCAGTAGGTCGTCGAGCATCACTGCCACTAAAGATGATATCCTCCATGCGCTCACCACGAAGGCTACGCGCACTCTGCTCGCCAAGTACCCAGGTGATAGCATCAATAACGTTACTCTTGCCGCATCCATTCGGACCGACAATGGCTGTCACGCCATCATCAAAGCTGAGCTCAGCTCGCTCTGGAAAGCTTTTAAATCCAGCTATCTCAAGGTTATTAAGACGCATTAATTTTAAGCACTAGCAACCGGTACACTAAAAGAGCCGCAGCGACAGGAAAAATGGAACACCTGTCGAGCGGCTGGGAACGCTACGACCCGAATCCAAAACCCAAGCAACCTAGGTACACCTAACACTACGAACAAACACACCAGGTACTGACAGCTACTTTATCAACAACAGAATTCTAGCAACTGGTATATACGTCCGCAAGCTGAAAATTTGGCTCGAGTGCGCCTCAAAATTAGCGGGCCGCGACAAGAGTCGAAGTATTCGACAACTTCAGCAGACTCGTCGCTTCGTCAAATAGCGTTAAAGCAAACTGCGCTTGCGGATCAACTTCGAACAAATTCTTTCTTGCCTCGGCCTCACCAAACAAGTCGATGTCAACTTGAAAATGAATCATCGCTTTGATGAAATTACTGTCGGACGCAAAAGCTTCTTCGTCGACGGTCATACCGTTGTCACGAACGTGTTCCTTGAACTCATCAAGTAGTCTCTGAGTCACCTGAAAACCAGGCTCAACACTCTCACGACCATCACCTTCAACCGTAACTCGTGTGTCCCCAGCAGCGACAAAACGCCTCGCAAAACTGACAAACTCACCACGAGCCGCTAATAGTCTTCCAAATCGTGACGGATCAAAACCTTCGATTGGTCCAGTCACAAAATGATCGGGCTCAACACCACCACCACTGTAGACCTCACGACCCGAATCAGTGAGTTTCCGATCTTGAGGCGCGTGCACGGGAGGCTCTGGATCCCGCAACGAATAGGTGAGATATTCGTCGAACGTTCCATCCCATGGGCGCTGGAGCATACGCCCGCTCGGCGTAAAATAGCGAGCAGTCGTTAATGCGAGTCCAGCCCCATGACTGACCCTGTACACCGATTGAACCAATGCTTTGCCGAACGTCGTCTCTCCGACCACCAGCCCACGATCATGATCTTGAACCGCACCGGCAACGATCTCAGACGCGCTTGCGCTATTCCGGTTGACCAAAACAATGAGAGGTTGCTCCGTATACCGTCCAGTTTCTCTAGCGTGATAATCCTGGTCTGAATTAGCAATTCGACCACGCGTATAAACGATCATGTCACCATGCGGCAGAAACTGATTAGAGACTCGAATCGCCTGATCAAGCGGTCCACCCGGGTTCCCACGCAAGTCAAGAACAAGACGATCGAACCCATCCTCGCTCAACCCAGCCAGCGCGCGTACAAGCTCCTCATTACTTGTGTCCGAAAAGTCCCCAAGCCTGACGTACCCGATTTCCGGGGTTACCATGAAGGCGGCTTTAACCGTTGTTATGTTGATTTCGTCACGTTCAACTTGCAGGTCAATTAGATCGTCATAGCCATCACGACGCATGGAAACATTAACAAAACTTCCACGCGGGCCCCGCAAACGCTGCACAGCCTGGTCGCTACTCATCCCAATGGCGTTTTCACCTTCAATCTCAGCAATAACGTCTCCACGCCGAATCCCACTGCGATACGCCGGCGAACCTTCAAACAGACTCATCACTGTGATGCGACCGTCAAAAACGTTAATTTGAATACCAAGACCGTAGTAGCGACCTTCTTGGCGTTCTCGAAGTTGTGCGTACGAACGCGGGTCCATGAAGTTCGAATGCGGGTCAAGCGTTTGCAACATCCCTGAAATCGATCGATAGACCAATCGCTCTGTATCGACCTCGTCAACGTAGTTAGCCTCAACCGCAGACAAAGCCGATGCAAATGCATCGAAGCTCTGATTGACCGAGTCTTGACCAGAGAGAACTTTTCCCCCAAACAAGCCACCAGCAATCGCCGACGCAACCACGGCCCCAACAGCGACCCGTAGAGAAATAAAACCTCGCATAATCGCGATGCTATCAAAATAAGCCCATTCACAGCAATAACTTCTGGCGATCGAGTTAGGAAGGAGGCCTTGACCGCCTTGGCTGCGCATTCTTATAATGGAACAAGAGTTACTCAGGAGTCCGTACGGTAGTCTTTTTCACTGGAGTGTAGTGGCATGATCGGTTCAATCGGCGTTCCGGAGATGATTATCATCCTCGTAATCGCGCTGATCGTCTTCGGCCCGAGAAAACTGCCCGATCTCGGTCGATCGGTGGGCAAGAGTCTCAGAGAATTTAAGCGGGCGTCGAATGACCTTCAGAATACGCTTGACGAAGAAATTCGTATTGAAGACAAACCCCCTGCAACCACAAACCCAAAGGAAGCTACCGGTAACCCGACAGAGCCGACAAAGTCAGTAGAAAAACAAGTGGCTTCCTCTACCCCTGCACCTGCGCCTGCTTCAGGAATACACCCGACAGAACCGGACGCAGGTACATAGAGCCGATTCAAGATGGCTCCTCCCGATTCGGATCCAGAACAAAGTCTGCAGGAGCCGACTCAGTCCCAAGCCACTGGCGAACCCGAAGAGGACACTTCCAAAGATGAATCCGCTGGAAAAATGTCCTTTTTGGATCACCTCGATGAGCTCCGCAGACGACTAGTTATCTCTTTCTCAGCGTTGCTCGTCGGCATTTTGGTCTGCTTTGGTTTCATTAACCCTATTTTTGATTTCATTATGGAACCGTTGACCGATGTCCTCCCGGAAGGAGGAACGTTGGTTTACACCGAACCGACCGAGGCATTTTTTCTCAACATCAAGATGGCGGCACTAGCTGGTTTACTACTGGCGACGCCAGTAGTTATGTCACAACTCTGGCTATTTGTTGCACCGGGGTTGTATGCGCATGAGAAAAAATTCGCTATCCCCTTTATTGTTCTGGCCTCAGGATTCTTCATTGGTGGTGCTTTTTTTGCCCACTATGTTCTTTTTCCCATCGCATGGGCATTTTTTGCTGGTTTCGGCAGCGCCTACATGGCGTTTATGCCAAGAATTCAGCCGGCCTTTTCTCTGTACGTGCGTCTGGTCTTAGCCTGCGGAGTCGTTTTTCAACTCCCAACGGTCATTTTCTTCCTAGCTCGAATGGGTATTGCCACACCAAATTTCTTGATAAAAAACTTCAAATACGCCATCTTGATAATCTTTGTGTTTGCGGCAATTCTCACACCGACTGGAGACCCGGTTACTCTAACGATGATGGCAGCACCCATGATTCTGCTGTACATTTTGAGTATCGGGATAGCATGGGTGTTTGGTAAGCGTGACGTTGAAGATGACTAGGAATCGTTGACTTGGTCTGTCTCCACGCATAATATTCGTTACTGTTTAGGTGTGTTTGCAGCTACGGCAATATGAGGATGGGTTCTTAATGCAGACGAAAAAATGGGTTGGTCGTGTAGCGTTGGCAGCTGTCATGTGTACCTTTGCGGGTACCGCGGCGGCTCAAGAGGAAACACGTCCCAGCGGCACCACCTTTCTAGGTGACACAGGGCTCTGGTTTGTTCCGACAGCAGAGGTGCTCGGAGATGGTTCCATGGCCGCTGCAGGTCACGTTTCGACCTTCAATCGAGAGCAAGGCTTCACGGCTATCCAATCAATGGCGGGAAGTTTTGCCGTCGGTCTGAAAGATCGAGTTGAGGTCTTCGGCTCAGTCGGATTTCAGACCCGCATCGATCGCGATCTTAGGCCCCTGTTCCAATCCGGCAAAGCCAATGTCGGTGGCATAACTCCACAGTACCCCCTTGTTTCTGAACCGTTTAGTAAAAGCGCTTTTGGTGACGTTACGGTCGGAATGAAAGCAACCATCCTTTCGGAACGCCCTCAAGCCCCGTTGGCTTTTGCAGTACGAGGCTGGGTCAAGTTACCCACCGGAGACAAAACCGCTGGCACCACCACCGGCGAACTTGATGGAGCACTTGGCATCGTCCTCAGTAAAATGGTTAGCAATGCTGAAATTACTGGTTACAGCGATTTTGTAATACGTGCAGACACTCCAAATATCACTCTCCCAAATAGTGTTAACTGGGGTTTCGGTATAGGTGCGCCGGTCCGTGGGGGAATCCGAGTATTTGGTGAAGTACTGGGAGACTTGCTTTCAGCGCAGTCAATCTACACAGCACCATTGACGGGAAGTGACGGAAGTATTTCTGGCTTGTCGTCGACCCAACGTTCGCCACTCGACTTGGTGATTGGCGCGCAATGGCAAGGTGCGAACGGTTTCTCCATTGGCGCCGGCGTGACCTGGGCAGCAAGACACGCGTCACGCTGGTCGGTTAAACAAAGCATACCCAACGCCGACCGCATTGGTTTCATCGCCCGTTTGAACTACCACCCTGGTGTCAAAGTGTATGTCCCGCCGCCACCACCGCCGCCACCAACACCTGATGCACCAAACCGACCGCCGACTGTGTCTGTCTCATGCGATCCGTGTGAGGTGCAAGTAGGCGGCGAAGTTCGGCTTCGTGCCGAGGCCTCTGACCCGGATGGTGATTCACTAACATACCGCTGGAGCGCGCCGACCGGCAGCTTCCAAGATTCTGCCGATCGCGTCACAACCCAATGGCAGGCCCCCGACCAGGCCGGTCCGGTGCCTATTAATGTCATCGTGTCAGACGGTCGGGGTGGCTCTGCCTCGGACACCGCAAACATCCGCGTGACCTCGCCACCACCACCGGCGCGCGAATATGTCTTCGAAGACGTGCACTTCGACTTTGACCGGTACAGTCTTAGAGCCGGTGCTCTACGAGTGCTGGCTGAAGTCGTAGAGGCGCTTGAAGAAGATGCGGACCTCAGTATCGAAATCGAAGGGCATACCTGCAATATAGGGACAAACGAATATAACCTTGCGCTCGGCGACCGGCGCGCAAACTCCGTCCAAGAATACCTAGCGAGCCGCGGAATCGGTGGTGACAGACTACGAACAGTCAGCTACGGGGAAGAACGTCCAGCGCACGACAACTCTCGAGAAGAGACCCGGCGCTTGAATAGACGTGCTGCGATGGTAGTTCGGGTTCAGTAACTCTCAGAGAGATCCGCAACATCAGTTTAAAGGGCACTCTGTTTGCTGAGTGCCCTTTTTTGTACTGTTAACGCTAGACGTTTGTGAAAGACCTACGCCACAAACCGAACAATCGTTCAAAGGCTGGTGACTTAACTCTTCGCTCAGTAAGCCTTCGCAAAATAAGCATCGGTCAAGCCAGGCTCTCCGCACTCTATGCAAACTCCTGAGGCTGGCTCCTGGAGAAGCGGTAGATTCCTGATCGTTGCCTGCGTTTTTTCCTTAATTTTCGCCTCACACAATTCACTACCGCACCACGAAGAAACAACATACCCAGGTCTCCCCACGAACAATCCAACAAACTCGTCCTTTGACGCAACCCGTCTAGTGTGTTGCTCTCGAAATGTCACAGCGCGGTCAAAAAGTTCCGCTTGTATAGTTTCGAGCATAACCTTCACCTCGTCAGTCAAACAATCCATGGGTGTCGGCGCTTTGACTCTGTTGTCACGACGAACCAAAACAACCTGGGACGTTTCGATATCCTTCGGGCCGATCTCCAATCGCAACGGAACCCCTCGCATTTCCCACTCTGAAAACTTCCAGCCTGGCTTGTACTCCTCACGATCATCGAGCATGACGCGTACACCAGCCTGACGCAGTAAACCGGCAATCTCTCGCGCTTTTGGTAACACTGTCTCTTGCCAGTTCCCTCGTGGTATTGGAACAATCACAACTTGATACGGTGCAACTCTCGGTGGCAGGATAAGCCCACTATCGTCACCATGCGTCATGATAACGGCGCCAATGAGACGTGTCGTCATGCCCCACGAGGTCTGCCAAACGTATTGCATAGATTTGTCGCGCGCTTGAAATTTGATATCAAAAACTTTCGCAAAATTTTGCCCAAGATTGTGAGATGTTCCCGCTTGAAGGGCTCGCCCATCCCCCATCAGTGCCTCCACAGAGTATGTGTGCACAGCACCAGCAAATTTCTCGCTATCCGTTTTCTTACCATCTAGAACGGGAATCGCAAGCTCACTTTGAAGAAATTCTTTATAAACACCTAACATTCGCAGCGCTTCCAATTCTGCTTCGTCCGACGTTTCATGAGCAGTATGACCTTCCTGCCACAAAAACTCCGTCGTTCGAAGAAACAAACGCGTAACCTTTTCCCACCGCACAACATTAGCCCACTGGTTAATCAATAGTGGCAGATCACGCCACGACTGAATCCATTTTGCGTACATCGTGCCGATAATCGCCTCCGACGTTGGGCGCACCACCAAAGGTTCATCGAGGTCCTCATTACCGCCACGTGTAACCCAGGCAACCTCAGGCGCAAAACCTTCGACATGTGCTGCTTCCTTCTTCAGCAGGCTCTCCGGAATGAACAGCGGGAAATACGCATTCACATGGCCAGTATCTTTAAAACGCGTATCTAACATGCCCTGCATCAATTCCCAAATGGCATACCCATATGGTCTGATCACCATACTGCCCTTAACGGGAGAATAGTCAGCAAGTTCTGTACGACGTACTACGTCCGTGTACCAACGTGAAAAGTCTTCAGATTGAGGAGTGATCTCAGTTACGAAACCTTCTTTTTTAGCCACTACTACCCCGTATTCTCTTCCTTCAACAACATCGTACGACGGGACCAGTCTATATCGTTCCGATGTGGAAAATCTGAACGGTAATGGGCCCCTCTACTTTCTTCGCGGTGCAACGCCGAACGCGCAATCAATTCTCCCACCGTGACGATACTACGTAGGCGTTCAGGTGCCTCTCGTTCAACATGTGCCTCCAACCATTCTCGACACGATCTTTGCGCAACCCGCAGTTTCTCGCTGTCCCTAAACAGACCACAACAATTCCATAATACGTCACGCATTTCGTTCTCACTAGCGACCGTACCTTTCCCACCGGTATCGCGCGAGACGCGTATCGATATATCACGAAGACCTTTCGTCCGGTCTCCTTGAAGCCTTCTTTTCATGCCCACAGCTGCTGCTTCACCGAAAACCAAACCTTCGAGTAAAGAATTACTCGCTAATCTATTGGCGCCATGCACCCCTGTGCACGCGACCTCGCCCGCTGCAAACAATCCAGGAACCGATGTCTGACCTTTAAGATCGGTCCACACGCCGCCCATAACATAGTGCGCAGCCGGCACAACGGGGATTCTATCCTTAGCTAAATCAAGACCGATGAGACGGCATCGCTCAGAAATTAAAGGAAACCGCGTGTGAACAAAATTTGAATCAGTCCGATCAAACTTCAAATACACACGAGCACCAGTTCGTCTTCTTTCTAGGGCAATGGCGCGCGCAACGCGGTCACGTGACGACAAACTACCCGCTCCATCACCGAGAAAATCTTCCCCATCTTCATTGACGAGTTTCGCACCTTCTCCACGAAGTGCTTCCGACAGTAAAAAACGACGTCCGTCCCCATGATCCAGCGCTGTAGGATGAAACTGCACAAATTCCATATCACTGATCGTGGCACCAGCGCGAAATGCAATCGCGATACCGTCTCCCGTCGACACCTCTGGATTGGTCGTTTCTGTATAGATGTAGCCAGCGCCTCCAGTAGCAAGCAACGTTGATGATGAGGTCGCAACTGCTAACGTTTTGTTCTCGTGCCGAAACTGCACACCAACACATTCTCCATCACGGATGATCGCATCGGTAACTAACGCATTCTCGACCACTCTGATGTTCGGTATCAGCCGGATCTTCTCCCATAACACCCTCGCGATCTCACGACCCGTCGAATCACGTGAGTGTAGGACACGCCGGCAACTGTGTGCCCCTTCCCGGGCAAACGCAAGATTCCCTTTCTCTGTTCGATCAAAACGCCCACCCCACTCTATAAGTTGTCGGACGACGGAAGGAGCCTGCTCTGTCAGTCGTTGAGCTGCGTCCTGATCAACCAAACCGTCACCCGCTGCAACGGTGTCAGCCGAGTGCTTGAGCGGTGAATCCTCGACATCCATCGCAGCGGCAATCCCTCCTTGTGCATACCCTGTATTACCAGCTGTCGCCGAAGCCTTGGTCAACAACACAATATTGCCAACTCCTCCAAGCTCAATAGCGGCACGCAGAGCGGCCACACCGCTACCAATAATTAGAAAATCAGCGGTTAAATTCATCTCCTGAGCAACGGTGTGAGTCATCAGTGGTGCTATCCTAACCGCGAAACCATGAAAACGGATCCAATCGAAATCTCTGCTTCATCTCACACCTATCCCGTATACGTGGGGACGGGCCTACTTAAGCACCTTAAAAAACTAATAGGGCAGGCTGGAGCTACCGACCAGCATTTTGTTGTGTCGAGTCCCCCCGTGTGGAGACTCCATGGCTCCGCCGTAAAAAAATCGCTCCCAAAAACTGAACATCTGCTCATTCCTGACGGTGAACGTTCAAAAACGGTTCAGTCGGTCAGTCGGATCTATGAAGCACTGATCCGCACAATGGCTGACCGCTCCGTAACAATTATCGCAGTTGGTGGTGGCGTTATCGGTGATGTCGTCGGATTTGCAGCGGCGACCTATCTTCGTGGTGTACAGCTGGTACATGTTCCAACTACATTGCTCGCGCAAGTTGATAGCTCCATTGGAGGTAAAGTTGGTGTAAATCACCAGCTCGGGAAGAATCTAATAGGATCTTTTCACCAGCCCATCGCCGTCGTCTCTGACCCTGACGTTCTCAATACCCTTCCGCGAAGAGAATTTAGATCTGGATTGTACGAGATCATCAAGTACGGGATGATCGCTGACCAAGAACTGTTCGACCGTGTCCGTACAAATCTATCTGGAATATTCAACCGATCGCCAGAAACAATCGAGCCAATCATTACCACGTCCTGCCAAATCAAAGCTGCTGTTGTCGAAAAAGACGAACAGGAACATGGACTCCGTCGAATATTGAACTTCGGTCACACCGCCGGACATGCTATTGAGGCGGCTACAAACTACCGACGCTTTAGGCACGGCGAGGCGATAGCCTACGGCATGCTTGCAGTAGCGAACATTGCCACCAAACGAGGCATGTTGTCGGAGAATGACCGTACATCGCTTACAGAAGTCATTGAAAACCTTGGCCCACTTCCGTCCGTACGTGACCTCTCTGCAAAAAAGCTTCTCGAGATCATGAAACGGGACAAGAAGGTGTCGAAGGGACACTTGCATGTCGTTCTACCAACAGGCATTGGAACAACTGAGATTGTCAGCGATGTGACAACACGGGAGTGGCAACGTGCGCTCAAGCTGATTGGGGTCGGTTTGTAACGCAATAACCGTCCGCCAAGAGATGTTCGAGGTGCTGATGACTTTGCCTCTCGTCCCATGGACCGTCGGCTGCCAGTTTTACTCTCCAGAGACGACGTCTTCTTCGAAACAAACCGCTTGTTCGCGCTGATTCTAACCGGCCTAGTAAAATGCAGAGTACCAAGCAAGAATCGACCCGTCAACCAACGTAAATACAATCGACGCAAAAGCAAGAAACGAACCAAAAGGCAAGGCACTCCTTCCGTTTGCATCGAAAAACATCATAAGTCCTATGCCAACAATGGAGCCGAAAATCGACGCAACAAACAATACAACCATCACGGACGGCCACCCAAGAAAAGCACCAATCATCGCAAGCAACTTTACGTCTCCAGATCCGACACCATCCTCACCTCGAACTAGATAATAAAGCTGAGAAATTACAAGTAACGAACCCGCCCCTACACTCATACCGAGCATCGAATTAACCAGACCTGGCGGATAAAAACACGCACTGATCAAACCTACACAAGTGCAGGGAATCGTGATCACGTTTGGCAAAATCTGATGTCGAAGATCAATAAAAAAAAGCACAATAAGAGCACTTAAAAAAAACAGTCTCACCATTGATAGGTGATCAGGTTCTCCTCGCTGATATACCAAAAGAAAGAGCAGCGCTGTGAGCAATTCGACCGCTGGATATATCCAACTAATTGCTTGCCGACAGTGACGACATCGTCCGCCGAGCAGAAGATATCCGACTATAGGGATATTGTCGTGCCACTTAATCGACTCCTCACAAAGGGGGCAGTACGATCGAGGGCGAAGCACGGAAGCCTTCAACGGAATACGGTGAATACAAACGTTGATAAAACTACCAACGAGAAAGCCCAACAGGACAACAAATGTAGTATCCACAGGGACAGCCATCTGTTCAGAATCCAGCAAACCTTATTCGTTCAACCGATTTCACACTTCGCACGGACCTTAATCGACGCATGCAACGCCCTCTACACAGGGGAATTTCTAAACTTCACAGCACCTGGCAGTGAGTCGTATGGGACAGCCGAAACAAACCAAGCCTCTACTTCCCTGGACTAATTGAGAATCATTCCTCGACCACACTTATCCGTCGGTCGACGTCTCTTTCAAACTAAGTTCTCGAGCGATCGCCGCGTCAAAATATTGAGGAGCCAGCGTCCCTTTAATGAGAACCCCATTGATAACATAGGTGGGCGTCGCTTCAACGGGCAATTCAT
This sequence comes from uncultured Vicinamibacteraceae bacterium, assembly GCA_964507425.1. GTDB lineage: Bacteria > Acidobacteriota > Vicinamibacteria > Vicinamibacterales > UBA8438 > DTWD01. Next base: position 13,751 of record CAZDQD010000113.1, read on the forward strand.
CGCCAAATGCAATGTCAGCTTGAACCAGAAGCACCATCGCATCGTACGCGTCGTCGTATCGGTCGGCACCGATCCCAGCCACATCACCCAGTGCCTCAACAACAGCGGATCGAGATAATCCCTGCTGGTTTGAATAAAGCCATTCCTCCATCTCAGCCTTTGCCGCATCACTCACTGTCGCCGCCAGTCGCACAGCCACCGCAGCAGCACAGGCACCGTGATGCAAACCGGTAGGCGCAGATGCATTACACGCTGGATCGAGAGGGTAATCGACGACCACCTGCTGCACGAGACCAGGATGACTCGAAGCATACTTTGCAAATATCGGTCCGTACGCCCGGTGTGCGTTACCACATGCGGGACATTGGTAATCATTGAACTTTAGTATGATCACTGTCGGCTCAGCACCTAGTGCAGCCGCTTTTGAAGGCGGGAGCGCCAACTCTAGCCTTGGCTGTGAATCCCAATAACGTGCAAACTCCGTCTGCTGATCGACCGACCCACTTGACGGTTCACGAACGTCAGCCGACCGAACTGCATCTAGTGACACAGCAGAAGGTACTCCTCGAGCGAACCAAGCCATCGAACCAAAAGCACCGCCTATAAACAGCAACAACAAACCAGCACCAACAGGTCGCTTTATTACTCTTCCGAGATCGTAAAACACAGCCGATGGCAAACGTCGAGTTGGAGTGGCGACACCGTTACCTGATAGAACAAAAATTCCAACCACTGCGACATAGACAGCAACGCAAAGCACACAGTAGGTCGACAACACGAAGAAAGACAGGTATGCCATGTACATCGCTACCGCCAGCCCGAGAGTCGACCATACAAGAAGATACCCGGCAACGTTTGTCTTGGATTCCTCAGGCGCATAAGCTCCGGCAAAAGCAAGTAACAGAACGCCAAGAAACCAAATCACACCACCAAGCGCCACCGGTATATCAAATACCGTTCCATAACGACTCTGGTAAACCTGCGTGCAGCTCACACTGGCATTAATGTCACAAAAACTGGCGTACCCTGGGTCTGACAGCAGTTGAAAGTGAACATAAGTTGATGTGGACGCCGACGCTAAGCCGACGCAAGCCAACAACACCAGCCATACTTGCTGAGATTTGGTCACCGCCAACCTCCCCCTTTACACCGAGACCAGACAAACTTTACTCGCACGTACTCCTCCAAGCCGACTCAGTGGCCCAGTCAGCATAGGCATAGGCCTTAACATAACACTACGCGACGTCATTGGATCGGACTAGCACCGGCGGGAGTTCCCGTCTGAGTGATGGGCACTTCCGTTGTGGATTGAAAAATGGTGCCGGATTGATTGGTCGCAAAATAACGACTCCCTCCACCTGGGTTAGGCACCGCAGACACAAAATAGGTGGAAACCACGGCACCAGAAGCAGCACCGTTACATGAAGCGGGTGAACTTGTCGCCCGTGTACCCGCAGTTAACAAAAACGTATACCCACTTTTTACGACTGGGTCTGTATTTAAGTCAGCACCAATAAAACCGTCGCCGCCACCGACCGTAGGAGCCGTAGAAAGGTTCGACAGTGTTGGCGCGTAAGACCCGCTGCCGCAGCTCACTGCGTACGTGGCCTGAGCTGCGTTAATCGCCCGTAATGATCCAATTGCGGACGCTTCATTGCCAGCCATACGAGCCCTCAACAAACCAGGCACCGCGATTGCCGCAATTATCCCGATAATCGCAACCACTATTAACAATTCAATGAGCGTAAAACCGTCTTGTTTGTTCATATTTTTACTCAGTCCTAAAACCAATTATCCGACGAACACCGAGGCAGCAACAACCGTGGTCCAGAGGCTTTTCTTATGACCGACAGCCGTTTGGGTCACATTCTGCGTACGGACGATCTGGTTCGAAAGTCGGTAGACTTCCTTCTTCTCATCCCAACTTTTATCAGCATCAAACTTTAAACCAAGTGTTGTCGCTAACATTTCCGCCGCAAGGTCCTCCGCATAATCACCGGCAGTCTCTTGATTCTCACCGAAACTGTGGTGCTCAGACAGATAGCCAAAAAGTTTGGGATCGCGAGGAATTGCAACACCGACGGTTGCCGCAACAAGTCGATGGGGTTCTTTTGTCGCTGCTTCCGACATGACCACAAAAGTAACCTGACCAGGCTTAAGACGCCTCACTCCTTCGGCACGCGACAAGATACGACACCCTGGCGGAAAAATGCTGGAGACACGTACCAAGTTGCACGCCGCAATCCCAGCCGACCGAAGAGCTAATTCGAAAGACGTCAGCTTCTCTCGATGTTTACCGACGCCCTTCGTGAAAAACAGCTCCTTTGGAACAAATCCGATCACTTGTAGATCCTAGCGTTGGAGAGTTTAAAGAGGTAAATAATTAATTGCGAAAACCGAGGAGATGCTAAGTCAACAGTTCTCAGAGTGTCAAGAATAGAAAAGTTGGCGATTTGCTGCTCAAGTCATTTATTATCAATTGGATGCGGCGATTTTTTCGCGGTAGCGTTCTATGGTAATCTCAATGAGATAGGCGTGTATCCGCACAGCGTACTCCATTGCATTTGCCAACGACGGCACTAAGTATGGAGCCACGAGCAAAGACCCGAGGCAGAAACCAACAACTACGTATAGCTCTACCAGACTGGCTAGCACTTTGAAGAAACTGTCTCTCGTCGCATTGGCAATACTGGTCCTAGCCATAATTGTTGGCTACCTCTACCTAAATCAACCCAATCTGCCAGAGGTTGACGTCGAAACCATCACAAGACGCAACCTGGAGGCCGTTGTGTCGGCGACCGGAACCATCCAACCAAAACTTTCTGTCGACATGAGTGCCAGTATGATGGGTCGTGTCACACGTTTAGCGGTAGAAGAAGGCGACCGTGTCCATGCAGGTCAATTTCTCCTTCAAATCGATCCAGAAAACCTGCAAGCCGCAGTCAACCGTGGAGAAGCTTCACTGGAAGCATCCCGAGCATCACGTTCACAAGCTCGAGTCAACGTTGAAACAACTAGGGTTAATCTTGATCTT
>CAZDQD010000114.1:0-68733 GCA_964507425.1 uncultured Vicinamibacteraceae bacterium
GCAGACAAGTACAGCTCTTTCTATGCTGTTTTCTAACTCGCGAACATTTCCTGGCCAGTGGTAGGCCATGAGCATATCAATGGCTGGTGTTGCAATTCTCCTAACGCTCTTGTTGTGCTCGATCGAGTATTTTTCTAGAAACGTATCCGCTAAAAGAATGATGTCTGTTTTCCGCTCACGAAGCGGGGGTACAAAGATTGTGAAGACGTTTAAACGGTAGAGTAAATCCTCTCGAAAAGTGCCGGCGGCAATGGCTTTTTCGAGGTCTGCATTCGTAGCTGCAATCAAGCGGACATTTGAAGTTACAGGGGCTATTCCCCCGAGACGTTCAAACTGTTTTTCTTGAATGACGCGGAGTAATTTAATTTGAGTTGACAGATTAATGTCACCGACTTCATCAAGGAAAAGTGTGCCACCATCGGCAAGTTCAAACCGGCCTTTTTTACGAGCAGTGGCGCCAGTGAATGCGCCCTTTTCGTGTCCAAAGAGTTCTGCTTCGATCAGCGAATCTGGTAATGCCGCGCAGCTTACTTTAAGAAAAGAATTTTTCGAGCGCGGTGAATTGTAATGCAGAGCATGGGCTATTAATTCTTTACCGGTTCCCGATTCGCCGCGCACGAGCACCGTGGTGTTAGTCGTTGCGACTTGTGCTATCTGTTCAAACACCTGACGCATGGGTCCGCTGGTGCCGATGATTTGCGAAAAGTCATAACGTTCCTTCAACTCGGCTTTGAGGTGCGTGTTTTCGGCGACTAGTTTCTGGCGTTCGATTGCGGTTACACCATTGAGTGCAGAGACAATAGCCTCAGACGCATCGCGTAACCGAAAGGCCTGCCCCAGCATACCGGCAACTAAACCGCAAACGTGAAGGTCGAAGTCGTAATTACGATCCTTGTCAAATGGGAAGTCAATGTTCAATGCTCCGACTGATTGTTTGGTTCCAAAAATCGGCACGCAGATAAAACTGGTTTCCGATCGGGAACCTTGGGCTCGTTGGCCAGTACGATGCAAGAACGACGGTTCTTTACTGATTTGTGTGATGACGACTGGTTTACCGCTTGTTACAACGCGACCTGTGATGCCTTCATCGGCCTTCCATTCAGCGTTTTGGCCTACACCGACGACGCCGCATGATGCTTCAACGCGGAGACGTCCTGTGTCAGGGTTTGCCACGACTATCGCACCTCGTGCGATACCGTAGTTCCGCTCGAGGATCGTCAGCGCCCGCTGAAATCCAGCACGCGGCGTCCTTTCAACCGTTAATGCGTGGTTGATATCACGGAGCATTGCCAGTGTCCCGACACTCCCCGAATGCTTTTTTGTCGGTCCTATGTTCGACATGAGCTCTGATATTCGAAAGCCATCAATTCCGACTTGTGACCACCAATACCCACAGTCATAAGGTTCGAGCCGAGAAACGAAACTGCTAGACCGGTGCCGGGAGGCTGGATGTTCCCATCAGGTGAGCATCGATACCCCGTGCAGCGCTACGGCCTTCGGCAATAGCCCAGACAATCAGTGATTGACCACGTTGCATGTCCCCGGCAGTAAAAACCGATGGCGTACTTGTCATCCAGTTTTCGTCGCGCCAAACGTTTCCACGTTCATCCAGTCTAATGTTTAGGTCGGTCAGTAGCCCTTCTCGAACTGGGCCGAGAAACCCCATGGCTAGTAGCACTAGGTCGACATCCATTTCAAACGAACTATCTGGTACCGGAACGAACGAGACGCGACCGTTGTCGTTCAGCATCTCAACTTTTGTCCCATGCAATTTTGTAACCTGCCCATCAGATGTGCCAGAAAAGCGTTCTGTCGATACTGAATACAGACGATCGCCACCTTCCTCATGTGCGGATGAAACCCGAAAAATATGGGGCCAGGTTGGCCAAGGGTTACTGGGTGCACGGGTGTCAGGTGGCTGCGGCAACAGCTCAAATTGTTTAACTGATTTTGCTCCTTGCCGATGTACTGTTCCGAGACAATCCGCTCCTGTGTCCCCTCCACCGATGATCACGACGTGCTTGTCTTTAGCGGTCAGTAGTTCTGTCGCTGAGACATCTTTGCCCTCGTTCCGAAGATTCTGTTGGGTGAGATATTCCATGGCGAAGTGGATCCCTTGTAGGTCTCTCCCCGGAACATTCAGATCGCGTGGTTGTCCGGCGCCACCGGCGAGTAAAACGGCATCGTGGTTATTACATATCTGTGCAGCAGAAAGGTCTTGCCCCACATTGATGCCTGTCTGAAATTGGATTCCTTCACTGGCCATGATATCGATGCGCCGATCTAGGAACCGCTTTTCCATTTTGAATTCGGGAATGCCATAACGTAGCAATCCGCCGATACGCTCAGACTTTTCGAATACCGTAATGGCGTGACCAGCCCGATTGAGTTGGTCCGCCGCTGCAAGACCTGCTGGCCCGGAACCAACGATTGCGACGGTTTTTCCGGTGCGCGTGCTTGGTGGCTCTGGCGCAATCCATCCTTTTTCGAAGGCGCGTTCCACGATAGTGAGTTCGACCGATTTTATGGTTACCGGATCACGGTCGATTGCTAGTACGCACGAGCCCTCGCATGGCGCGGGGCACAGCCGTCCAGTCCACTCAGGAAAGTTGTTTGTTTTATGCAAGCGGTCAATAGCTGCGTGCCACTTTCCTCGATAAACAAGATCGTTCCAGTCAGGAATCAAATTGCCAAGAGGACAGCCTTCGTGGCAGAACGGGATCCCACAATCCATACAGCGGGCTCCCTGAGCTCGGAGGTCATCTTCCTTGTAAGGGAGGTAAACCTCTTTCCAGTCAGACAAACGCTCACCCACTGGTCGAGCAGGAGGTTTTTGGCGTTCGATATCTATAAAGCCTTTGAGTTTTCCCATACCGAGCTCGTCTATTACACGCCTATTAATTCTGCAAACTCAGGCTCGCGAGATTCTGCACGTGCTTTTGCCTCCGCGTCCAGCACACGTTTGTAGTCACACGGCATTACTTTGATGAATTGCTTTTTAGTTTTCTGCCAATCGTTCAATAGGCGAGAAGCTGTAGAGCTAGCCGTTAGTTCGACATGCCTTAATAGCAGCTGTTGTATAAAAGTAGAATCTTCTGGGCTGATGTCTTCAAGCTCGACCATTCCAAGGTTGCAACGGTACTGAAAGTCATTGTTTGAGTTCAAAACGTATGCGATGCCGCCACTCATGCCGGCAGCAAAATTTCTTCCCGTCGGTCCAATAATAAGTACGCGGCCACCAGTCATATACTCACATCCGTGGTCCCCGATTGCTTCGACAACAGCATGGGCACCACTGTTACGTACAGCGAACCGTTCCCCTGCGACACCTCGCACAAAAGCTTCACCGCCGGTCGCCCCGTACAAGGCGACGTTTCCGATGATGATGTTGGTTTCGGCCTGAAAGGTTGCCTCGGCGGGCGGGTAAATCGCTAAGCTGCCGCCAGAAAGTCCTTTTCCGAAGTAGTCATTGGCATCTCCTTCGACACACATAGACACACCACGTGGAACGAACGCACCGAAGCTTTGTCCGGCTGACCCAGTGAATTTGATTTGTACCGTTTGGTCCGGTAGGCCTTCGGCTCCCCAGCGTTTTGAAATCTTGGAGCCGAGCATCGTGCCAACAGTTCTGTTTACATTTCGGATCGGCAGGTCAATTTTGACGGGTGTTCGCGACTCGATTGCGTCGGCACATTTTTTGATGAGTAGGTTGTCGAGTGCTTGGTCGAGGCCGTGGTCCTGTGGTTGCAGACATCGCCGACCGACATTCTCGGCTACCTCAGGCTGATGTAGTACTGTCGAAAGATCGACCCCACGTGCCTTCCAGTGGTCAACAGCTTTTCTCACGTTCAGGCGGTCGACGCGGCCAATCATATCTGACATGCTGTGGAAGCCAAGTTCTGCCATAAGTTCCCGGACTTCCTGAGCCACAAATCGAAAGTAATTTTCAACAAACTCTGGTTTTCCAGAAAAATGTTTCCGCAGTTCTGGATTTTGCGTTGCTACTCCAACGGGACAGGTGTCCAAGTGGCAAACACGCATCATGATGCAGCCGGATACAACAAGCGGTGCCGTCGAAAAGCCATATTCCTCTGCACCCAAAAGTGCGCCGATTACGACATCTCGTCCTGTTTTCATTTGGCCATCAACCTGTACTACGATCCGGTCACGAAGATTATTCATGACCAGTACCTGTTGAGTCTCAGCCAATCCAAGTTCCCAGGGAACGCCCGCGTGTTTAATACTTGTTAATGGCGAAGCCCCGGTGCCACCGTCGTTTCCAGAAATTAAAACAACATCCGAATGTGCTTTTGCAACTCCGGCGGCTACTGTACCGACACCAACTTCGGCCACGAGTTTTACGTGCACTCTGGCTTCGGGGTTCGCATTTTTCAGGTCATGGATCAGTTGTGCAAGATCTTCAATGGAGTAAATGTCGTGGTGAGGAGGCGGCGAGATAAGCCCGACACCCGGTGTCGAATAGCGCACCTTTGCGATCCATGGATAGACCTTAAAGCCTGGCAGCTGTCCGCCTTCTCCTGGCTTAGCTCCTTGCGCCATTTTGATCTGTAGGTCGTCGGCGTTCACTAGATATTCGCTGGTGACACCAAATCGGCCTGAGGCCACTTGTTTGATAGCGCTCCTGCGTAAATCACCATTTTCGTCAGGAAAGAAGCGTTTGGAATCCTCCCCACCTTCTCCGGTGTTCGATTTTCCGCCAAGCCGATTCATTGCGATGGCGAGTGTTTCGTGGGCTTCTGCGCTGATCGAGCCGTATGACATCGCGCCAGTCGAGAATCGTTTGAGGATATCTTCAACTGGTTCAACTTCGGCAATGGGAATCGGTGTCGTTGCCGGCTTTAATTCGAGTAGTCCACGCAGCGTTGCACGTTTGCGACTCTGATCATTCACGAGTTCGGCGTAGTCTTGATAGATAGAGTACTGGCCGCTCCGGCTCGCGTGTTGCAGCTTGAAGACTGTTTCTGGGTTAAATAAGTGAAATTCACCGTCGCGGCGCCATTGATATTCGCCGCCAGAACTTAGTTCTGTTTCTGCGGGTCCTCGGTCGGGAAATGCCGTACGGTGGCGTCGGATGGTTTCTTCAGCGATTGTGTCAATGCCGATGCCACCGATTCTAGACGGGGTCCACGTGAAGTAGCGGTCCACGAATACCTTGTCGAGACCAACTGCCTCAAAAATTTGTGCGCCACGATAGCTTTGCAGCGCAGAAATCCCCATTTTAGACATTACTTTTAGTACGCCCTTAGTGCATGCCTTAACGTAGTTATCTATTGCGGTTTTTTGGTCGAGGCCTTGAATTTCCTCCTCGCGTGTGAGGGTTCGAATGGTATCGAATGCAAGATAAGGATTGATAACCGCGGCCCCGTAACCAATTAACAGGGCGATGTGGTGGCATTCGCGAGCCTCACCTGTTTCGACAATAAGTGAACATCGTGTGCGAGAACCTTGACGTACGAGGTGATGATGAACCCCGGCGGTTGCCAATAAAGCCGGTATTGGTGCCAGATGCTCGCTGATACCACGGTCGGACAGCACCAACAAGGTCGCCCCGCCGTTGACGGCATCACTCGCTGCTTTACAGAGTCTGGCTACGGCATGTTCAAGTCCAGCCGAACCTTCTTGAGGGTCAAACAACATTGGGATTGTCGCCGAACTGAACGCCAAGTCTTCGTTATGTTGAAGAGCACTAAGTTGTTCGTTAGTGATCACCGGCGCATCGACTTTGATGTGGTGACATGAGTTTTCGTCTGGGGATAACAAGTTGCCTTCGGGGCCAAGTGTTGACCCCATGTCGGTAACGAGTTCCTCTCGGATCGCATCAAGCGGTGGATTGGTGACTTGTGCGAAAAGTTGTTTGAAGTAGTCGTACAGCAGTCTGGACCGGTCAGACAGAACAGCCAGTGATGTGTCTGTGCCCATCGACCCAATTGGCTCCATCCCATTTTGAGCCATCGGTGCAATCAATATCCTGAGATCCTCTTCGGTATACCCAAATGCGTGCTGGTTTGTCTCGAGATGTTCCTGTGATTCCGGGGTAGTGGAGGCGCTAGGTGCAAGGTCATCGATGTGGACTAATTGACTGTCTAGCCAATCGGAATAGGGATGTTGTTGAGCTAGGTCGGCCTTGATTTCTTCATCATCAATGATCCGTCCCTGGGCGGTGTCCACCAAGAAAATGCGCCCAGGGTGGAGCCGTTCCTTTTCCAATACATTTTCAGGTGGGATATCAAGAACACCGACTTCAGAGGCCATGATGACCATGTCGTCTTTTGTGACGTAGTAACGTGAAGGTCTCAGGCCGTTGCGATCAAGTACGGCGCCGATAACGGTCCCATCTGTAAAAGCGATGGAGGCCGGCCCGTCCCAAGGTTCCATCAACGTAGCGTGGTACTCGTAAAATGCTCGGTGCTCTGCGCTCATCGATTCATGATGGCGCCATGGTTCCGGGATCATCATGAGCACGGCATGTGCGAGGGGACGTCCTGTGAGGCAGAGAAATTCCAACACGTTATCAAATGTGGCGGTGTCACTCTGACCTTCACGGATGATAGGAAATAACTTCTCCAAATCGGAACCAAAGGTGTCTGATTGGCAGAGTGACTCCCGCGCGCGCATCCAATTGATATTTCCACGCAGAGTATTAATTTCACCGTTGTGTGCTACGTACCGGTAGGGATGAGCGAGTGGCCAAGACGGAAACGTGTTGGTGCTAAATCGAGAATGCACTAGAGCTAGCGCGGATTCAACATCACCGTCAGTCAAGTCTGGGAACATTTTTTCAACCTGGTCCGCGATAAGCATTCCCTTGTAGACAATGGTGTTGGATGAAAGACTCGCTATGTAGAAGAGGTCTTCTTCGGTGATCTTGAGCCGGTCTGCCTCGTGGGTGACCCTATTCCGAATAACAAACAGTTTCCGCTCGAAGTGAAGCTGTGAAGCCAGGTCTCCATCTACAGGCCGGTTTTGGCCAATAAAAATTTGGCGTATTACAGGTTCACCGCTTTTCGCGGTTTCACCAAGATGGGAACTGTTGGTCGGAACGTCTCTCCAGCCCAGTAGCTGTTGGCCTTCTTCGACCACAATTTGTTCAAAAAGGTCTTCTAATTGCGAGCGCTGGTTCGCATCTTGCGGAAGAAAAACCATGCCGACACCATAGGTCCCTGGTGCCGGCAAATCGAAACCGGACGTTTTTACCGCTTTTGATAGAAATTTGTGTGGTACTTGAAGAAGAATGCCTGCGCCATCCCCCGTGTTAGTTTCGCAGCCGCAGGCGCCACGATGCAAAAGGTTTATGGCAATTTCAAATGCTTGTTCAACGAGTTTATGAGATCGGTTGCCTTTAACGTTGACGATAAAACCAACACCGCAAGAATCATGCTCGAATTCGGGATCGTACAGTCCCTCTGATTTTGGCAAGCCACGTGCTTGCAGCGAGCTGGATGCGGATGTTGTTGCCGTGGTCAATTTATCTACTCGTGGTGTCATTGGGCGACTCATGAAGAAGCGCTGGCGCTAACAAGTTTTTGCTTCGACCGATTTGTTTTTGACGGGAGCACCGTCTCCGAAGTTATTTCGTGATCGACATTGGATAGACGAAGTAACTCTACGAATTTACTTACGGCAGGATTTAGACGACGGTTCCGACGATGGATGATGCTGAGCGGTCGTACAAAAGGAGCTTCTCCGTTCAATGCGTCGATCGACACCGCGACCAGCGATTCTCGTTCTACTTCTCGGCGGACCGAGGGTAGTGGGAGTACGGCTAGACCGGTTCCGTCTTCTACCGCTTCCTTGATGTTTTCGATGTTGTCAAATTCGGCGACAATCCTAACGTCGGCGCGATGACGTTTGAGATACCGGTCTAGTTCCCGGCGTACCTGGAGCTGTCGATCGAAGGTAACAAAGGGTTCACCAGAAAGTTCCCAGGGCCCTACGGCCGTCGACCGCCGGGCAAATTTATGAGACGGCAGGCAGGTGATGACCATCGCCTGTTTTTGCCATGGGACGACCGTCAGATCACGAGTAGAATTGGCGAATGAGATCAAACCTAGGTCTGACTGGCCGTTTTGGATATTTGTGCAAACTTCGTCTGGACGCATGTAATGAACATCAACATTTGCTCCCGGGACAGCCGCACAAAAATCATCTATAGAAGAGCTTAGGTCCGGCCGTCGGATGGAGTAGATCGAAGCTAGACGGATGGTGTAGGCAGTCGGTCCCTGGCCTCGCTGAACCGCTTCTTCTAGTTCGTGGTACCGTTCGACGATTTCCTGGCATCCCTTGAAAAATGTTTGGCCTTCACTGGTAAGCTGCCAAGGCCTTTTCGATCTATCAATGAGTTGTGTACCCAGCTGCTTCTCAATCTGACGTATTGTTTGGCTGGCGGCTGATTGGCTAACGGAATTTGCCAGCGCACCCCTCGAAAAACTTTGAAAACGCACAACGTCACAGAAAATGCTCAGCGCTTCAACTTGCATGGGAGAGGAACTGTACTCACAAGTCTCCCTAATGGCAAGATATTTGTGTATTAGAAAGTCTAATAATAGATCGGACCAAAATTTCCCATATCAAATACTTTTTTCAGTTTTATATTTAACTTCAGAAAACCCGGTTACATGAATATGGGAAATGGATTTTGCCGTTCACGCTTCTTGCGTTGGGAGCGCTGTTGTTTGGCGATAACGGACAAGGGGGTTGCCACAAGTTATTGCGGCGAGCCCCCGACGTCGGTATCAGGTCAAGTCTTGACTGAGGTTCTCGAGGAGCCCTGTCAGCGGTCTGCGTTCTGCAGTTTTGAGGTGAAAACCGATGCGCCCATCTGTCACCGGGGTAATTTCAGTCGGAGCCGAAAACAGGCGCTGACCGAAATTTTCGGCAAGTTGACTGAGCATGGCGTTTGTTTTCTCCGCCGCGGGTGCCAAGAGACGATCGTTAGCGCAGAACTCAATTTCGTCGGTACTAAACGCGAAGCGATCCCTTACTGGAATAGATGTATCGGTTTCGAGTAGAAGGGCTGCAGAAATTAGCTGCTTTCCACTAGAGTCCAGACGTTCTGCTAGAGGCATATCGTTGCTGCCTCGCTTTCGAGAATAGGTAATTCCTTGTCGGCCGCCGGTTCCGTCTATTGCAAAATTTGCATCATGACCGACTAAAAGTGTGCTCGGACCATCTGGAAGGTGACCGTAGTCGGCCACGTCGATGAGCAAACCTTCAACAGACCGCTGCTGAATCCACTTGTGAAAGATTGGAGTAATTAAGCGTGGTGACAGCGGTGTAGAGTTTGGTTCGAGAAACAAACGCAAGCTGTAACGCTGTAGTGAACCTATTGGATGTTCCATCTGTTATGACCGCAGAGTTGAAGATGGTGGAAACGCCATAGCTGGCTGTGACGCCAGTCGGGCTTGACATGCGTGGCTCGCTTCGAGAAAAAGCTGCGCCTCTTCGATTAACTGGTGCGCTGCCTCTGAAGTGGTTTGTGTTCCCACTTGATGCCGACGAAACAGATACATTGCGAATTTTCCCCCGGCGTATTTATCAAAGAATAGTTCAGTGTCAAAAAAACGAGTCCTGAACTCCCGTACGATTTCATCTGGTTCGTTTCCTATATCGATGAATTCAGTTTTGATCAATCCCTTTGCGGCGAGGAGCATTGCGTTATAGGCCAGCTCATTTGCTGCGCCATGCGCCTGTTCTTCGAGTTTAAGCTGTGCTTCGAAGATTTGAGCTTCGGCCGCTGCGAGATCGAACTCGGTTAATGAAACAACCTCTCCGGCGCATTCGCCGACGCCCATGTCGCCGAGTGTGAATTCGCGAGGGTCAGCCCAATCAGAGTAGTAATCTGGCTGCACATCATGCGGTGGGACGGCGGTTAAGTCACTCAGCAGTTCTTTGAACGAGCGCTTGCCTACGCGTCTCGTGTAGTCCTGAAAGCTTTCGTCGTCAAGACGTTCTTCAACGAATCGTTTCGTGATTCGGTTAACCGCTTCAGGGATGCGTTTCGATGGGATTGCTCCTGTGGCTAATCCATACGCACCGGCATTGTTGTCCCATTGTCCTCCGAGGACGACCTGGAAGTGAGGCACTGCATAACCAGAGATATTCCGACTGACGCCATAGAAGCCCAAATCTGCGATGTGATGTTGTCCACAAGAATTAAAGCAGCCGCTTGTCTTGATCCGAAGTTCGGATACAGCTGGGTCTTGGCTGTCGGCAGTGGCCGTGAGCTGTGACTGAAGTTCTGCGGCGAGGCCACGCGAGGATGCAATTCCGAGTTTGCAGGTGTCCGTGCCTGGGCATGCGGTAATATCTGAAATCGTCCCTGCGCCAGCCTGCCCGAGACCGACACTGCTTAGCGCACTATACAGAGGCTGAAGATCTTCCTCACGGACCCACCGCAATACGATATTTTGCTCTACCGTGAGTCGTACAGCTCCGGCCACATACTGCCTTCCAATCGTTGCGAGCCTTCGCATTTGATGTGTAGTAAGGTCACCCAGTGGTAGCGCTATTGTTACCACTGCAAAACCATCTTGACGTTGCTTGTAAACATTCGTACGCAGCCATCCTGTGAAGCCGTCCGCTTTCGTTCCAGAAGATGTCGTAGCGACTTCGACCGGGTGATTGTTGTGGTCTGAGGTGTCTTGAATGTCTGCGGTCCACCGCGGGTCTTCGGGAAGTTGTGCACGTTCTTCAAGAACCAGCCGTTTAAACTCTTCGAGGCCAAGTTGTGCAATTAAAAATTTAATTCTTGCTCGCGCACGGTTACGCTTTTCTCCAAGTCGGGCAAAGACTCGTGCAATTGCCTGGGCAATTGGTAAAAGTTCCTCAACGGGAAGAAATTCATCGAATAGCTTTGCCTGGTGTGGCACGGCTCCGAGTCCGCCGCCGACGTAGGTTTCAAATCCTCGGCGCTCCATACCGTTTTCAGTCCGAGTGACGGCGACTAATCCAAGATCGTGCATGGACACGAGACCGCACGCGTGCTCGCGGCACCCGGAGAACGCCACCTTAAACTTGCGGCCAAAGTCTTGGGCGTCGGGGTGTCCCAATAGAAACTTCATGCACGCATCGGCGTAGGGAGTGACGTCAAAGGTTTCGTCTCGACAGACCCCGGCTAGTGGGCACGCGGTGACATTGCGGACGGTATTTCCGCACGCTTCACGAGTGGTTATACCAACAGCGGCCAAGCGTCGCATCATGTCTGGCGTGTCATCAATGTGTACAAAATGCAACTGAATGTCTTGGCGCGTTGTCACATGACAAACACCGTCACTGTATTCCTCAGCGAGGTCAGCAAGCGTCTCCATCTGTTCAGGCGTTAAGCGGCCCATGGGTATCTTGATACGCTGCATGCCTGGCGCGTCCCATACAGTGTCTGGACCCTTTGTTAACCCGTTTGATGGGTAGTCAAGTGATTTGGGGCCAGTTCCATCGTTACGTTGGCCATTGTCATATCGTTGGCCATAGACTCCTCGTCGCAAGCGAGTTTCTGCGAAAACTTTTTCGTCAATCTTTCCTTGACGTCGTAGTGCAATCTGACTCTCAAACGCATCAATCTCATTAAGGAGGTCAGGCGGAATTTGGTCGGCAAGCGTTTCTTTCCAAGTCATGTTAGCTACACCTTTTCCTTGCTCATGGGGTCTACTGCCTTAAGGCGATAGCGTCTATGGTTTCCGTCGGCTCTACCTTGTCGTGAATGAGCCCGGAAAGACGCGTCACCTCGCCAATGATGATCGTTCCAGGTAAGTCTTTGGCACCTAAGGTCAACTTCGGTGAACCTAGTTCCTGAAGAAAGCCCTTCCAGAGTTGCATTTGCGGCATCGATGCAGACTGGACAATCGCACATGGCGTGTCGGCCGACCAGCCAGCGCGAAGCAGCGTCGCCGCGATTACGGAGCGTTGCAAGAGCCCCATCAATATGACAACAGTCATCGAACCTGAAGTGACACTGGTGAGTAGCGGCTCAAAAACATTCCGATCATGTCCAGAAACGACCATGAACCCTGAGGCGACGCCGCGATGAGTGACGGGAATTCCGGCGAGTGCCGCCGCTGAGGTTGCAGCTGTAATTCCCGGGATCACTTCAAAGGCTACTCCGGCGGTTTGCAATGCGAGGGCTTCTTCGCCGCCGCGTCCCAAGACAAACGGGTCCCCAGACTTCAGCCGAACGACGCGTTTCCCGCGTCGCGCTCCCCGGATCATGAGTCGATGGATTGTTTCTTGACTGACTGACGGCCGTGTGGCCCGCTTGCTTACGCTAAACCTTTGGGCACGCTTGGCCAAAGCGACCATATCTCGTGACACTAAGCCATCAAAAAGTACAAGGTCTGCTTCAGTAAGTCGCCGGGCCGCCTTGACAGTAAGTAACTCGGGATCACCAGGTCCCGCGCCGACTAGCGACACAAAACCGGTTGAGGTTAAGCAGCGGTTGGAAGAGGCGATCATTTTGTCGTCGATTCAGTCGATGGTACGTTTTCTAGAACCTTCGGTTCGTACAAATCGACGAGCGATTGTAATAGCGCAGGGCGTCGCTGAGACATCGGAACTTCGTTCGCTCGCCATTCTTCCCTCAATAGTGCAGCTTGCGACATCCATTGCTCAAGGTCATTTTCCGGAAGGATTGCGTCTAGGCCTTCTCGCAGGAGGCCGGCGATTGCAGGTGCACACCCATTTGTGGAAATAGCGAACGTGACGCCAGCACGCCTAACGACCCCACCGAGGTACAAACTGGCGTTGGGCGGGTCATCGACTGCATTGACAAAAACCTGACGTGCTTCGCCGGCGCGTGCTACCGCTCGATTTACGGAAGGCGTGGCGGCTGCAACAGCGCGCCAAGCGCCATCAAGGTCTGTGTCTCGAAAAGGACGTTTCAGGACCGTCACGCCAGCGGCCTGAATGTCGGCGGTAACGTCAGGAGCGACCACAGTGATTTGTGCGCCAGCACTCTGTAAACCGTTGAGTTTCGAAGTGGCAACCAAGCCACCGCCAACCACGACGACGCGGCGACCTTTTAATTTTACGAAAGCAGGGAAGAGATGCATTTTCTGCTACTCCTGACGTGGCAAACCCAAAGGTCCATGTAAACCGCACTCGTTTTTATTGGAGCCGCGCCATCGGCCGGCCCGTTCATCCTCGCCGGGTTTGACCTGACTTGTGCAGGGCTCGCAGCCAATACTTGGGTACCCACGATCGTGTAGTGGATTGTACGGTACTCCATGTTTGGTAATGTGCCGCCAAACGTCCTGTTTAGTCCAAGTGACGAGAGGGTTTATCTTCACAATGTCAAATTTTGTGTCCCACTCTACGACTTTCGCATTAGCTCGTTCTGGCGTTTGTTGCCGCCTTATGGCGGTGACCCATGCATCAATGTTGGCGAGCGCGGCCTTGAGTGGTTTTACCTTTCTGATGTCGCAACATTGGTCGGGTTTTCGTTTCCAGAGTTCGTCGCCATGTTTCTCGGCCTGAGCTTGGATAGTCAGGTCCGATGCAACAGACCGGATGGTGATGCCATACCGTGACTCGAGGTCCTGCCACAAGCTATAGGTCTCTTCAAAGAGGACTCCGGTGTCGAGTGTGAAGACGTCAATCGGAAGGTTATGACGGCCCATCAGGTCAATGAGTACGCAACCCTCTGCACCAAAACCAGTTGCAAAGGTTAGACGGGCTCCATACCGCTTTGATGCCCACCGCAGGATATTTTCTGCGCTTTGGCCTTCAAGTTGAAGGGCAAGGGCTGAAAGCGATTCCGAGGACTCTAGTTTGTCACGTTCTTTCACGACACTAGTCACGTTATCCTACCCTTTGGATCAAGTACCTAACCTTCGGAAATACCAAATAACGCCAACCGCATGCCGATTGTTACTAGCACTATGATTAATCCAATCCGTAAAGCGCGTTCTGGTAACGACGTGGCAATTCGTGCTCCCATTATTACGCCTGGCACGGCTCCAACAAGCACAGTGGTTGCTAGCGAAACGTCAACACGACCGGCGGAGGCGTGTCCAACGGTTGCAGCGACAGACAACAGTAAAGCATGAACCAAGTCTGTTCCGACAGTTGTTCGACTATTTAGCGGGTACGCCAACGCTAAGACACACAACAGTAAAGAACCGCTCCCGACACTCGTCATGCTGACAAGTACACCAGTAAGAAAACCTAGTCCGATTGTTATCGTGGTTGGGGGAAGCTGTTTTGGCTCAGTACGATGTGAAGATTGCATCCGTAGGATTAGAGTGCAGCCGGCAGCAACCAGCACGAAGCCGAGCCCTCGAGTGAGCCACGTCTCAATATGGCTTTCCGGCATACGGTTAAGAAGTGAGATGCCGACAAACGCACCAGGCAGGGACCCCATCGTGAGTGACCGGACTGTGGGCCAGTGGACTTCTTGACGTAGGGCGTAGAAACCACCACCAAACAGTTTCATGCCGCTCGCGATAAGCACGTCTGATCCGATGGCAATTGAAGGCGGAATTTGTGCTATCAGTATGAGTGCAGGAGTCAGCAATGCACCACCGCCAGTCGATGTGGCTCCTACGAGCGTACCAACTACGAACCCAATTAGAATTGGAGAAAAATCCATGGCAAAAAAAAGACCCGGGGGCGTTTGCCTCCCGGGCCTTAGGTCTCTTGTTTTTTGTAAAAAATATCGTTGTTACGTTACACGACCACAGGCGCAAGGGGGCTCGAAGGCCTCCGTACAACAACAGTTACGCTTCGGAGCTGTCAGTGGAATATGTGTCAAAGCAGCAGTATTTTAGCGCGCGTTGTGCCTTGGAGGTCAAGTGTGGCGACGGGAACTCCTTTGATGCTCGTGCTAAGCTGTTGGGTTCACATGAGTTCTAGACCTTTAAGTATAGGAGTAACTAATTTTGTCTGACCATCTCATTCCCCCTCACGGTGGGACCCTCATTAACCTTTTTTCAGAGGCCGGTCTCAGCACGAAGTTGAAAGCCGAGTCACGAGATTGGCCGTCACATGATTTAACGCCGCGACAGTTGTGCGACTTAGAACTTCTCATCAGCGGTGGATTTTCACCGTTATCTGGGTTCATGGGACGCGAGGATTACGAGCGTGTTTGTAAAGAGATGCGTTTGGCCGACGGCACACTCTGGCCGATACCGATTACGCTCGATGTTTCAGAAGAGCTCGCCCAATCCCTCAGTCCAGGTAGTCAGCTTGCATTACGGGATGAAGAAGGAGTGATGCTTGCATCATTGAGCGTAGAGGTCGTTTGGGAACCTGATCGTGAAGCTGAGGCAGATGCTGTGTTTGGCACGACGAATCGGGAACATCCAGGTGTAGCGCAGCTTTGTGACAGGACCCAAGCCTACTATGTTGGTGGAAGGGTTACAGCGATCCAACCTGTCACCCATTACGACTATAAGCAGTTGAGACATACGCCTGAAGAGTTGCGTAGTGAGTTCGCAAAACTCGGTTGGACAAAAGTTGTCGCCTTTCAGACGCGTAATCCGATGCACCGAGCCCATCAGGAATTAACGTTGAGGGCTGCGAAGGAGGTAGAAGCGAACCTACTAATTCATCCGGTTGTTGGCTTGACGAAGCCAGGGGATGTCGATCACTACACTCGCGTCCGTTGCTACCAAGCTCTTTTGCATCGGTACCCAGCACAAACCGCAATGTTGTCACTTGTACCCCTAGCGATGCGGATGGGGGGGCCACGCGAGGCAGTGTGGCACGCGATTATCCGAAAAAACTATGGTTGCACTCACCTCATCGTCGGTCGTGACCATGCTGGGCCAGGCAGTGATTCAAGCGGAACACCTTTTTATGGACCTTACGACGCCCAGGAAATGCTTCAACAGTATGAGGCTGAACTTGGGGTGACGATGGTACCGTTCAAAATGATGGTCTACGTCGAGGAACTTGATTCATACGTGCCCATTGACGAAGTTCCGGAAGGGAAGCAAAGTCTGAATTTGTCCGGCACCGATCTCCGGCAGCGACTTGCCCAGGGAAAGAATATTCCCGCATGGTTTACATTTTCAGATGTCGCGCTCGAGTTGCGGCGTAGCCATCCACCTCGTCGGCACCAGGGGTTCACCGTGTTCTTTACCGGATTGTCGGGTTCCGGAAAGTCCACTATTGCAAATGCATTACTAGTGAAACTCCTTGAAATTGGTGGTCGTTCGGTTACCCTTCTTGATGGGGATTTAGTGAGAAAAAATCTGTCGTCTGAGCTGGGTTTTTCGAAGGAACATCGAGACATTAATATTCGACGCATTGGATACGTAGCGTCGGAGATCACAAAAAACGGTGGTGCTGCGGTCTGTGCCCCTATTGCACCTTACGATGCGGTTCGCAAAGACGTACGTAGTGCGGTAGAACCGGCAGGCGGATTTGTGCTGGTACATGTGGATACGCCTTTAGAGGTGTGTGAACAGCGTGATCGTAAAGGTCTTTACGCGAAAGCTCGGGCTGGCATCATCAAAGAGTTCACAGGAATATCAGATCCCTATGAAGCTCCCGTAGATGCTGATGTGACCATTGACACAACGGCGCTAACGCCCGAAGAGGCTGCGCAGCAAATCGTATTGCACCTGGAGAGGGACGGGTATGTCGGCCCGGAAGATGACTAGGTTGTGACTGAGACGGAACACACGCAACGTTTTCGAAGGGCGATCGAAGAATTTGACCGTGCGAACGTTGACGACCCGAATTTTGAGCGTGTAAGTGGGACGCTTCAGGCCAAAGAACTGGTTTATTCCCAAAGGATGACGGCGACTCTCGATGAGTTCGAACCGACCGCACCGGAAGTGGTTCGACTCGCGGCACGCTGCCAACATATTCGTCGCTGGACAGTACCTCGCTCCACTTATCCTGAGGGACGAGATGGCTACCGTCACTGGCGTTCCGATCTCGCGCAATTTCATGCCGAGACCGCTGCCGATATTTTAACTGGCGTTGGTTACGATGCCGATACGGTCCAGCGAGTTCAGGTCTTATTGCGTAAAGAGCGCTTGAAGGTCGATGCGGAAGTCCAGCTTCTAGAAGATGTTGCGTGTCTCGTGTTCTTGACTTATTACTTGCCAGCCTTTGTCGAACAACATGAAGAGTTGAAGGTCATCGAGGTTCTTCGTAAGACGTGGCGGAAGATGTCCACTAGAGGGCAGTCTGTTGCGTTGGAACTGGATTTGCCCGATGATTTGCGGTCGCTCGTCGGCTCAGCAATTGCGCCGGTCGAATGAGCTATTGAAGGTCTGATTCAGTAGTACTGCGAGTGCGCCAGAAAACGACTGCAATACTTCCGACCAGTGAGTGTAGAACTGCTGAAATAGCACTTGGAATTGCTACCAATGGGTTTACAAAATTTTGTTGGCCAAGGACAACGCCAAGTCCTGAATTTTGCATACCTACTTCGATAGCTGTTGTTCGAGCGGCCTGTTCCTTACCAAGCCACACTCGGGCGACAAGGTAGCCCAAGATAAAACCGCCAGCATGCAAGCAGAACACCGCAAGTATGAGCCTCGGTCCAGCTTCGATAGTGGCGGTTCTTCCGTTGCCGATTACGGACGCTGCAATCAAGACAATCGTTGTGACCGCAATCATGGGGGCAATCGGCAAAAATTTGTTGCATAAAAAAGGAAAACGCCACTTAAGGACTGCTCCTGTGATGACGGGAAGAATAACAACCAGCACGGTATCGGCGAGCAGACCGAGCGCTGCCACGTCAACACGGTTTCCGGCTAGTAGCGCGACGAGCGTTGGTGTCATCAGGGCTGCGACCAGTGTTGACACGGTGGTCATAGTTACCGAAAGCGCAACGTCTGCCCGAGCGAGAAAAGCGATGACGTTCGAAGCGGTTCCGCCCGGGCAACACGAGACGAGGATTAGCCCAATGGCAAAGCTGGTTGGCAGGTTGAAAATGTATCCAAGCGCCCACCCAAGCGAAGGCATCAGCGTATATTGCAGGACGACGCCGGGGAATACGTCTCGGCGCTGACGCGCGATGCGTCGAAAGTCTTCGAATCCGATAGTCATACCCATGCTAAGCATGATGATTCCAAGGCCTATCGGAATAAGTGGCCCGCTAAACCAAGTGAAAAGTGAGGGTTTCACGAGTGCAAGCCCACTGGCGAGAAGTAGCCACAGTGGAAATGCATTGGTGACTGCAGTCAGTATTAGCAAGATACAAGGATTCTATTCTTGAAACGAGGGAGCACGGAATGTCTTTTGATCCACATCTTCTCAGAAACAAGGTTGCACTAGTAACGGGCGGGGGTACCGGGATCTGTCGCGGGTTGTCGCTAGCATTAGCGGCCCACGGCTGTGATGTAGCGATTACCAGTCGAACGATCGATCACCTTGAGACAACCCGCGAAGAAATTGAGGCCGTGGGTGTACGCGCTGTTTCGATTGCAGGTGACGTCCGCAATCCTGCAGATGTAGACAAGACGGTAGCCCGGACGATCGAAGCTTTTGGTCGCCTCGACATTCTAGTTAACGGCGCTGCGGGTAATTTTCTTTGCTTCGCTGAGGACCTTTCTCCTAATGGGTTCGGCACCGTTGTGGATATTGACTTAAAAGGAACTTTCCACATGTGTCGTTCAGCGTTGCCGTATTTGAAGCAGAGTTCTGGCACGGTTCTCAACATCAGCGCGACATTGCATTATCTTGGAACTGTGGCGCAAGTACATGTATCGGCTGCAAAAGCAGGTATTGATGCGTTGACGCGCGTGCTAGCAGTTGAGTGGGGCCAATATGGTATTCGCGTTAATGGCATTGCACCAGGACCGATTGCTGATACAGAGGGTGTTAGGCGTTTACTTGTCGGGGAATCGAAAGATCGTGCAGAAAAGATGACCCCACTTGGTCGTCTTGGAGCAATTGATGACGTGTCAAAAGCTGCGCTCTATTTGTCTTCCGATCTCGCCTCCTACGTTACCGGTGTCACGCTTGTAGTTGATGGAGGGTTATGGTTAGCGTCGAGCCGAATGGCCGAGGCATGGACCTCTGCCGTCTCGAGTTTGCAGCCGGACTAACGGGTCGGCTGAGGTGATGGTCACTTTCATTAGAGTCGTTGGTAGTCTGGCTTCCAGTGCTTGATAGCTTTCTTGAGTGTTTTTTGATCTGCGCCGTTATCAAGCGCCAAGCGTACTAGCTCCGTGAGTTCTTCATCTGGTGCGAAACGTAACGCCACTAACTGACTGGTTGTGATGTCGTTTACACGCGGGTGTAAGTCGTGTTCCAGGACCGACTGTAGGCGTAGACGTTCTTCGAGGCGAATCACACGGTCTTGCGCTTTAAGTGCATTGGTGCGAGAAAGAACCGCAACAACTATTAGAGCCAGTGCTACGACAACGGTATTGAGTGACTGGAACCCAAAAATTTGAGTCATCTGATAGAGGGAGAACAGCAAGTTTAGGAGCAGTATCGGCATGGTGACATAATGGAAGGCCGGTACAAATTTCGTGTGGTTTTCGTAGGTCTGAGGTCTTTTTTCTGACATATGAGTTTCCTTAGTAACTAACCTGATTCTGTTTATGTTTGGTGCCCGTGCAGTTTGACGTTATCGCTGCACTATACCTAGGAGTTTCCTGGTTGGGCAGCGGGAGGTGCGAATGAGTGATCTAGCGGAAAAAAGCTGTGTGCCCTGCCGTGGTGGCGTGCCCCCGGTGAAAGGCGAAGAACTTGTCTCGTTGCAGGCTCGTCTGGGTGGGGAATGGCGGGTAATACAAGAACATCACCTTGAACGGACATACGCGTTTGCTGATTTTCGGCAAGCGCTAGATTTCACGATCAAGGTCGGAGAAATGGCGGAGGAACAAGATCACCATCCTGACATTTACCTCACTTGGGGAGAGGTCAAGATAACAATTTGGACACACAAGATTGATGGCTTGACAGAGAGCGACTTTGTCTTTGCTGCAAAGGCGGACGTCTTGGTGTAGGAGACTACTCGTGGGGTGAGAATCTATCGAGGTTCCTGGTCGGTGCAGGCTAGTCTCTATTTGTGCTATCTAGTAAGACATCTTCCCAGTTTGCGTCGTCACCAACGGCGATGGTGCCGCTATTGAGCGCTTCTGCGTACACACCTCCCCTCCAGTCTTGACTCAGTGCGGTTCGTAGCCCAGCAACGGCGTAATCCATCTGCTTGCAGGGGCGGGTTTCGCCGCGTATCCGCAATCGACAATCTCCAATGCGAAGCACACGGTTTCGTGTGTCCTTGAGTTCGATGTCTGAAACCAGAAGATTTGCCCGCCGTTTGATGGGAGCTATGCCTACAGCCAGGGCCTTTTCTGTTTCGGTCCATTCTTCTTGGCTGATGATGGTGACCTGACGTTGGCCGCCTTGGTCGGCATTGTCACTTAAACCGCGTCCTTTCAGTACGGTCGCGCGTTTTACCTCATCCATCGGTCCTCGGTGGAACCGCTTGAGCCAAATACTTTTAACTTGTCCCATTCCGAATGTCTCCAGTGTGATTCCTCTTCGATTGGGAAAAAATTGTAAACATTGTGACAGTTGAAACTGTTTTGGAAGCGTGGTTTTAGTCTGCCGCCTTCAATGACGTTACCGCGTCTAGTATAAAATGGGCGTTTCATGACTACACAGACAGGCGATACAAAGGGTGGTGCAGACGCATCTAGGTCGGCGCTCGATGCGTGGGTCCGCGAAGTTGTTGCGTGGCATTTTGATCCCTCAACTGGTTGTCCGTTTTGGTTGGAATGGGCCGAGAATGCAGGTTGGGACCCTCGTCAGGAGGTTCACGGTTTTGACGACTTGAAAAGATTTGGTCATTTTGAGGATGAAGCGTTGCGAGGTGGTCCCGTCCGCCGTTGGGTGCCGAAAGCCTATGCTGACCGGCCGGTCTACGTGTTTGAAACCGGTGGAACGACAGGAATTCCAAAGAGTAGAATTGCGATTGAAGATTTTCGGACGGACTATGAACTCTTTTCAGAGACGCTGCCCGATGAGCATTTCCCGAAAGGGTCCAATTGGTTAATGCTTGGGCCAAGCGGACCACGTCGACTGCGACTTGCGGTGGAACACCTTGCGCACCATCGTGGCGGTATCTGTTTCTGCGTTGATCTCGACCCACGGTGGGTAATCAAGTTAATCAAAAAGGGTTGGATGGACCATCTGAAGGCCTATCAACAGCACGTCATTGACCAAGCGGTTACGGTGCTTTCGGCGGGACATGATATTAGGTGTATGTTTTCAACACCCAAGTTACTTGAGGCGCTCGCGACTCGTTTGGAAGAAGAAGGGTCCAGCCTGAAAGATGCTGGTATTACGGGAATTTTTGCAGGGGGTACTGAGTTCACGCCCCAGTGGAATCGGTTTGCCCACGAGGAGTTACTTGATGGCATTTATATGACGCCAACATATGGCAATACACTTATGGGGTTGGCCGCCAGCCCGCCTAGTGGTTTAGACGAGGGTTACAAAATTACGTATTACGCACCGCAACCACGGGCGGTATTACAAGTAGTTGACCCCGATGATGCTGACACAGTAGTTGACTATGGAGCTACGGGCCGCGTCATGCTTACGACGTTGACGAAAGAATTTTTTGTTCCGCGGTTTCTTGAACGTGATGAAGGGGAGCGAGAACCGCCGTGCGATTCTTTTCCATGGGACGGAGTCAGCGGGGTCCGGCCGTTCAGCGCACTTGCTTCGTCAACCACTGTTGGGGTCTATTAGATGTAGCAATATCGGATGAAAATTGTTCTTGGTAATGTGGGAAATCAGTATGTGTGACAGTAACGTCACTTAAGGAGTGGGTATTAAAGATGCGAATCGAATGGAGACGTAGAAATCTGAACCTTCTTGCACTGTTGGCACTTGCGCCAGCATTAGCGTTAGCGGGCTGTGGTGGTGGAGGCGACGAAGCTGGGATGGAAAGTGCGCCCATGGAAACAGAGGCGCCTCCTGCAGCACCTGCCCCGTCTGGCGGTGCGCCGCGGGTGTTTTTTGTGACTCCGCAAGATGGCGAAGAGATGTCGAGTGATTTCGATCTTGAAATGGAATTTGGCGCTGAAAATTATGAAATTTCACCGATTCCTGAAGGCTTTGATGCGGAGACTGACACACCTCGTGCCGACATTGGCCATTTCCATCTTGGAGTGGATACCGGATGTCTACCTGTGGGAGAGGTGATCCCACAAGGTGAAGGCTGGGTTCATTTCGGTGATGGGTCGAACGTGTTTACGTTGCAGTCCGAACCGGCCGAATACGAATTAACGCTGCAGATTGGCGATGACGCGCACCGGACACAGGAAGATCTGTGCACAACGATTGCGGTCACCATCGCAGATGGTATCTAGTTGAGAGGTTACTGTGATCCATTTTCCTGTTCTGCGTTGGGGTGAGCCGTACCAGAGTCTCGAAGTCGATAAGGTTGTGCACTTTGCCAGTGGCGAACCAGTGGCTGAAGTGAGTCAGGCGAATCCAGGTATTGTTGCACGGGACCTCCGTAAGGCGGACCGGGCTCGGGACGTGCTCCGTGAGTTCACGCCATCCGAGTTGATAGGCATGGTCAAGAAAGGCGCTGAGCTTTTTTCATCGGCCGAACTGCCTCTCGGCGACGGAGTCCAAACGCCCGATGATTTTGTGCGTCAGCAGTCGGCGACCACCGGGTTGCCGGAGCACATGTGTCGGATGAACATGGAAAAGCTTCGGTATGTTCTCGACCACATTGACGATATTTTGGTGTCCCTCACTCGTCGTCTTGATCCAGACATCCTCGCCAAAGGGTATGGCGAGGAGGACGGCGTTATGCGAAGCTACCAAGCTACGACATCCGTTCTCGGCATGGTGCTCCCGTCAAACTCACCCGGTGTGCATAGCCTATGGTTGCCGATTATCCCGCTTCAGATTGGGTTAGTTCTTAAACCTGGACCGCAGGAACTTTGGACACCCTGGCGCATGACGCAGGCTTTTTTTCAGGCAGGAATTCCGCGTGAGGCAATTGCACTGTATCCGGGACTTGGGGAAGTCGGAGCCGCAGTGCTCAACAACTGTGCGAGGAGCTTGATATTTGGGGGCACGCCGACTGTGGAGCAGTATGCTGGCGTCCCTGGTGTTCAGGTGCATGGACCGGGCTTCAGCAAAATTCTGCTCGGCGATGATGAGGCCGATAACTGGGAAGAGCACCTTGACCTAATGGTCGACAGTGTTCTCGTAAATAGCGGACGTAGTTGTATTAATTGTTCCGGTATTTGGACGCCACGGCATGGTAAGGCGATTGCTGAGGCCCTAGCTGAACGGTTGGGTCCTGTTGAGCCCTTGCCGCCGGAGGATCCAGATGCAGCGCTGGCGGCGTTCACTGTGCCGGGTCAAGGTCCCGCTATATCTGCCGATATTGATGCGGCGCTCCGGGAGAATGGTGTTGAAGAGATGACGGCTAAGCATCATCCCGACGGCCGTCTGGAATCACGCGAGCGCTGTGACTATCTGCGTCCGACTGTAGTTTATTGTCCGTCTCCAGATGTCGCGATGGCGAAGAAGGAGTATATGTTTCCATTTGTAACGGTTGTTGAGTGCGAGCAGAAAAATATGCTCAAGTCGATTGGTTCGACGCTGGTTGCGACGGCACTGACAAAGGATGTGGCATTTCAACAAACTTTGCTTGATGCTCGAAACATCGATCGTTTAAATGTTGGGCCGATACCAACAATTAAACTCAACTGGTTGCAGCCGCACGAGGGAAACATTGTGGATTTTCTTTTTAGACCGAGAGCGTTTCAGAAAGCTTCGTAGTCGCTCGTTTCTAAAGTCCGAAGCTGGCGTGGCCAATTAATAACGTCTGATAGTAAAGTGGGAGCGGGGGCATCCTTGCTCGAAGTTAGCAGTCTCAGTAAGCACTACGTAACGGCGCGTGGGCGTTTGCCCATTCTTTCCGATGTGTCCTTCACTCTGGCACGGGGCGACAGTGTTTCGATTGTTGGGCCGTCCGGGAGTGGGAAGAGTACGCTGCTTTACATTGTGGGCGCACTTGAACCTCCAACGGCTGGAACGGTGACGTTGGAGGGGACCGACCCTTTTTCTTTGGATGATGGTGCACTGGCAGCTTTTCGCAATGAAAAGGTGGGTTTTGTGTTTCAGGATCACCTTCTCTTGCCGCAATGTACAGTTCTGGAAAATGTTCTCGTACCTACGTTAGTGAGCGAACCCGATGCGAAGGTGGCAAAGCGTGCTCTATCTCTCCTTGATCGAGTGGGTTTAGCTGACCGTGTTGACCATCGACCCGCCGAACTCTCCGGTGGTGAGCGGCAACGTGTGGCAATGGCGAGGGCTCTAATACAGAACCCACCCCTTGTTGTTTGTGACGAGCCGACAGGAAATTTAGACCGTAAGTCGGCCGATACAGTAATGTCGTTGCTGTTTGAGCTTCATGCCCAAGAGAACAATGTGCTCCTTGTCGTGACGCACAATGCCGAGTTGGCGGCGCGATGTGACATCCGTTATCACTTGAACAACGAACGTCTGGAATTGACCTGAAGTCTATGACGCAACTATCCCTTGTGCGTCGTAACGTCCGACATTTTTGGCGGACGAATCTTGCTGTCGTTGTTGGTGTGGCAGCGGCAGTTGCCGTTTTGGCGGGTGCGCTGCTCGTTGGTGTCTCTGTACGTGCCAGCCTTCGCCAATTAGCGCTTGAACGTCTTGGGGCAACTGATCAAGTTGTTACCAGCTTCGGGTTCATTCGTGATTCTCTAGCCTCAGACCTGGCATTAGCTGATGGCATTGGAGAGCGTTTTTCGAGGATCACTCCTCTTATTGCCGTAGAAGGTTTTATTACGCATCAAGAGAGTGGACGGCGTGCGTCGGCTGTGCAGGTTTATGGCGTAGACGAACGGTTTTGGACCTTTCATGGGCTGCCTGCAGAAGAATTTGCTCTCGAACGAAATGCCGCATTTTTGAGTGACGGTTTGGCTACCGAGCTTGGAGCGCGGTTTGATGATGCCATACTCGTGCGCGTTGAGAAGCCGTCAGCGGTGCCAATTAGTTCACTTCATGGGCGCCGAGACGATGCTGGAAGCACACTTCGTTTGGGTGTGACACGAGTACTTCGGCCAACAGAGCTCGGTGAATTTTCGTTCCGTCCGCAGCAGGGGCTTGCCCGGTCAGTTTTCGTGCCGTTAACGCGATTACAGAGAGAACTGGACCAAGAACAGAGGGTCAACACGGTGCTGCTCGCAACCGAGGAGCCAGCAGGAGATGCCGAAGCGGATGCGGACCGTTTAGCAGGGGCGGAATCGGCGGTTCGGCACGTCTCGAATCTCGATGACCTGGGGTTGCGAACTCGTGTGATTGCTGAGCAAGGTGTTCTCGCGGTGGAATCGGCAGCAGGGTTGCTGAATCAGACCACGGTTGAGGCCGTAGATGCTGCTGCGTTGTCGCTTGGGCTGGATACAGAGCCAGTATTCACCTACCTATCAAATCAGCTGCGTTCCGGTGATCGGATCACGCCCTATTCACTCGTAACAGCACTTGACCTAAGTGTTGTGAGTGGCACGCAGATTCCTTCGTCAGTTTCTCCCAGGGTGCCTGTGGTCCTCAATGAATGGGTTGCTGACGATCTGGATGTTCAATCAGGGGATGCGGTCACCCTTGAGTACTACGTTTGGGAAGATGAAGGGCGATTGACCACAAACGAAGTCGAGCTTCAAGTCGTTGATATAGTGCCGATTATGGGGATCGCCGCCGATAGTGAGTTGGCGCCGGACTATCCAGGTATTACGGAAGCTAATGACGTTATCGACTGGGACCCACCCTTTGATGTTGATCTAGGTTTAATCAGGCCTACGGATGAGCAGTATTGGGACGACTACCGTACGACACCGAAAGCGTTTGTCCCGCTTGAGGCTGGACAGCAAATGTGGTCGTCACGGTGGGGTGATCTAACGTCGATTCGACTCTCTCCCGAAGACGGGGAAGACCTTGGGGTAGTGCGCGATCGTTTTGAATCTTCTCTTTTGGGGCATCTTGACCCGCTTTCCGTCGGGTTTGTCGTTTATCCGGCCCGCGCGCTCGCATTGGAAGCCTCAGCAGGGGCGACAGACTTTGGGTTGTATTTTTTTTACTTTAGTTTCTTTCTTGTCGTCTCTGCGTTGCTTTTAGCTAGTCTCTTTTTCCGTCTTGGCGTTGAACAGCGATTGCAAGAGCTTGGCTTGCTTCGCGCGATCGGATTCTCGGTCGTGTCCATTCGCCGTGTGTTTTTGAGCGAAGCCTTTTGCCTTTCTGTAGCAGGCAGCCTTGTCGGAATACTTGGTGCCGTGCTGTATGCCGAGCTGATCATGTGGGGACTGAGGACTTGGTGGGTCGATGCTGTTGGCACTACTCGCCTCGGTTTGTCGCTGTCACCGCTCATGTTGGGAGCCGGTGTCTGCGGAGGAATTTTTGCTGCTGTTGCATCGATTTCTTGGACGCTACGTGCGCTTACGCCGGTTTCTCCTCGGAGTCTTTTGACCGGTGCAGTTGCGGAAGTGACGGGTATACCGAGCACCTCGGACGTAGATCCTACGAACGGATCACGAGGGTGGATTACAGGACTGGGATTGGCGGTCGGCGGTGTCGTTTTGGTCGTAGTGGCCATGTCTGGAGTGATTGGCGAGACGGGTGGGTTCTTCGGTGGCGGGATGCTGTTGTTGTCGTCGATGCTTGTGCTGACGTGGAGTTGGCTTAGTGATCGGCCACGCCGTCACACAACGGGACCGTGGTCTCTTTCGCAGGTCGGTTTCAGGAATGCGTCTTATCGACCAGGGCGGAGTGTGTTGTCTGTTGCGTTAATTGCATCGGCAGTGTTCATCATCGTTGCTGTTGATGCGTTCCGACTAGAGGGTGCTGGCGATGTTCTGGATAAGCGGTCTGGCACAGGTGGGTATACGTTGCTGGCCGATACGCTGCTGCCGATCGTTCACGATCCATCCACCGCAGTCGGACGGAATGCACTTTTTATCGACGACCTTTTCGAAGGCGAACAGCCATTGTCGGGTGTAGCGATGAGCCGATTTCGCGTACGCCCTGGGGAAGACGCAAGCTGCTTAAATTTGTATCAGGCTAAGGATCCTCGTATTTTGGCCCCAACGGCGCAGTTTGTTTCTGAGGGCCGTTTCCGTTTCAGTAGTTCGATTGCCGAAACCGAGGCTGAAGAGACAAATCCATGGTTGTTACTCAATCGTGAATTTGAAGACGGTGCTATTCCGGCGATTGCTGACGCGACGTCTCTTGCTTATGCGCTCCATTTATCGGTTGGTGACGATTTTGTATTGAACCGAGATACGGACAACCCGATCACGTTGCGCATCGTCGCGGCGCTGTCAGATAGCATTTTCCAACGTGAACTCTTAATTGGAGAATCTCATTTTGAGCGAGTGTTTGCAGACTACGAAGGGTATCGTTTCTTTTTGATTGATGCTCCAGTTGAACGGCTTGAGCTTGTCAGTGCTAGCCTCGAGGATAGGATGTCTGATTTTGGATTTGATGTGGTTTCGTCGGGCGAACGTCTGGCGGCTTTTCATCGCGTCAACAATACGTACCTCGCTACATTCCAGACATTGGGTGGTCTGGGCTTGATTCTCGGCACGTTCGGTTTGGGAGCGGTGCTACTACGAAATGTTCTGGAGCGTCGTCGTGAACTGGCGCTCATGCGTGCGGTAGGTTACAACGCGGGGCATCTGTCGTTAATGGTAGTTGCTGAGAATTCATTTCTATTATTTGCGGGACTTGCTGTGGGGACGAGTAGTGCCATAGTTGCAATTGCGCCGGCTTGGCTGGAGCGTGGAGGTGGCGTGCCACTTTTGTCTCTCGGTGTGTTGTTGCTGATTGTTGTTGCAGTCGGGCTTAGCGCGTCTGTGGCAGCGACCATTGCGGCTATTCGGTCTCCTCTGCTTAGTTCACTTCGTACCGAATAGGCACTTCGGGGTTCAAGAATATCCATGCTAACGACCAATTCACACGAGGATATTGCCTGTGTTCAACTGGCGCACGGCAAGGTGAACGCGTTCGACCGCGAGTTGATGAATGGATGGATTTCTCAACTTGATGTTCTCGAGAAGGCTGATTGTTCTGCAGTCGTGTTGACAGGCTCGGGTTCGATCTTTAGTGCTGGCGTTGATTTGCGTCGACTCAGCGAGGGAGGACGCGACTACATACAGGAATTTTTACCCTTGTTGGCGGAGGCCTTTTTCAAGACGTTTACGTTTCCCAAACCATTAGTGGCTGCGGTCAATGGTCACGCCATTGCGGGGGGCTGCATTCTCGCATGTGCGTGTGATTATCGTGTGATGGCTGAAGGTGCAGGGCGCATTGGCGCACCCGAACTGTCGGTGGGCGTGCCGTTTCCGAGTATGGCCTTAGAAATTCTTCGGCTGACGCTTCCGGCCCATCGGCTGCAGACGATGATCTATCGCGGTATGACATGCACGCCTAACGAGGCCTTGGAGAACGGTTTTGTGGATGAACTTGCACCACCAGATGCTCTTCAAGGCCGTGCATTGGCGATGGCTGGCCGTCTTGGAAGCGTGCCGCACGCGTCATTTGCGTTGACGAAGCGACTTATCCGGCAGCCGAGTCGCGACCGCGTGATTCGCTATATGCGCTCCATTGACGAAGAAGTTCAAGAAGCATGGTTGTCACCAGCGGTCCAAAGCGCGGTGCACGATTATGTGGAGCGAACGCTCAAAAAGTAGTCGGTTATGACTCGAAAAAAGGTTTCTTGTCCACCGGCTCGTGCGCGGAAATTTGAGCTGCACGGAGATACCCGTGTCGATGACTACTACTGGCTGAGGGAACGAGAGAACCCAGAAGTCATCTCGTATTTACAAGAGGAAAATGAGCATGTTCGTGATGTTATGGCGGGCACGGCCGAGTTTGAAGAATGTCTGGTTGAGGAAATTAAGAGCCGAATAAAACAAACGGATATCTCGGTCCCTTACCGGGATGGTCCTTATCGCTATTATCGTCGAACCGAGGACGATAAGGACTACAAGATTTATTGCCGTCAGCCGGTCGGCGTGTCTGGCGAGGAGCAGGTAATCCTTGATGTCAATGAGATTGCCGAATCGGCAGCTTTTTGTGATGTCGGAGCATGCAGTGTTAGCCCGAGCGGATCACTGTTGGCGTACGCGGTCGATAAGGTTGGTCGTCGAGAGTATATTGCCCGTTTTCGAGATCTTGTTTCCGGAGTTGACTTGAAAGACGTCGTCACAGACGTAACATCAAACTTGGTGTGGGCGTCCGACAGCGAGACCGTATTCTACGCTCGGCACGATCCAATAACACTCAGGCCAAACCGCATTTATCGTCATCGACTTGGCACGGATCCTGAAACAGATGTTCTCGTGTACGAAGAAACGGACGACACCTTTTCGTGTGCCGTTGGACGGAGTCGTTCGAAACAGTTCATCTTCATCGCGTCCTATCAGACGTTAACGAGCGAGTATCGCTACCTAGACGCCAAGACTCCGGAAGGGCTCTTTACGGTCTTCTTGTCTCGAGAACGTGGCCACGAATATGAGCTTGATCATTTCCAGAACCGATTTTTTGTTAGAACAAACCAGGAAGCCACGAATTTCCGCTTGATGGCGACAGACGATTCTCATCCAGAGCGTGACAACTGGCAGAACGTGATTGACCATCGTGATGATGTTCTGCTTGAGGGTTTCGAAACTTTTCGTGACTACTTGGTGCTGGAAGAGCGCTGCCATGGTCTTTCGCAACTACGAGTAAAGCCTTGGAATGATGAGCCTGAGCACCAGATTCGTTTTGATGAATCGGCATACGAGGTCTACGTCGAAACGAATCGAGAACCTGATACGAACATTTTACGGTTTGGTTTCAGTTCGATGGCAACGCCAACGTCAATTTACGACTATGACATGTTGAAACGGACGCGTGTGTTGTTAAAGCAGGATGAGGTTCTCGGTGGCTTTGATTCGACAAATTACGAAACGGAACGAATATTTGCTACAACGGTCGACGGTGTTCGTGTTCCAGTTTCCCTGGTGCGACGCCGTGACACCAGAATAGACGGCACGGCGCCATTACTTTTGTACGGTTACGGGTCGTATGGCATCAGTATGGATCCGACATTTCGGTCGTCTCGGTTAAGCCTGCTTGATCGAGGATTCATTTTTGCCATTGCCCATATACGGGGCGGACAAGAACTTGGTCGACGTTGGTACGACGACGGAAAATTGTTCAAAAAGAAAAACAGTTTTACGGATTTTGTAGCTTGCGCTGAGTGTGTCGTTGACCAGGGTTTCACTTCTCCTGAGCGCTTATTTGCAATGGGAGGAAGCGCTGGTGGTCTGTTAATGGCTGCGGTTATCAACATGCGTCCAGAGCTTTTTCACGGTGTTGTCGCCCAGGTGCCGTTTGTTGACGTCTTAACAACGATGCTAGATGAAGATATTCCGCTAACTACAGGCGAGTACGATGAGTGGGGGAATCCGAATGATCCGGAGTATTATCGATATATTCGTTCGTACTCGCCTTATGACAACATGGAGCCTGTAACCTGGCCACATTTATTGGTAATGACGGGGTTGCACGACTCGCAAGTGCAATATTGGGAGCCGGCTAAATGGGTAGCTAAAAGGCGTGGGATGGTGACAGATGACCGGCGGCTTTTGCTAAAGACCAATATGGATGCCGGACACGGTGGGGCGAGTGGGCGCACCAATCAATACCGTGAGGTTGCGCTCCAATACACGTTTCTGTTGGACCTTGCTGGTCGACTGGGACCGTTAAAGTGACCTGGTAACGAGTCAAACGCGCGTTGTTTTCCGAAATGGATGGCGGATTACTGGAAGCTATCGCGCGAGTGGGAGAAAGACGTGAGAAGTGAGAAAGTGGTCTGTTTTGTTGTCTCCATGTTGGCTTTTGTTCCCGTTTCTGGATTGGCGGAGAACTGGCCCAATTGGCGAGGTCCGACGCGGGATGGTGTGAGTTCTGAGGTCAACCTTCCCGTCGAGTGGGATGCTAACCGTAACGTTGCTTGGAAGCTTGAAATGCCAGCGTGGTCAGGATCTACGCCAATTATTTGGGACGATCTAATTTTTGTGAACGTTGCCGTCGACGACGACAACCTAGAACTTTGGTCTGTGGACCGGAACACCGGTGCCGTCAACTGGACGCGTCATTTAAGTGACGGAAATCGTCGGCTTCGGAAACAAAACATGTCATCTCCCTCTCCTGTAACGGATGGCGAACACGTTTGGGTGATGACGGGAACTGGTGTACTTAAAGCCTTTGACGTTATGGGCAATACATTGTGGACGCGCAATGTGCCTGAATCCTACGGTCCGTTTGGTTTGAATTGGGGCTACGCCTCGTCGCCGTTGTTGCACGGCGATTCACTTTACGTGCAGGTGATTCATGGTATGCGGACCGATGACCCGTCCTATGTGCTGCGAATAAACGGCCGAACTGGTGAGACGATTTGGCGTGTTGAGCGTCCCACGCAGGCAGTGCGAGAATCACCGGATTCTTACACCACCCCGGCCCTACTCGAATACGACGGGACGACGGAAATCGTTATTACCGGCGGTGACGCTGTTACGGGGCATGATCCAAATACCGGGCGGGAATTGTGGCGCGCTGATGGCTTGAATCCATCGCGAAACGGTTCGTACCGCATCATTGCATCGCCGGTGGTTCACGATGACATGATTTATGCCCCGACGCGTGTTAAGCCGTTGTTGGCGCTTCGACCTGGCGGGCGTGGGGATGTCCTCGAGTCCCACGTAGTCTGGAAGACGGACAATGGGCCGGATGTGCCGACGCCGGTTACGGACGGACAATATTTTTACGTAATTAATGACAGTGGCATTGTTTATGTAATGGATGCCAAGACTGGTGCACCTGTCTATGGTCCTCAGCGTATCCAAACAGGAACGTACAGTGCATCACCAGTGTTGGCTGACGGAAAGATTTACGTGACTAACGAGGCTGGCATGACTACGGTTTTTCGTACGGGGCCAGAATTTGAAGTGTTGGCCGAAAACGATTTTGATGACTATTGTTTGAGTTCGCCGGCAATTTCTGACGGACAGATATTTATTCGGACAACAGGGCACCTCTACGCTATCGGTGAGCGACGCTCACATTCGGGCAACTAAGCGAGGTTTTTACTTCAAACGCATCAAGAAAGTATTCTGATTGCAGAATGCCCACAGCCGCTGCACCATCAGCATGAGTCGCTTCGGACGTTACGAGATTGATGACAAAGTCCGTTTGTTCCAGTAAAAAATCACGGGCGTGATAACAACTGTTGGGGCAAGCCATGTAACCCATATTGGCTCAGTCGTTACATTTGTCACGAGTACAGCAGTCACTGTCGCGATCGTCCCTGCCAACATATTGGTGAGATGGCGAGAGATACGTTGTTTGCCTGTTGCATTGCGGTTTTTCAAAGTTATGAAATCGCTGATTCCCAAACCGCAGGCTATCAAGCTGAAGACGATGAGGGTGACCCACAGTGAGTTTCCTTGCCTAACAACATCAAGGATAACGCTGCCATGCCAACGCCAGATAGCAGTATTGTCATAACTGCTATCCAGTCCTGAACGTGCGCCGCGCCAGACTTGTTTCTTGCAAATCTGAAGCCACTGAATACGAGATAAAAACTGAATAGCGCAATAAGAAAAAGGAGCACATTATTGGTTAGTAATGCCAGTGGCACTGCAGTCACGAAGATGCATAACATGCCAGCCGTGTAGTACTTGCCGAAGCGCCGGTGCTGTTTGCCGCCCTTCTTCGTTACGACAGCGACCGCCGCTGACAGTAAGGCAATGCTGCCGCCGAGAATATGAATACCAAGTAACAATTCCACGAGAGAGTAAGAGTAACCTGTGTGGCGGTTCTACGACCCCAAGAGGTCGTCTGTAAATTAGACGACACCTAGCGCACGAAAGTGTGCAATGTCTGTATCTGCGTAACCTACTTCTCGCAAAATATCTTCCGTGTGTTCACCTAGTAGCGGTGGTGGTGCGTTCGTATCCGCTGGCGTGTCACTTAGGTCTATAGGCTGAGCAATCATTTTGATAGGGCCTGCCGTGCGGTGTGTTTCGGTGATTATCTTTCCGCGTTGAATGAGTTGCGGGTTTGTACAGGCCTCAGCGACGGTTCGGATGCGACCACATGGCACGCCTACTTCGCCCAACAAGTCAATCCAGTCTTGCACGGGTTTTGTTTTTGTGAGCGCAGCAATAATCGGAACGAGTGTGTCTCGATTCGTCACTCTGGCCGGAGCTGTCGAATAACGTGGATCGTTTTTGAGGTCGGGTCGTGTGACCGCATTGCAGTAACGTTCCCAAAGCACATCATTGGCGATACCGAGATTGATCCAACCATCCATCGCTTCAAATGTTTGATACGGAACGACTGACGGATGATCATTGCCCCGCCTCGTCGGACTAATCCCGGATGCGAAATAGATGCCACTGTTGTACGTAAGAAGCGATGTGACGGCATCAAGCATCGAAATCTTCACGTATTGACCTCGTCCCGTGTCTTTTCGTGCGTATAGACCGAGCAGGATGCCTTGAGTTGCCATCAGACCTGTTGTTAGGTCTGCAATGGATGTTCCTATTCGTGTTGGTGGGCCACCAGCCTCGCCCGTGATGTCCATGAGGCCTGATTCTCCCTGCACGATCAGGTCGTAACCAGCTCGTCCAGCGTCCGGACCGGTATCACCAAACCCAGAAATAGAGCAGTAGACTAGACGCGGATGCTGCTCAGCCAAAGTCTTGTAGTCGAAACCCAATCGTTTCATGGTTCCCGGCCGAAAATTTTCAACGAGCACATCTGCATCTCGAAGTAAGCGTTTGAGTATCTGTTGACCATCGCTGCTCTTGAGGTTGATGGTGCAGCTCCGTTTGTTACGGTTGATGGACAGAAAATAGGGCGATTCACCGCCGAGAAACGGCGGGCCGAAGAGACGCGATTCATCGCCAGATCCTGGTTGTTCAATCTTGATGACGTTCGCGCCCATGTCGCCGAGAGTCATTGTGCAGTACGGCCCAGCGACTACACGGCTGAGGTCGATGACGCGAATACCGTTGAGTGGTGTCATGGCGAAGGCACTATTTTAGACGTTTGAGGGGCTGATGAGACTGAGACTTACTCTCATTCTGATCACGCTATGCCAGCACGTCGTATGCTAGTAAGTGATCTGTTCGATACCAACTGCAAGGAGAGAAAGCTAGTGAAGGGACAAGTCGAAATTATTGAAGCCTTGAACGGGGCACTTACAATCGAGCTCACCGCGATTAACCAGTACTTCTGTCAATCGAAAATGTGTGCTGATTGGGGGTTTCACAATCTGGCAAAAAAACATTACGAAGAATCCATCGGTGAAATGAAACATGCGGAAAAATTAATTGAACGCATTCTGTTTCTAGAGGGGGCGCCTGAAATCGCTCGTTATGATGTTATACGGGTTGGAACCGACGTTAAGGAACAATTCGAAAACGATCTCACATTGGAAATGAACGGCGTGAAGGAATACAACGCATTAGTTGAGCTAGCCGTCAAACTTGGAGATAACGGTACACGGGAGTTGGCGGCGCCAATTCTCACGGAGTCGGAAGAACATGTCGATTGGTTGGAGACCCAGTTATTTCGAATTGAGAAAGTCGGAATAGAGAACTACTTAACTGAGCAACTTGGTGGACATGAGGGCTAACGGCCCTAGTCGTTCGGCTGCCGCGAACTGAAAGCACTATGGCTTATTGGCTGGGTCGGAGTTGTGAGCCTTCAGAAAATGTTTAAGGACATGGTGACAGGCTGTGCATCCATCTCCGGCACCGATAGTTTTACGCAACGCGGTGATCGTAGTTATTTCGCTACGGGCTAGTGTTGTCCGTAGCTGGTGTTCTGTGATGTGAAGACAGCTGCAAATTATCGGGTCGCCCACGCGTGGCGTTTCTGGCGCGGCCGATAAAGTCTCGACTGACATCCTTGGATTCTATTGCACCTGATAATGAGACGCAATCTCAATATTATTCTGTTTGGCTGTAGTGGTATTCAATCGTGTACGCGGCGTGAACTGTTGGCTTGGCTGTATTCTTTCAAAGTGGCTGCGGTTTAGTTGAGCGGAACGATGAATCGATTCTTGATTGCCTTTGCGGTTGTCGCGCTGTACCTCCTACACCAGGATTATTGGTATTGGTACAGTGCAGAGCCGTTAGTGTTTGGCATCCTACCGATAGGGCTTTTCTACCACGCGGTTTATTCGCTTGTTGCTGTTGGGTTCATGCTTGTGCTTGTACGTTTCGCTTGGCCGGAACATCTCGAATCGCAGGCGGATGACACAGATCAAGCTTCCGCACAGGAGAGCGAACATTGATCCCGGCGCTTGTGGTATTTGCCTACCTGGGGGTTGTGCTTTACATCGGGATTTTTGCGTTCAGGCGCAAGTCGACCGGTGATGCTGCCGAGGGTTTTTTTCTCGCGGATCGGTCGTTAGGCCAATACGTGTTTTTGTTGTCACTGTTTGGGACAAACATGACGGCCTTTACGATTTTAGGTTCTGCTGGTCACGCGTTTTCGAATGGTGTTGTTACGTATGCGTTGATGGGATCGTCTTCGGCTTTTCTCATTCCCCTAACACTTTATTTATTCGGTACCCGTGTGTGGGCTTTGGGAAAAAAACACGGATTTATTACCCCGGTACAAATGTATCGCGATCGGTGGGAATGTGGGCACATCGGTACCGCCATCTTCATGATGCAAGCGATATTGTTGGTGCCCTACATCGTGATTGCGGTAATGGGAGGCGGCACAACCTTAAACGCGGTGACCGGTGGTCTAGTACCTTATTGGTTTGGTGGGTTACTTGTTGCCGTAGTTGTAATGAGTTACGTGTTTTTCGGCGGCATGCGTGGCACCGCCTGGGTAAACACGTTTCAAACTGTTTTGTTTCTCACGTTTGGTGCGGTTGCGATTGTGTTTATCGGGGTGAGTATCGGCGGTTTCCCTGAGGCGATGCAACAGCTCTTGGATTCTCCGGATACGGAAGCATTGATGACAAGAGAGCGCGTGTCGCCAAGATTTTTCTTTAGCTACATGCTTATTCCCCTATCCACGATTATGTTTCCGCATATATCCATTTTTTGTTTAACAGCAAAAAAAATGCAGCAGTTTAAGAAGACTATTGTTTTCTACCCATTGTGTATTTTGGCGATATGGCTTCCGTGCACATTTCTTGGGCTGGCTGCTAACGCGATGACGGATGTGCCAGCCATTGAATCGAAACTGGAGGCCCGTCATGTGCTTACCACGGAGCGAGATGGGTTAACGGCTGAAGACACGGCTGAGTTGCAGCGGGAGGCGGCCGGGGACGATGTCATTATCTTGATGCTTGAGCATTACGCACCGCTTTGGCTGGCCGGGTTACTCGGTGCGGGGATTATGGCAGCGGTGATGGCTAGCGATTCGCAGATTCTTGCGTTGTCTACGATGTTTGCCGAAGATGTATTTGCCCATTATGGTGGTGCAGCGCGCTTCGGGTCCGCCGCACAGGTACAAACGGGGCGTGCTTTTGTCGTTCTTATAGCATTGATCGCCTACGTCATTGCACTACAGGCTCCGCCTGGGATTTTCGGAATTGCTGTGCAATATGCATTTTCAGGATTCACAACGATGCTGCCGCTGCTTGTTGCGGCTTTGTTTTGGAGGGGGAGTACTAAATGGGGAGCGCTTGCCGTTGTATTGTGGACCGCACTTACAATGACAGCGCTAGCGGTTCTCCAGTCGACAGTTCCGGCTCCACCGCCGGGTGTTACCGTATCGATTTTGTCACTGAATGGCGTTGATTTGATTACACGGACACCTGGTGGAACCGATGTACTTGGTTTTATGCCGGTCCTGCCGATGGTGATGGGCTCAACGTTGCTTATGGTGTTGGTTTCATGGGTTACGCCAAAACCATCGCCGGTGACACTCACGCGTTATTTCTAGCGAGATGAGCCGTTTGATGGCCGTTGCTGAGAAGGAGTCCTATAATCGGACAGTTCCGTGTCCACCCAGGAGGTTCGTATGATGTTTCCCACTGTTCGAGCAAGTCTTATGACCGTTGTGGCCGGTTTTGTTTGTGCCGCGTTGAGTGTGTCGGCCCAGGGACAAGTTCAGAACTTCACTCCGGTGACCGATGCCGTCCTGCAGGATCCCGATCCCGAAGATTGGTTGAGCTGGCGGCGAACTCTGGATGGTTGGGGCTACAGCCCGCTCGACGAGATTGATGAAAGTAATGTCGGCGATCTTCGACTTGCATGGTCGTGGGGTCTTGAGCCTGGCGTGTCACAGACGACGCCTATTGTTCACAATGGCATCCTCTACGTTGCGAATCCTGGAAATGTTGTGCAGGCGCTTGATGCGGCGTCCGGTGACTTTATTTGGGAATACCGGCACGAGATGGACGAGCGAAATAGACTCGGTGCACAACTACGAAGCCTCGCGATCTATCACGACCTAATCCTGCTTAACACACGAGATGCGCATATCGTTGGTCTTGATGCTCGTACCGGGGAAGTTCGTTGGGATACCACGGTTATGCCAGACCACGATGGCTACGGATTTACCAGTGGTCCGATTATTGCGGATGGTGTGATTGTTGCTGGTCTCACGGGTTGTGGCAGGTACCGAGACGACACCTGTTACATCGTTGGTGTCGATGGCCGGACCGGGCAAGTTTTATGGCGTACGTCAACTGTTGCGCGTCCGGGTGAACCAGGAGGTGATACCTGGGGAGATCTTCCAGTGATGTTTCGTGCCGGTAGTGATGCCTGGATACCGGGAAGCTATGACCCAGCCAGTGGTTTGGTCTATTACGGAACAGCTCAGGCAAAGCCATGGACTAGGGATGCACGTGGAACGGACGGTGATGCCCTCTATAGCAACTCAACATTGGCACTTGATCCGGCAACAGGAGAGATGCAGTGGTACTACCAACACATTCCCGGTGACACCCACGATATGGATGAAACGTTTGAACGTATCCTGATCGACTACGACGGGCGAAAGTCCGTGTTTAGTATGGGGAAGCTCGGAATTTTATGGGAATTGGACCGGGTTACTGGTGCGTATCTAAATGCTGTTGATCTTGGTTATCAAAACATTGTCGATCTCAATACGGCTACAGGAGAGCTGACCTACCGAGACGGGATGGTCGTTGACGTTGGCGAGGATCTTTATTTTTGTCCCAGTACGGGTGGTTTCAAGAGTTTGCGCGCAATGTCATATCACCCTGAGACTGAAGCGTTTTACGTTCCGCTTAACCTTAATTGCGAAAGTGCTGCTTTCGGACCGGTGGAACGTCGGGAAGGTGGCGGTGGAACAGGCGGTGTTCGTGGACGGCGCAACCATTTTCATCCTGATGCACCCGACCAGCTTGGCGAATTTCAGGCCATGGATATCCGTACGGGGGAGACGCTTTGGAAGCACCGCCGACGCGCTCCTTACAATACGGCTGCACTGACGACTGCAGGGGGTTTGGTTTTTGTTGGCGATTGGAATCGATACGTCATGGCGTATGATGCGCGAACAGGTGACCCGCTATGGGAAAGCCGTTTGTCAACGATGGCTAATGGCTATCCGATTACGTATGCGGTGGATGGCAAGCAATACATTGCATTCGGCGCTGGTGGTCCTACTGGCGCAAGCTGGACGACAGTGCTGCCAAATGATTTATTGCCAGAGATGAAGAATCCGAGTTCGGGGCGTGCTGGAAACACAATCTTTGTATACGCGCTGCCTGACGACTGAGGTTGTACCCTGGTTTGTTGGTTTTAAGGTGCGGGATGGGTTTGCAGCGCTCGATTGGTTTTACGTACCGTATGGTCGTTGCTGAGATGGACGTTCGTCCTCTTTCGTGAACTCAGGCCGTTAGAACCGTTTGTTTGAATCCTGCTAGCCCGGCGAACGATGCGCGGCTTCCGAGTTCCTGTTCGATTCGAAGCAGGCGATTGAACTTGGCGGTGCGTTCTCCGCGGCAGCCGGAACCGGTCTTGATGTGGCCACAACGAGTCGCGACTGCTAGGTCGGCGATAAAAGTGTCTTCCGTTTCACCTGAGCGGTGCGACATGTATGCGCCGTAGCCATTTTGTTGGGCGAGTTGCACTGTTTCGAGTGTTTCCGAAACAGTTCCGATTTGATTTAGTTTAATAAGTATTGAGTTCCCGATGCCTTGGTCGATGGCTTTCTTAAGGATTTGAGGATTTGTGCAAAAGATATCATCTCCGACAAGCTCAATTTGTTTGCCAAGTTGTGTAGTGAGCGTGCCCCATCCATCCCAGTCGTTTTCTGCTAGGGCGTCCTCAATCAAGACGATTGGATACTGTGTAATCCAGGATTCCCATAATTTGATCATTGCGGCGCTTTGCCGAACTTCTTGATTAGATTTGAATGCGACGTACTTGCCGTCTCGCCACATTTCGCTGGTTGCTGGATCTAGGCAAATTGCGATGTCTGAACCTGGGCGATAACCGGCCTTTACGATAGCAGCCAGGATAAATTCGATAGCTTCCTCGTTACTTGCCAGATCGGGGGCAAATCCACCCTCGTCCCCGATGCCGGTAGATTTACCTTTCGTTTTGAGGAGCTCTCGTAAGGCATGAAACGTTTCTATGCCCATTCGAAGAGCGTCACTAAAAGTTTTGGCGTTATGCGGAGCGATCTTAAACTCCTGAAAATCAATGGTGTTATCGGCGTGTTGCCCGCCATTGATAACGTTGAGACACGGCACGGGAAGTAGTGAGGCGTCATCACCTCCGAGGTGATGGTATAGAGGGACTCCTGAAGATTTGGCTGCTGCCCTGGAGGCGGCCATTGATACCCCCAGGATAGCGTTGGCACCAAGACGGGATTTGTTCGGCGTTCCGTCGAGATCGATCATGATTCGGTCCAGCGTCTTTTGATCGGACGCGTCACACCCCGAGAGCGCGGAACTGATTTCGGTTTGGATGTTCGCGATTGCATTTCGAACGCCCTTGCCACCGTAGCGGTTTCCGCCGTCCCTCAGTTCAGTTGCCTCTCGTTCTCCAGTGGAGGCACCGGATGGGACACGAGCTTCAGCGATCGTGCCATCTTCAAGATGGACCCGAGCTTCAACCGTCGGGTTGCCGCGTGAGTCGAGAACCTCTAAACCGTCGATGGCGCAGATTTTCATTATGGAATTTACCTCCGTAGAGCTCAATCTTTGTTAGTGGCGGGATGCAGCAAGCAGCAACTACACATGCTCACGAATCACACGTTCGTTTAGTGAAATCCCGAATCCATGTCCGTTTGGTACGCGAAGCATACCGTCAGTAAATTCTTCAGACGGGCTCACCAAGTCGCT
The DNA here is from genome assembly GCA_964507425.1 of uncultured Vicinamibacteraceae bacterium. Classification (GTDB taxonomy): domain Bacteria; phylum Acidobacteriota; class Vicinamibacteria; order Vicinamibacterales; family UBA8438; genus DTWD01. Next base: position 40,325 of record CAZDQD010000114.1, read on the forward strand.
ACGCCACGGCACCTCGTTCCATTGGTATTCAAGGACGTCAAAGTTTGGTAAACCAGCACAAACCTGTGCTGAGATCATGGTGCTCACCGGACCACTCGGGTTATGGGGAGATACCAGAACATCATACAATTCTGCCACAGTGGCAATTCGACGCAACTCGGCTATACCTCCACAGTGTTTAACATCAGGCATGATGATATCGACAGCTCGTTCTCGGCAGAGCGGTTCGAATCCGGTTACACCAAAAAGAAATTCACCGCCAGCGAGTGTTTGACTGATACCGTTTTTGATTGCCTTAGTGCTTTCGAGGTCTGTCGGAGGTACGGGTTCTTCGTACCATGACAACTGTTGCGGTTCGAGCCTCTTTGCGACGTCAATGGACAACGGAACGTCAAAATTGCTGTGTGCATCAATCTTTAGCCTGACATCAGGACCAATGGCTTGACGCATACTTTCCACACAGGCAATCCCTAGGTCCGTTGCGGTCTCGATTTCAGATTTAGGTCGGTCGAGTGAAGGAAATCCGTCGAACGGAGCTGCCTTGAGAGCACGGAAGCCGTCCGCTACAGCGCGACGCGCGGTTTCCGAAAAGCCCTGAGGGCTGCGGTCCGATGTCGCACGATTGATGTTGGCGTACACAGGTAAAACATCCCGAATTTTTCCACCGGTAAGGTCGTAGACAGGAACCTGTAATGTTTTCCCGACGAGGTCCCACTGTGCCTGCTCAATAGCACTGAACGCTGTAGCCAAACGACGATTATTAACGTCCACAAGTGGCAAGCCGGTTTGGCGATAGCGTTCGATTTCAAAGGGTGATCGGTCGCGTACAAGGTCAAAGAACTGGCCAAGCTCTAGGAGGCTATCAACGCGTCCCATAGAGGCCTCACCCAGACCCGTTAACCCATCGTTTGTCGATAATTGAACAAAAATCCAGTTGGTGCGTCGTGTTGCTCGAACGACAACGATGTCCATATTGGTAATTCTGAGCGTGAGTTCTGGCTGTCCCAAAGGAAGACTGCGATTGGCAGCACTTGTCGCGTACGGCGCCAAAAGCATTGTCGGGACTGTAGCTAGGAAGTTACGGCGCGTGACACTGCTGTTGTTCATTTACGCTCCTAGTGAAGTAGAGGGTCAATGCTCTGTCGCCTAAATTACGCGAAACAATGAAATGTCCGGTGATGGAAATTCTACTTCCACTTCCCACCGGTTAGCGACCCAGGTGAGCGTTTCTCGACTGTAGAGACAGACATGAGTCGGGTCTCTGACGTATCGAGAGTGTTCGAACGATGTAATGCTTGAGACCCATTTTGTCATGATGCCGAGCCATCCTCCCGGTCGCAGTGCAGAGAAGAGTCGGTCAAATTCGTTCGAAGGATTATGCAGATGTTCGATGACTTCGGTGGCCGTAATGAAGTCGTATTGTCGTGACCAGACGCTTTCGTCACAAGCATAGAACGCATCGTACAGGTCGATTTCCATGCCAGAACGTCGCAGTATCTGTGCGAGTGCCGGGCCAGGTCCGCAGCCGAAGTCTAACCCGTGGGTTCCTGAGCTGACCCGGGCGAGAAGCGGCGTCGCGAGCCTATTCAGAAAGGCCTGATAGCCTGGGTCTTCTGGGTTGTTACGGTGTTGGTCATAGCGTGCTTTTTCAGAATACTTGTCCGGATACGAAGATCGACCAACAAACACTAGGCGGCAGATTACGCACTGCCAGAATTGGCGGTCGCGTCCAGAAAAGAATGGCGTGACGTCTGTACATTGGCAAAGGGGACAGTTCGGCTGAGGTGTCCCAAGTCTCGTGTCAGCGTCGTGGTGTGCCAAGGTTGAAAGGTTAATGGCTCATTGTGTGAAGGAGTACATTAATCCCAAGCCCGTAGCCGTTTGGAGAAAACTGGTCAAAAAATCTTGGGTCGTCGCCCTCGCGTTCCCATGCGTCGGCGACATCCGTATTGTGAGTCATGATCACAAGGAAACGCCCGTGGCTATCGGCGATAGCTCGAAAATGTGGCACGTCAGTTTCCCGTCCACGTTCAGACGTAGTTCTTCCACCGGAACGGTACCAAAACTGAATAGACGTGATTTGCGGAATCTTTTCGACGTGCGTCAATGTTCGAAAGATAGGATGGTCAAGAGGAACGTCTCTGATCGGATACTGTGAAGGGGGCAGCACGCGTCCAATTTCCGCGGACCAATGATCCCAGGCACGCTGACCCCAAAAGTCGTCAACCCAGAGGAGTCCGCCTTTAAGGAGGTACTCCCGAAGTCGTGCGGCTTCTTCGGTAGTCATACCAATTGTGCCGACGTCTGCCGCCATCACGAATGGGCAGTTGAACAGTTCATCATCGGTTAGGCGTATCACCCAATGGTTTGGTTCGTCGTATTGGTCCGTGCTGATTCGTGCGGTTGTCAGATCGTTAAACCTATGCATCAGGTTGATGCCAGCGAAGGGGTAGTCTGTTGACCAACCCATCCCGAGTTGTTCGTAACGTACCTGGTCGTACATTAACTTGCAGAATGCAAAATCTCGATCGGGCATGGATGGCGGAGGGAAGCGAGGTGGTAGATTTCCCTCGCCGACACCCCAGCCCCATTGTGCGAAACCAGCTGTTAACAGGCCCGAGAACAAGAACGCTATGGCGAACAATAAAGCTCGACGGTGTAGCACTTCGCAGAGCATACCTCAGTTCTTTAGCTACAACGGCAATGTATTGCGTAGAATGTGCACTATGCATAGAACGTTGATGTTTGGTGTCCTGTTTTCGATGATAGCTGCACCTGCAATCGCACAGCATGACCACGGTGCGTCCGATGTTTCGTCTGGAGAACTTCCGGAAAGTTTTAGTGAGCCGATAGGCCTTTATCCAACAGCTCTTGGGAGTCACACGCACCCGATCTCATCTTCTAATGCTGAGGTGCAAGCTTATTTCAATCAAGGGTTCCAGTTGATGTACGCCTTTGCAAAAGAAGATGCAACCAGGTCGTTCCGAGAGGCTTGGAAACGGGATCCAGATTGTGCCATCTGCTATTGGGGCGAGGCATGGTCGTGGGGGTCCTATTTGAATGGTCCGATGCGTCCGTTTGAGTCTCCTCATGCGTATGCTGCAATGCAAGAGGCAGTCGCTCGTCTAGACCACGCTAGTGAAGCAGAACGAGCTTACATTACCGCGATGCAGGCTCGATACGTCGCTGACTTTGATCCAGAAAAACGACGGGAGCAGGATGAAGCTTATGCGGAAGCGATGAAAGAACTTGCGGAGGCGTACCCGGATGACCTGGATGCCGTTACGCTGTATGGAGACGCGTTGTTCCTTCTTGAACCGAGACGTGGAACGAGGGACATCAACGACCCAAACGTCAAGCGACTTCATGGCGTTCTGGAAAGCGTACTTGCTCGTAACATCCGACATCCTGGCGCGTGTCATCTCTACATTCATGCGACCGAGTCAACCATCGATCCTGGAAAGGCGTCTGCCTGCGCTGAGTATCTCGGCGATGAGATTCCTGGTGCCAGCCATATTAATCACATGCCTTCGCATACTTGGAACGAGATTGGTCGTTGGGCTGATGGTGTGCGATCTAATCTCAAGGCTTGGCACTCTGATTTGAAGGCCGAATCTGGCGAAGGGTTTGCTATTTATCCAAGCCATAATTTGCACATGCTGCTTTTTGCTGCCTCGATGGATGGACAAGGGGCTATTGCTATTCAGGCAGGCAAGGACTACGCGAAGATCACGAATGACACAGTGTTTCATGTGCTGACGCTTATTCGGTTTGGACGGTTTGATGAGGTTCTAGATGTTACAGATCGTCCGGAGCAAGACGCGGCCGGGGGGTTGTGGGATTTTGCGCAGGGCTATGCCCATCTGAAGCGCGGTGATACGGATTTTGCCAAGGTCTATCTCGACAGAGTGATGGAGCTCGCAGACACTACGAACGCGAGATTTCGTTTCGATTCAGCAGAGCTATTGTTGAAGACCGTTGGGCATCTTTTGGAGGGAGAAATCAAGCGCGATGCAGGTGATACCACCGGTGCTATTCGCTCGTTTGAACAGGCTGTAGAAGTTGAAGACCAGCTTGAATTTTCTGAACCAGAACCACTCCCTTTTGCAGCGAGGCATTGGCTTGGGGCGGCGCTGCTAGAGACGGACCAGCATGCGGCAGCTGAAAGGGTCTATCGGGAAGAACTAGAAGATCATCCTCATAACGGCTGGTCGCTCTTTGGTCTCAAGCAAGCACTTGAGGGGCAGGGAAAATCTGTGACAGACGCTGACGAGGACTTTGAGAGAAGCTGGGAGCGTGCCGATGTGTGGATTTCATCGTCGCGCTACTAGAGTTTGCGTGGGTCGAGAACAACGTGTTTGATACGTTGTCGTTGCCATGTATATGTAATGTGTATGAGATCGTCTTCAGTTTGTATGACCGCTGGATAAGAGAACTCACCTGTGTGGGCGTCTTCTAAGAGGAAAGCTTGGGTCCATGTGCTTCCGTCATCTGAGAGACTAACAGCAAGTCGTTGTCTGCCTCTACTCGTAGGGTTATAGACGAGCAGGAATCTACCATCAGTTAGGTGTACTGCATCGATACCGGCGTTTGGATTTGGGAGATTCGTCGTCGTCATTTTGCTCCAGGTCGTGCCTGCGTCATTCGACCAGGCCTCGGTGATTACATTTTGACGACTACGACAGAGTGTTTGAATTCTTGAGCTTGTGTGCGCCAGAAGTGTCGGTTGAATGGCGCCGAATTCGCTAGTGCGATTTAACGCAGCTGACCGCGTCCATCGGGCCGGGTTCGTCAGAGCATCAAGCATGCGCACTGGGTCTGAGTGAGGTCTAAAGCGTTCCATGTGGGCGACCCAACCGTCATGTTCCGTGCTTGACCCCGCGAGTAACGTCCCATCGTGTAGTTCAATGGGTTTTGCTCGAATTGGACCCAAGATGCCATCCGGCAATCGTCTGGCTTGTGACCAGGTCCGTCCTTCATCATGTGAGATTCGAACCATACCCCACCATTCCCTCGGGTTTGGTCCGACTTTATAAAAGAGTAAAAGTGGCCCGGATGAGGGTTGAAAGAGAACTGGATTCCACCCGGGGAAACGTGTCCCATTTGCCTGAACACCATTTGCAATTTCGACTGGCTCTGACCATCTATCTCCATCACGTCGAGCGAGCCAGATGCCGACGTCGGTGTTGCCTTCAGCTGTTCCACCGAACCATGCTGCAACAAGCCCACTGTTAGTTTGTGTGATGGTTGATGCGTGTGCCGAGGCAAATGGTGCGACCTGGAAAATAAACTCCGTGTGAACAATAGAATCTTGCCCGTGGATCATGCGCATATTTCCAGAAGACAGTAGTAGTAGTAAGACGAGTAAGCGCAGAACCGGCATATTATGCACAGCAGACCAGGTTGAGTCAGTAGGGAACTGACTCAACCTGGTCCGGAATGATACCCCTGTTTGAAACTAGTCTATTGCGGAATAATCAGTAGCATCCATGAATACGGATTCAACGTTGGCAACGATTTGACCGTCACGTTGAGACTCTTCCGCAACTCTACTCCATTCCGGGTCACTACGGAATGAGTCCCAATTTTCAGCGGCCGCATCCCGGCTGTCGTGAGAAATGATATAGAGCAAGGTGCTGTCAGCATGGTCCTTTGCATCTTGCGGAATCCAGTATCCGATATTTGACATGCCGTGCTTTTCAAAGATTCTTGTCGTGTGATTTCGAAAACGTGCATTGAGAGCGTCAAGACGACCTGGATGCGTGGTGTAGGTCCGTAATTCGAACACAGGCGTGGACTGGGCTTCAGCGACGCCCTCCAGTTCCGTGAACTGGCCCGCCGCAAAGCCGAATCCAAAAATTATTAATCCATAGACCAAGAAAGAACGTTTCGATGTCAACATGATGTCACTCCTTACATCCATACAAGTTACAGGGCTAAAAACGAAGTCATTGCCTGGCGATGGCTGTTTGTGTTTTCGCCGACTAACGTTTCACGTTTGATGCCAACCATCATAATCCCTTCATGTGTTAGCGGGAAGGATAGCGTGTTTTCAGTTGTTCTTGATCGGTTTCAGTGAGATGCATGTACTCAGGTTGATCGATTGGAAGTTCGTTGGTTCGACATGGACCACACATGAGTGAGGTTGGATCGGCGTTATGGGAAAGACCGAGAGTATGGCCTATTTCGTGCGCAATGATGTTGCGAGCGATGTTGGGGTTTGAAGCCATGGCATAACGGTCTTCTTCAATAGCGACGAAATGTCCTGGTTGTCTCGGCAGCGGCCACGCAAACGACATTAAATCTTGTCGAGAAAGCAGCAGTACTACGCTCGAGTTGAACTCGATAATTTCATCGGGTGGATCTGGTTCGGAGGGTCCGGCCCGAAGCCTACCGGCTCTGGAGGAAATTAGACGGGCATAATTTTCGAGTGCGCGTTCCGCTGACGATTCAATAAAAACCGTTTCGGTGACGCGCACGCCGAGGTCAAGAGCCTTAGCAGTGTTATTCCAAAACTTGACTGCTTCCAAGGTCATCGGTAGGCGGACATCGTTGACGTCATGACTCAGTATGACGACGTGATGTTCAACCCGTTGAGCTGAGAGTGTAGTTGTGGTAACGACCGTGGCCAGGATAATTGCGAACGTGCTGATCCGCACAAACTTAGCGAAGAAATTTTGTAAGCCCACCTGTCGCTGTTCCTTCTGAGATCGGCTCCTCTGCACTATAGACGTTGCCATCGAAGTCAACCGCAACTCCCTCCCCCGTTGTGCCATGTGGCTGGTCTGTTACTTGAGGGGGAATAAACGCTGTTACTCTGTCTGCACTTACACTGCCAATTCTAATTCCTGCTGGCGAGTCAGATTGTGGCCCTGGGTTTGACTCTGAACCAATGGTGTAGAGCATATCGTCCCGCGTAATAAAAAGTCCGTTTACTCGTCCAAATTGAACGTACGAATCGAGGTGGTTTCCGTCTTGATCAAAGATTTGGATTCTATTGTTTCCACGGTCGGCGACAAAAAGGCGGCCTCGGGAATCCATCGCGACTGCATGCGGATTTTGAAACTGTACGAGGTCCTTTCCAAATTCCTGCCATGCCATAAGAAAGTCACCGTGAGGATCGAACTTGACGATACGTCCTGTTCTACTTGAGTCACTGCCTTCATTTTGGCCATTGTTTTCATCTGCAACAAAAATGTTTCCATTGGCTGCAGTGACGACGTCACGGGGTTTATTCAGGAGCCCTTCGTTCTGTCCTGCAACTCCAGGCTTTCCAAGGCGGAGTAAGACTTGTCCACTTGGACTGAACTTAATAACCTGGTGGCCCTTGGTCTCCTCGTCATTCTCTATTGACTCGGTGATCCACACGTTGCCTTCGTCGTCAACATGTATCCCATCTGGATATATAAATTGCCCAGCTCCAAAACTGGTTATGACGGTTCCTGTTTCGCTGTGAAGTTTTAAGATTGGATCGACGGTTGCGTCGTTACAGGTATGGGGAGGGTCGCTGGCACTGCAGCGTTCGTACGTCCAGATGTGGCCGTCTGGACCGATATCTATGCCAGCGGTGGAACGCCACGTTCGTCCATTAGGTAGTTCTCCCCACCCTTTGATAGCCGTGGGGTTTGGATTTGGCAGGCCATCCGTTTGAGTTGCTTCCGGAATGTTTTGGGCCGCACTAGGAGTAACTGTCAACACTGTGACGAAGATAAAGAGCTGGAGTCGATAAACCAATCGAGGCATGAGAGACGCTAGTTACGATTCAAGTGTTTCGAGCTCGGTGTCTAGTACGTTTTTCGTTGTAATTCTACGATGAGTAACAAGGATACTGCGAGGCCAAGTGTGACTGCGATAGTGAAAGCCGCTGTCATCCAGATCATTTCTGAACTTCCCTGGGCCTCCACGTCGCGACTGAGCGTATCCACGCGGCCTACCGTTAGTAGCCATGCGTGCGCTGCAGTCCACGCGTACCCGCTACCAAGGATGCCGGGTGCGAGTGTCGGACGTGAGCGCAGTGATACGAATGCTCCCCAAACAAGTAACAGCATCCCCAGAAGGGTGATCACATAAGAGGGTTGGTTGAGCCCTGGGGTTAGCGAGTACCACGTTTCGATTGGGAGAAAGATTACAACACCGGTTAACGTGAGAATTGCTAGCCGGGTTTCCGTTTTTCGTGGAGTCATCGTCTCCTTGGTCGCGGGTTTCAGATCGTGGTTATCGAGACAGCTCACCTTGGTCCAGTAACGCGAGCAAACTTTCAGTACGCATGAGCGGTCCGTTTTGTCTCAGGAGGCCTAATCGATTTGCCGGAGACATCCCAAGAAATTGTGCCAGTCCGTTTACTAATAATTCGTCGGGAAGTTCTTCAGGGGTTGGTGACTGACCAGGTGTGATAGATGACAACAGTTCCAACAGGAGGGGGCGCTGCTCGCGCAACCTGTTTTGATCGGTCTCGTCAATGGCATCCGAAAGAGGCGAAACATGGGCTACGCGGTAAGGTCGACTACGGTCTTCGTTCTCAATGCGAAAGCGGGATATTCCCTGAAGGACGATGTTGTATTGACCGTCCGGTAAACGTTCCACGTTTGAAATGATGCCTGCGCAACCTATTTCGTAGACCGGCGGGTTTCCCTCATAGTCATCCTCATAACCGGGTCTAAGCATCACCATTCCTATGATGCGGTCACCCTCAAGAGCATTGGCCACCATTTCGCGGTAACGTTCTTCGAAGATGTGGAGCGGTCGAGACGCGGTAGGAAACAGCATGATGTCTGCTAGAGGAAAAATAGGAATTGTTTCGGGAAGGCCTTGGTTTAGTGTTTGCGCGTGAGTCGGTGCGAGCCAGAGCAAGCTGCACGTGACTATGAAAAAGCTAATCCGATTAACCATAGTTTGCCGCAGCCTCGATAATAGCGGCTTAGTGGCGAGAAGTCATGACGCGTCACAGGAACTGTCTGAGTCTACCCGTTCGACGCGAGGCCCTGAAGTGATTTTCTGTTAAGAGTCATCACCAGGCTGAAGATGGCGATACCAGCCACATCAAGTACAGGCATTGCAACATTGGCCACAACTATCGTTGGGCCTGGTGCGAGCAGCAAGGCAGCGGCAATGAAAATAGTGATGCGTAACCCAAGTCCTAGTGGGTGTCGAAGTTGACCCGCGATACCAGCCGCGAAGCAGGTGACACCGAGTGTGGCCATTCCGACCGGTACCAACATCTGCGACCAAGTCGCTGATTCTCCGGTTGACGTCAACATTAAGAGTTCGGGTCGGTAAATAAACATGTAAGGAAGGGTGAACCCTACTAGGGCAAACTTAAACGCAGCAAATCCAGTAGGCATAATTTTCGTTCCAGCGATTGAAGAGGCTGCGTATGCTGCGAGTGCGACAGGGGGTGTCACCATCGACATCATTCCAAAATAGAAAATGAAAAGGTGAGCCGCAAGTGGAATGACGCCAAGATTTCCAAGCACGGGACCAATGAGTGTCGCCATTAAGAGATAGCAAACGGCAGAGGGGAGACCCATACCAAGCACGATAGACGACGTCATGATGAGTAGAAGCGCAAGAAACAGGCTTTGCTCAGCGAGCGGAATGATTGTGGCCGGGAGTCGAGTGCCGATACCTGTGAGAGTGACGATTCCTATGATAATGCCTACACACGCGGCGGCAGCAACTAGTGGAACAACGCCACGGGCTGCTGCAACGAGCCCATCGATTGTACGTTGCGGTTTGAGCCTAGTCGTCGGACTGAAGCTACTTACGATGACGATGGTTACCAGTGAGAGACTTACCGCACGAAACGCGGTATAGCCGAGAACTAAGAAAAAGATTAGGCTGCCGAGTGCTAATCCGAAGACGATACCGGCCATTCGGTCGCTAGCTACAGCTTTCAAATTGCTGTCATCAGAATTTGTCACTCCAGTCGAACTATCTGAGTTGCCGACTGACATCCGTTTAGCATGTAGATGAACAATTAACAGCAGTGACAGGTAATACAAAATCGCTGGAATAAGAGCGGCACGGACGATTTCTAAATACGTGACCGGTGGTTCGACAATTTCCAGCATCATGTACGCGCCAGCACCCATAACGGGTGGCATTAGTGCGCCACCTGAGCTGGCTGCTGCCTGTACGCCAGCAGCCGTGACGGGTTTGAATCCCGCACTCCGCATCATGGGGATTGTGAACGTGCCTGTGGTTGCGGTATTAGCCACAGCGCTGCCTGAGAGTGAGCCCATTAGCCCACTGCTTAGCACCGCGACCTTTGCAGGGCCACCAGAGCTTTTTCCAAAAACGCGTTGTGCAAAATCAACAATAAAACGTGTTGCTCCAGTCGCTTCAAGAAATGCGCCAAAAATTACAAAGAGGAACACGTACGTGAACATGACATTAAGCGCGACGCCAAAAATACCCTGACTGTGCAGAAAGGTCTGAGCAACAATGCGGGGCACAGGGTAGCCTCGATGTGGGAATAGCCAATCTGGAAAAATGGAACCAAAGTATGCGTATAGCAAGAACATTCCGGCTAGCAAAGGCAGCGCGAGACCTAATGCTCTTCGTGCCGCCTCGATGATGAGTATTAAACCGATTGCACCTATGGTTATGTCGATGATGGTCTCGAAGCCGGCGCGGTTTCCGAGTGATTGGCCGTTGACCCACCAGGACTCGAATATCGGGTCAGTCTGGATGGCGATATAGCCACAACACATCACTGCGGCCAATGCGAACGCGATGTCACCAGCTTGGCTTGCTTTACTTGCTTTTAGGCTTGCGTGGAGGGGAATGTTTAAGAAACAAAGTGTTAGTCCCAACAGGGCAAACACGGCCAGCCGACTTTGTGGTGCGAAAATAGGGTAATTAACCTCGATGAGCGTGAATATGCACAGCAGTATCCCGAGCGCACGACTCGCCAATTGTCTAGGTTCTTTAAAAGACACGTCCGACGTCACGGTTGAGCCTAACTATTTACTGTGGCCAGATGCCGATTTCTTGATAAAAGCGAATGGCACCAGGGTGAAATTCCGTTCCGGTGTCTCGGACCACGTTGTTTGGATTAATAGCCCGTCCGGCAGCATGTTTTTCAACTACGAGCTCACGATTTTCATAAAGCAATTGTGTGACAGAGTAGACCAACTCGTCTGGGACATCGGCAGATGTGATGAAATGCATGGAGCCGACGTCTAGTCCATCATACGGTTCGTCCTGCCCCCTGTACGTATCAGCGGGAATTGTTGCGGGTCGGAAGAAAAGGTAGTTGTTAATTAGCTGCTGTTTCTCCGTGTCACCGTACGGCAGGAAAGTTATGTCCATAGACGCTGCTGCTTGCGTAATTGAAGCCGTTGGTACGGCGCCACCAAGAAATGTGGCGTCTGCCGAACCGTCGGTAAGCATGTCGACAGCGGCTTGTTGGGTTGCATTAAGTGGGGAGAAGTCGTCGTACGTAATTCCGTGCGCCTCCAGCAGTGGCCCAACGAAATACTCAAAGCCGGCACCTGCCGGGCCTACCGTCACACGGCGTCCCTGTAGGTCACTGAGGGCAGTAATCCCTGAGCTGCTCTGAGTGACAAATAATGCCACGTTTGGAGCAAGCGTCATTACGGAACGAACCGGATAGGCGCGGTCCCAACCCTCTCCTCCTCGAATAGCGAAATAGGTAATCGCGGCGTTCGAGAGCGCAAAATCAAGCTCACCGCTTGCAAGGCGGCGGATGTTTTCCTGTGATCCACTAGTTGCTTCAGCGGTGACATTGTAGCCTCGGTCGACTCCAGTTTCATTTACCACTTCGGCGAGTGCACTACCCACCACAAAAAACGCGCCTCCTGGTGGAGCCGTACCCATGCTTAAGAATTGTCGTGAGGGGGCTGTGGAACCGTCCGAATTATCACCAGCGCCGCAGCCAGACGAGAAGACCGCGAACGCAACTGTTACCGCTAAAATATTGGAACGAAGCACAATAACTACCTCTCTAACTCAGCGTAAGCACTTTCTTGTTGATTCACCGTGCCCAATGCTACTACGGCTTAACGTTTGCTGACCGTTACTACCTATGCTTCCACAAAAAATCGACGCGCCTTCATTTCAAAGCGAGGCAGTGTCCCGTGTGCAACGCAATGGACCGGTACAGTCAGACCGAGCGCGTGGTGAATTTTGGAGGATACCTCATCTGCAGCAACTGATGGGTCTTTGGTCGAAGATTGGCAGAGTTCAATCTCTATGATGACCGACCGCATAGATCCATCGCGCTTAACGGTGCAGCGATATTCGACGATCGTTTCAACTGAACGAATGATGGCTTCGATTGCCGTTGGGTAGACGTTGACCCCACGCACGTTGACCATATCGTCCGCTCGTGCGATTACTCCACCGACTAGACGGGCGAAGGTCCGACCGCAAGTGCAGGGCTCGGATGTGCGGACAACAAGGTCACGTGTTCGATAGCGAACGATTGGACAAGCAGACCGGCCAAGATTGGTGATCACTAATTCTCCCTGTTGGCCGTCTGGTACAGGTTCATCGGACTCAGGGTCGATTACTTCGGCGACATATTGCTGCTCATTGATGTGGAGAAATCCTGGAGCCTCCCAGCATTCAAAACTGACGGGGCCGACTTCTGTTAATCCGTGATGGTCAATAACCCGGGCTGCCCAACCCTCTTCAATTCGCTGACGCGTCACGGGAATATTCCCACCGGGTTCACCGGCAACGATGATCACCCGGACCGTCGTATCGGTCAATGACATCGAGGACTCAGCCGCAACGTCAAGTAAACGCAGGGCATAGGTCGGGGTACAACACATGACGGTGGGTCGAAGGGTTTCAATGAGGGCGAGTCTGGATTGGCTCGAGATTCCACCGGTCGGGATTACATGAGCGCCAAGTTGTGTAGCAGCATCGAATCCTGTCCAGAAGCCGAGAAAAGGTCCAAAGGAAAATGGAAAAAAAATTCGGTCCGTTGATGTTACGTGCGCTGCCCGATAAATCGTTTTCCAGCAGTCCAACATCCATTGCCAACTTTCCGTTGTGTCGATCCAGCGAAGAGGCTTTCCTGTGGTGGATGAGGTCTGGTTGTAACGTGAAAAATTAGAAACGGGTTCAGAAAGCGCTGTCCCCCATGGTGGGAAGCTGGATTGGTTGCTGATAAGTTCTGCTTTTGTCGTAAATGGAAGCTTGTGTAGGTCTTCTGGAAAAACGAGTTTGTCGACCGACGATAATCCAGCGTGACTAAATTTTCTAGCGTAAAACTTGTTGCGATCTGGAAGTGAACGAATGAGGGCCGTTAACTTTTCTGATTGCCTAGTCGTGATCATTTTGCGCGATGATTTTTCAACATCGAGCGGATCAAGAAAGTTAGCCGGATCACTCATTTTCTGTATCCTGGCGTGGTTTACTCAGTCGAGAGACTATGTCCGCTGGAATCGGTGTTGATTTTAGTGTGGTGCCGTTACTCTTAGTTACACAGGCGATTGTCAGAGTTCCTGTCGCGATACTTTGACCGTCTTTGATGATATCGGTGTCGTACCTGATCGAGCGTTCTCCAAGTTCGGCGATCCTGATATGTACTTCAAACTCGTCTTCGAACTTTAACGGCTTACGAAAATTAAAAGATGCAGCAACTCGGGGAAACCCAACGACCGGGTGAGGGGGGTTAATGCTCAGCCCAGCGGCACGCCAGAGAGCATGTTCTGCTTCTTCCATGTAACGGTAGAAACACGAAAAATGGACAATTCCAGCAGCATCAGTCTCATAAAACTGCACTCGCCGGCTGAGCCGGTGTTCGCGCGGCATCGTTTGGGTTTGTATTTTAATAGCTTACGAGCCTGGTGTCTTCTAGGCTTGCACCAGAGGGTTTTTTTCAGAATTGTTACGTTCTGAGAATGTCTTCAGTGCATTAAAGAGAGGCCTGAGATCTGCAAACACATTTCCAACCAGCGCATCGACTAATTGGGGATGTAAGTCGGGATGGGCTTGAATAAAATCTCGAAAACTAAAGGTTTGGTTATAAAAAGACAACACGAGCTCTCGAAACTGGTCGAGCGCCCAGCGCATGTTACGACCGTAATCTGTGAATGTTTCGCTGTTAATGACACCACGGTCGAGTCCAGCATGTACTGCATCAGCAGCCATTTCACCGCTTTTAAGGGCCATAAAGATCCCGGTGGAAAAGACTGGATCGAGAAAAGAGAAGGCGTCGCCTGCGAGGCAAAACCCTTCGCCTCCGATATTCTCTGCGCGATAGCTAAATTCCCCTGTTACTCGTACCGGTTCAATTCTCTTTCCTGTACTTAGGTGATCGTTTATCCATAGGCAGTGTTCTGCTTCCCTTAAAAAAATAGCTTCTGGATCGCGCGTATTCCGGTAGAGGTAATCAGCTTCTGCAACCACGCCGACACTAACGACATCATCAGGAAGTGGGATATACCAAAACCAACCTTTGTCAGGAATATAGGCAACAGTAGTTGCTCCGGCGTCAAGTCCAGGGTCGCGTTTCGCTCCCTTGTAGTATGTGAATATCGCAATTTTGTTAAGGTCGGCGTCTCGCCGTTTCCAACCGAGTTTAGATGCAAGAAACGTGTCTCGACCAGTGGCGTCAATGACAGCATTAGCGTGAAATGTCGTGTTGCTGCCACCAGAGGCAATACCGCGCACTCCAACAAGTCGAGAGCCGTCAACAATTGGTTCACGGACTGTGACACCTTGATAGACGTCAGCGCCTTTGGCTCGTGCGTTATCAAGTAGCATACGGTCGAAATCGCTTCTTCTGACTTGCCATGTCGTAGCGCAGTCATGTTTGATTGTTTCGAAAAAATAAAAGGGCTGGGACACTTTTCCAGATGTAGAGACGAATTGCACACTGTGCTTCTGAGGGCACGCGTTGCTGTCAAACCAGTCAAGAACTCCTAAACGCTCAAAGGTAAACCACGTATAGGGCATTAACGATTCGCCGACGTGATATCGGGGGAACTCGTCACGTTCAATAATCGCTACGCGGCGTCCGTGCATTGCAAGCACAGTGGCGGCGGTGGCGCCGGCAGGCCCACCGCCGATAACGGCGCAGTCGTATTGATGTGAGTGTGTCATCGTACCTTTCCGTTAGCGAATAACGAGTGGAAGCACCTCAACGATGTCACCGATCTTGGTGTTCTTCCGAATCAGTTCCGTCCGGCGACCATAGAGCAGTCGTGGCTCACGCATCCAAAAGACACCCATCATTTCTGGATTCGGCTCTATAGCTAGAAACGCTTTTACACGACTGACGTAATCGAATTTTCCATCTCTGAGGATACGGCCGAGCGGGACTTCGTTTCGAAGAATTTTGCGTCGGAGCGTGGTTCCGAACGCCTCCAATTTCATACGTATCGCTCCCATCTCTACTGGCTGGCCTGAGTATTCTTGAACCAATAAGACGCGCCTAAAATACGATGTGCCATTCGTGAATGTTGAGAGCGGCCGTAAAGTAACCCGACCTCCAAAGTGACGTTCGAGAGTTAATGTCATATCACTGTCGTGGACGAGTAGCGACCTGTACGGCAAAGGAATATCTTCAGGCGCGACGACCGACACATTTGGTGTGATGACGCCGGCCCTTCGGTAGACGAGGTCTAATGGGTACAAAGGGTTGAGTGGTCCTGTTTTTTTCTGCTTACTCTTGGCCATATTGGTAAAGCTACGTTTAAGTTAGTCTATGTATATCGAATGTCAGTGTGCGCCGGAAGAAAAAAACGAGGTAACAGACTGTCGACACGTAATAGACCATCGCGCGACAGTCTGACGGTATCGGTTGATAGTTCATCGATGTAGCCATCTTGTCGAAGCGATTCAAAAGGTGGCGCGAACCTTGATCTGATATCTATCTGATATTTGTTCTGAAAGTAGGACGGCCGAATCGAGCCCAACTTAAGTTGGAGGACGAGCTCACGAATCATCCGTTCTTCATCTGTAGGCTGGTAGGCGCGATTTAGAGGGATCTGGCCGTTTTGTATTGCCTCTGCATAGGGTTTCCAGGAATCCAGGTTTTGCATATGCACGCCATTAATGTGACCAAAAGATGCAACACCTAGCCCCGCAAGGTCCGCGCCTTGCCACAAACGATCGCGATAGACAAAAGTAGTTCTTGTCGGGTCTTTCACCGCTGTGTACGCACTACCCACGGTATATCCAGCCTTTTCAAGAAGGGTAAACGCATCGTCTACCCATCGTCGTTTGGTTGCCCATGGCGCGACCGCCTGACCGAATTGCCCCGTGCCCTTAAGAAGATCACCGCTGATGGTGGTATTGAAGGGTAATTCCATTTGGTAAATAGTGACGCTGTCTGGACTGAGTTCAAGCGTTTTCTGCACTGCGTCTTGCCACTTATTTTCGGTTTCACCCAACATTCCGGCAATGAGGTCGATATTAATTTGTGGAAAATTGATGGAACGTGCGAAGTCGTAGGCTCGAAATATTTCTGCTGACCTATGGGCTCTGCCGTTTATTTCGAGTACCTGGTCGTCGAAGTGTTCAATACCTAAACTCAGTCGAGTTACACCCATTTCACGAATTGCAGCAAGTTTGGGTTCCGTGAGTGTTCCTGGTTCGCATTCAAAAGTAATTTCACTTGCAGTGGACCAGGACCGAACTGCAGAGAGCCGGTCGACGAGTCCTTTTAGTTGGCGAACAGAAAGAAACGACGGTGTGCCGCCGCCAAAGTAAATAAAATCGAGGGGGCGGCCGGCGATCGCGGGTTCTTCACCGTATAGCTCCCACTCCCGTGCCAAGGTGTCCAGATATGACTGGACTTCACTGGCATTCTTGTCCGTATAAACACGGAAGTAACAGAAATGGCATCTCTTCCTGCAAAATGGGATGTGCAAGTAGAGGCCAAGCGGGATGTCCGCTGGAGTTTTTCCTAGAGCCGGACGGGCAAGACCGTCAACAGCGCTTTCTGTCCACACAGAGAACGGTGGATAGTTCGCGACGAAGTAGCTCCCGACTTCAGTGTCGGAGGCGACGTCGATTTCTTCGCGTGTGTTACTTGACATCAATAACCACTATACCTCTCACCGATATTTTTAGATCCCCAATGTGCGTCGGTCGTTTGCCGGTAAGTTTTTTTGAACTCGAGTTCTCTTGAGTGACAATTTATTTAACTTTAAATCAACCGAAACAGTACAGCACCCCGTCTTGAGAACCAATTACTACTTTGCCGTCTGCGATGGCTGGAGATGCCGAGAGGGGTGCTCCCGTGTCGAACTCCCATATTTTCTCTCCATTTTCAAGGTCAAGGATGTAAAAGCGGCCATCTCCAGAACCTATATACACGCGACCGTCGGCTGTGGCCGGAGACGAATCAACCCGAGCCCGCGTCATAAATGTCCAGAGTCCTTCTCCTGTCTTGTCATCAATGGCGTGCACCATACGGTCACGCCCGCCAATGATGACTTTCCCATCGACATTCAGCGCCGACGAGTAGAACGGGAAGTGCCGTTCAGGATGTTCATAGCGCCAAAGGATATCGTGTGTATCAAGATCCAGTCCGACGACCTCATTGTCAAACGTTCCAAAGTAAGCATGGCCATTGCTGATAACAGGTGAAGCCGCTGTGTAAGCACCAGCCGATACGCTTACGACCTCTACGCCGTCTACGATGCGAACGCCATGAAAGGTTTCATCGCATCCACCAAAATAGGCAATACCGTTGAAAATCGCTGGTGTTGCGTGGACATAGTTGTCGGTTTCAAGCTGCCATTCCAATTCGCCACTTTGGGCTGTTAAGCCATAGAGAAATCCATCGTAGGAGCCGACCAAGACGCGGCCTTCAGCTAGTACAGGAGATGATTTGATTTCTCCCTGCGTAGCAAAGCTCCATACTTTTGTTCCTTGGTCTGCGTCGATTGCATGAACGACGCCTGCGAGATCCCCGACAAAGACAAGCCCGTGGCCGACCGCTGGTGAAGATTCGCCGATACCCATTCGGTCACTTGCTTGGTAGCGCCATTTAATAGCTCCGGTGGTAAGGTCAAGGGCGACTACCTCGCCGGCGTACGTTCCTACGTAAACTGTACCGTCAACAATTGCAGCAGAAGAATCAATGGATTCGCCCAATTCCAACGACCACAAGAGCTTCGGGTTTGGCGGTATAGATGAGTCTGAAATGCCACCTAGGTTTGGTGTTCCACGAAATTGTGTCCATTTACTGGAAGGCGAACTCGTTTGTCCGAGCACATTTGTTGTTGTGAGCATGAAACCGACAACATGGCAAATGAACAAGTGAACAATTCGAGATGTTTGACAAGTCTGCTTCAAAACGCGCATTGATATACCTCCAACGCTTCTCGCGCACTAAACGGTCTTGGGTTAAAAGTTCCGGTCCATTGTTGCCCGGCAGCCTCAGCAAGACTTTCAAGGTCATTTTGTTGTACGCCAGCTGTTCTGAGGTCGGCTGGAAATCCACCTGCTTTCCCCATTTCTACAAGGCGTTTCGCTAAATGTTCCGCGGCCGAGCCAGAAAAATAGCTGTTTCGAGTCGGAGCTACCAGATCGCGATACAGTTCGCCGTTGGATACGGCGTTCCAGCGAACGATGTGTGGAAGTAAAATTGCAAGAGCGACGCCGTGAGTTAGTCGGTATTGAGCTGTCAATGGATTTGCACATGCGTGGGCGGCGCCCAACATCGACTGCTCAATAGCGAGTCCAGCGTAGAAAGCTCCGAGGTGCATTGCGCTCCTGGCTGAAACATCACTTGGGTTACTCAGGACTTTTTCATAATTGTGGTTCAAGAGATTGAAGGCTTCTTTTGAAAAAAGAGAGGACACTTCATTGCGGCGTGTTGTAACGGATGTTTCTACGGCGTGGGCGATTGCGTCAAACCCGGCAGCTGCCGTGACGTTGGTAGGTTGTGACAGTGTCAACTCAGGATCTAGTAGTGCTATCGCAAAGGCCAATTGTTCGTCTCCACAGGCCATTTTAAGGCCAGTGTTTGTATCCGCAATAACGGCGTAACTCTGTGCTTCTGAGCCTGTCCCCGCAGTTGTCGGTATCCCAATCATGGGTAGTAGTGGTTTCTTTGAGTGCCCGTAACCGCGATAGTCGCTGATATGTCCTCCGTTAGTCAGAATTAGATTTATTCCTTTGGCGCAGTCCAGCGAGCTACCTCCACCCAACCCGATAATAGAGTCGCAGTTGGTCGTTGCGGCAAAGTCTACTCCACGGGTTACCATGGCTGAATCGGGATTAATCGAAAACTGCTCAAAGCTGAAAACCTCAATGCCGGCAGCGGCGAGTAGCTGTTTTGCTCTTTCGGTTAGCCCCACCTTCCCAATGCCTTGATCAGCGACGAGCAGCGTCCGGCGGAATTGCAATTCACTTGCAAGGTCGCCGATTTGGTCGAGTGTGCCGGGACCAAACACCAGTCGAGTCGACATTTTAAAGTCGACAGAGTTCATAAGCTTTGCTCCTCTGCACGGATGGCCTGTACTGTCTCCACTACACGAGCCGAAGCTGTTGTAATTTCTTCGGCGGTGTTGAATCGGCCAAGTGAAAAACGCACGCTACTCCTCGCACGATCTTCAGAGCAGCCCATTGCCCCTAGTACATAGCTGGGCTGAAGTAGGGCACTCGTGCAGGCCGAGCTCGACGACACAGCTACGTCGGGCATCCGCTTCATCAAAATGTCTCCATCCACTCCACTGAAACTCAAGTTGGTAGTGTTTTCCAGTCGTTTTTCGCGATGGCCGTTAATAGACACTCCGCTGAGTCTTGAACAAATATCATTTTCCAACAGATCGCGCAGCGCACGAATATCGATTTGCGACGAAAACGTCGAGGCCGAGCCCATCCCGACGATTCCTGGTACGTTTAACGTTCCCGATCTCCTGCCTTGTTCATGCCCACCGCCGTGTATCAATGCCTCACATCGAACATGGGGATCTCGTCTTCGAATGTACAAGAAACCGATTCCTTTTGGCCCGTGGAGCTTATGCCCACTAGCGCTGAGAAGATCAATACCCATGTCGTTTACGTCGATCGGCTCCTTGCTGAAAGATTGTGTTGCATCAGTATGAAACAGCACTGCTCGTTGTTTACAGATTTCGCCTATTTCAGCAATAGGTTGGAGAACCCCTGTCTCGTTATTGGCATGCATGACGGAGACCATCAGAGTTTGATTGGTAATCGCTTTTCGTAGATGTTTTAAGTCAACGCGGCCATCAGAACCTACCCCGAGATAAGTGACGTCAAAACCACGTTTATCGAGAAACTCACAAGGATCCAGAACAGCGCGGTGTTCCGTCACAACAGTGACGAGGTGTCTTTTACTGTATGCCGAAGATTGGGCAATCCCTTGCAGCGCGAGATTGTCTGATTCTGTCGCACCGCTAGTCCATACGATCTCACGCGGGTCCGCACCGATGACGGAGCTAACCTGCTCGCGTGCCAACTCGATAGCGCGCGCGGCGTCACACCCAAGGCTATGATGTCGGCTTGCTGGATTACCGTAGCTCTCGGTCAGAAACGGATGCATCGCCTCAAAGACTTTAGGGTCAAGTCGTGTCGTTGCGTTGTTGTCAAGATAAATCATTTAAGGGCCGCGACAGAGAAGATTAAAGGATAGAGCTTTTCTGAGTACCACAACTTCGCAAAATATAGGCCGATTGGGGAGGCCTTAAGATTGTCGTGCGTCTTAAGCCATTGCATTCCCATTTCATCATCGAGCGCTGTGACAGCAAGAGCTGTTTCTTCCACTGTTCCGAAGCTTCCGTCTGACCTTTGGTTCGTATATAAGAAAGCTTTGGCCCTATTTCTATTTTTTTCCGGTAACAGTGAGCCGCATCTGAGCACCAACGAAGTGCCGTAGATTGGATTGTTCTGGTCCTCGGTCCATGGATTGCCGAACCAAAGTGGGATCCAAGAACCATCCGGTTGTTGAGCATGGACAAGATACGCTACGGCTCGTTCTATCGCACGGTCAATTCGTGGGTCTAGTCTGTTCCAAGTTTGCCAGGCTCTTAACGCGTGGGCTGTCAGGTCCGGACTACTTCGATCAAAGGGAAGCTTTCCCCAGCCTCGACAGAAGGTTGGTATGCCGCCGTCTTTGTTTTGAAGGTCGAGTAACCACTTGGTCCCAGCTTTGGCAGCTTGGGTGATTTCCGAGTCGTCTCCAAGGACTGCAAGTGCGAGGAGTGCGCCGGCCGTATCGTCTCCGTCTGGTACGCCACCGGGGCAATCGGTCCATGCCCAACCACCAGGTGCGGATTTGGTATATGGATGGATTGTTTTGAATTGCTGGTCTAAGAGCCATCGTTTTAGATGACAGCGTTCCGCATCGGTGAATGCTTCTCTACCAAGAGCATTAATTGAAAGTGTGGTTACCCACGTTGCGAGGTTGGTATCGATTGGCCAACTCCCATCCTTCCGAACGGAGTTGACCAGGAAGTCGAGCCCCCGTTGTGTTACAGGATGGTTGTGGAGGCCCATACCGATAAGATTCATTGTTACAAAACTCGTCAAAGGAGTGGCTTCAAGGAAGCCACCCGACGTCGGTTGGATGGATTCTAATAATCGAAGTGTTCTTCCGGTCACCGCATTTCTTAGATGTCGGTGTAGCAGGTTCTTGGTCGGGTGATGATAGTGCTGGGCCTGCCCGATTGCTATCAGTGCTGGTAATGCGTAGCTTACAACTGGTAGTCCAAGTGAGCTAAACCATGAGTGAGGTAGTGAGGCAATTTCAAAAGGCAGTGCGGGAATCTTCTCCCACCTGAATCTCCCCGCCAGAGCACAGTGTGTCAGTATCGGCACGGAGAAGGTTTGGTCTGCACCATAGACTTTTCCGATTGCCTTGGCTAGAGATTCACTGGAAAGTTCTCCGACCTGTGACTTTAGCCAAGCTTCTGCCTGTTGAGCAGAAATGGATTCGTGCATTGAAAGAGTTGCCCATGCAAGTGTGGTTGTACTGATATTACTGGGGCATCCATCAGCATCGCCGAAACCACCGTCCCCGTTTTGATGCTCGTTCAGCCATCGCAAACCGTTGCGTACGAGCGTGTCGTACCCACCGGCAAGCGTCAACGTAGAAATTGCCGTTGCGGTCGACAGGGCGCTGGAGGAAAGTTCTCCTTCCCAATGCCCATCGGGGGTTCGATTGGCAAGAAGCAGTTCACGCAAGGCTAAGATGTCCCATTGCGAGCAGCGCGTAGTAGGTGTATTCACAATCAGGCTCATCATCGGCCCAAGTTCCACAAAACGCTTTTCCTGTCCAGAGACTGTCAAGAAAATCTAACGTTTTGTTTTTCAGGTGCGCGATTGGTACGTGTTCTCCAGATAATGCGTGCAGTGCCGTAGCGGTTGATAGAAGGTCCGGCATAGGAGCTTCCTTAGTAGCGGAGAAACCGCCTTCGGGATGTGCACGTGCTAAGAGCCATTCCACAAAACAGTTTGGAACTTGTAATTGCATTTGGCGCAGAAGAGTCACTGTTGCCGCTGTTGTCGGTGTGGTTTCCGCAAGTATTTCGTTCGTCAGGGAAAATGGTTTTGGTTTGTGACCCAAATCTTGTAACGCTCCCCAAGCGAGGAAACTGTGATAGACGCTGTCATGGTTCCAAAGGTTTTGAATTCTGTGGGCTAACCCATGTGGGGCCTTTATTTTTAGGGTTGCCCAGCATCGAGCAAGGCAGCACAAGTGTACTAAGTCTAGCTCCGCTCCATCCTCAAATTCTTCGAGGAACGACTGCGTCTGGGTTGGGAACTCTCGCTGTAGAGCGACCAGGCCTTCTAGTGCAAAGACAGTATAGTAAAGGTCGCTCTGTCCAGATCGGTCCTTCGCCCCACCGTCATCGTTAAACTGGGAAAAAATATATCCGGCGACAGGGTCAGTAGCTTCCTGAAGAAGATTCGGTGCCAGTCGCGCGACTTGCAGCATTTCGAGTCTCAAACTCACTACAGTAACCCTCTATGAGTTTTTCGCCGAAGATCTTGCCGACGATGCGACGCATCAATCCTTTGAGAGTGGGACTCGACAGGAAACGTAGCGATCTAATAGCGTCTTCTTTGTAGGCTTCCAGCAGGTCTTCTGTTTTTTCCACTACCTTGCATTCTGAAATGACACGGCGGGCTTCAAAAAGAGATGGACTACCATCAGCCGCAATTACCGCAGCAATTAGGTCTTTTTCTTTTCCCTGAGCACGTTTGTGTGCAATAGCTAATATCAGTGATAAGCGAGCCTGATTTAAGTCGCTCGAATCTCCGTCTCCAGTATAGTCCTCGAGGTCGTCCTTGATCTGGTACGCAATACCTAGTGACTCGCTATATTTACAGAGGACGTCATGAGTTGCAGCATTTGCGTTGCCGAGAATCGCTCCTAGGCGTAACGCAACTTCAAAAGCAGCGGCGGTCTTTTGGCGAAATATTGTTAAGACTTCTGTCGAGGGTAATGGTTCCGGTGCACGGGTCCAAAGTAGCTCGCGTCCCTGCCCTCGGCTAAGCGTTGCGTGTCCCTGTGCCGCAACGGAAAGCATGTCCACTTTTCCAAGTTCGGCAAGCAACCTATAGCCTTCTCCTACTAGGAAATCTCCAATGTTAAGCGCCACGGGGGTTCCGACTTCGGCGTGTAGCGCGAGACTTCCATAGCGTTGTTCATCTCCATCCTCAATATCGTCGTGAATAAGTGACGCTTTATGGAAGCACTCGATTGCGACTGCCGCCTTCTTTAAGTCCGTCGTGAATGTTGGCTCCGCTTCTTGCTGGTCAGCCGTGAGCGCCATATAGGTAGAGGTGGTGAGGTATGGGCGCCAACGGTTACCACCTTTCATCATCCAAGTCCTCGCGATTTTGGCGGTTTCGTCCTCAGCTGGTCCCATAATGTCGTCAAGGGAATCTTTGTCGAACCAGCCTTTCACCTCTGTCTTGAGGGCATCAAGATCAAGTCGATACGTTTTATCTTCAGAAGTTAGGTGAATTAAGTCCCACACCCAATCGAGGTCTACTGTCGTATTGACACAGTCGTCTTGGAGAAGCGGGATGGCGACACCAGGAATGGCGGCCGCTTCCATATGTGGAAAACATTTTTCAAGCACGTTCATGCAACTGACGCCAACGATTGCCTCTATTTTTCCTGTTTCGATCATTGAGCGTACGATGGCTGATCCCTCGGCAACTAGCACCGCGTAACCCAAGCGCTCCGCCTCGACAGTTAGGTCTTGTATCGAACAAAGGCCGCATTCTTTGCACAACAGGCCGAATTCATCGAAGGGAGCTGGACAGTGTTCTTCCACCCTCAGACATTTTGGAATGAGTAGAAGTCGGCGATTATACGGAATCTGTGCTAGGGATTCTTGCCAGCTAGCGTTACTAACAAGTATGGAAGTGTAATCGCCGTAAATAGGATTTGTGCTGGTTTGTTCAAGTACAGCGCGCGTATGTTCGGCAAGTTCATCTTTAGTGAGGGGCGGGATAGCGCCAACTCTTTTCACGTAGCTTTCAACGCTGCGTTTTAGCTGAGCCCGGACACCTTTGTCGTCAGGGATGTTCGACTGGGCTTGGCGATAGGTTTGTCTCGGCACCTGAGCGGGTAGCCGAAGCAGAATGGGTTCATTTGTGCGCTCTTCCACCTGGTTTGAACTCATTACGGTCGAAGATTTTGTCATGAATACGCACCAAAACCAAAAAACCAATGTTTTTTGGCAAATCGGTAGACCCAATTTTCTTCAGGAATTTCGTTCCCTGGATTGTACTGGCTCGGTCGAGAGCGGAGTCCAGAAAGTTCCATTGTCGCGGTTTCACGAATTGTGGTGTCTTTGGCACCATTTCGCTCAACGATCTGCCTGAGTAAGTCGGGCTTTTCGAGAACGATGCAGCCCTGCGTCGCGTTAGCTGCTGTCCGTCGAAAATCCTTAAGTAATGCTGATTCCGTCATCGTCTTGTACAGGTCGCCGTCATTATCCTGTATTTTCTCATTTGCAAACTGAATTACCGGGCATGGTTCAACGTCGCCAAATGGGCTGATATGGTGACTGATGCCTGTTGCTGCTGGACAGAGCGCCTCGCCTTTGTCGTCCCAGTACGCGTCAATTAGTCCAAGGGGTTTCCGGTTACGCATATCCATGACGAACCGCCGAACGGCCAATACTTGTGCCGGTTCTAGGGCTAACTGTGGGTTTGGCACGGGTCCAACAACCCTGTACGTGTGGTACCAACAGTAATGCACCCCCATATTAATCAGTTTGTCTATCCACGCTTCCTGAACGAGGTCGTCTATGTTGCTTTGGCAGACGCTTGTGGCGACTCCGGTGATTAAACCCTGTCGAACGCTTGCACGAATACCTTCAAGGGTTCGGTTCAGCACGCCACTTCGTCCCCGACGCGTGTCGCTAATTGAGGAGGTGCCTTCAACGCTTATTAGCGGTGTCGCGTTACCGACTTCACGTAATTGACGGGCTACGTCGTCTGTTATGGGATGGCCATTTGTAAAAATTTGAAAATAACAATCTGGGTGCGCACGGAGAACCCGGAAAAGTTCTGGGTGCATAAATGGCTCACCGCCTAAGATTCCAAAAAAACTGTTTCCGTGTTGTTTCGCGTTGCTGATTAACTTGTCCAAGTCTTCAAAACTTATAAGGTGTTGTGGTTTGTCGACATCAACCCAACAACCTTGGCAGCGAAGATTGCAACTGTTTGTTATCGATATATAAAGGAACGGTGGAAATGTTATTCCACTTTTGAGTCGTTTCTTGAAACGTTGAACGGACCGAATTCCCTTGTAACCAAAGTTGTAGGCAAACTTCCAGAGAAGCCGTGCGTCAGTTGAACGAAACGTTCTGTACCCAAGTTGGGCCGATGCTTTTAGCATACGTGCAATATCCTCAAATGCCCCAGTCAGATTCAGACGGTGCCGGTTTTGAGTCTTGGACGGTCTTTGACCGAGCTTGCCGTTGTGCAAGTTTTTCTTTGGCTCTGGCTGCTCGATCTTCAATGTCTTCTGCTGATGGAAGAGTCATCAAGACCTCTTCAGGTATATCGAGTGCGGCTTTTAATTTTCCTAAACAGCGCTTACGTTCAAGGAGGGCCTTTGACTCGTCGCGTTCAGTGGAAAATCGTTTCCTGGCCTCTCGTTGCCGTGTTCGAAGTGAACCGTACAGGTCTCCCCCAAGTAGCGTTGTGATATCCACCTTCATTGCTTCCCGCTGGATGTCCTCACTTCGGACGACATCCCCATTAATTGGTCCTTTTCCATATTTCGGAAATAGAATCGCAACCTCCGGGCAAACACGCGAGCATGCTGGGCAATCTGTTTTACAGTTGTCCTGATTTTGAACGGTTATTGTTTGTTTGTCGTCCACGCCATACACATCGAACAGACAAAATGTAAGGCACTGCATACAGTTAGTGCATCGGTCGAAATCGATCACGGGGAACCATGGCTTCCATGCTTCGAGCTTTCGAGAACCAGTCTTTTCACGAATTTCTCTGGCGGCGTCAAGCGCATCAACCTGGTCAAGATTTCTAAAATGCACGTCCTCGTTATTCAAAGATTCTGGTATGTCGTCTAGCAATCCAAGGACGAGAAGCGCGGATTCGTCATGAGGAGCTACCTGTTGTCCTTCGATCGGCCGGCTCACTTCAAAGCCGTTATTGAGAAGTGAAGACAGCGTTTCATAGCGGGACTCGTCATCGAGAGGAGTACTCCCGGGCCCTTCATAGAGAACAACTCGAAGATTTTTGCCTTCAGTGCGGCTCACTTTACAATTTCCTTAACGATGTCAGCGGCGGAGTCCTCGCGCATATTGAGGATTGTAATACCCTTATCCGGAAGTGGGGTGCCGGCAGCATGAAAAAGCCATTTTACAGCCCTTGGATAGCAGGCCACGATTGTCGTACAGCCGTCATTCGTGACTTTCTTGAGACCGGGGTCGTTTCTGGCTGACATGTCACACAAGTCGGCAACCGCATCAAATGCCAGACCGGAATCACTGAGTTTTCTCAATACCGTCTGTTTTACGTCTTTGGGAACTACTTTGGCGTAGGTGCAATTGCAGTAGAGAATCTTCACTCTTCCATCCTGTATGTTGGCACCGGTCGTGCTGGCCTGAATTGCTCGAGGTGCTCAAGCGTCACTCTTACGGGATGGAGTGTCCCGATAGAAGTTCTTATAATCGATTCAAGTGTGCTCGGGTCGGCTTCAGCTCGCAGGTTAACAATGAGCTCTCCGCCGTCCACTTGGTCGAGTAGAGATTCCCGCAAGTCACAGTCTCCTTCGGTGGTAACCAAGCTAACGACAGACAGAGTACCTGTTCCGTCGTTTGGGTCCAGCGTGGTCTTCAGATGGGCGATTTCCCCTCCATTTTCCCGTATGTGGTTACGAATGGTATCTGCCAGCTCGACTAGTAGCCGGTTTCCATCAAAGACCTTATCTGATTCCAAGCGCAGGGTGCAGTTTAGCCAACCAAGTTCTGCTTCACCTTCGGCGTAGGTGTCGTAGTTTATTTCTAGTGGCTGTGATACGGGCTCCTTTCCGGAAAGGGTCGCCGTGAACCACGAGTCAAGGCCGGTCCCGTGCTTGGCGGAGCAAACCAACGTCTGGGCTTGAGGAAAATTGATGTTAACCGCACTAACAATCCGTTGAATAAAATCGTTCGGATGGGCGTCGGTTTTGTTCACGACGATGATATCGGCTTCCTCGAGCTGTTTGCGGTACACGTAAGTGACTTTGTCGGAAAAGTTGGTTCCTTCGGTTAGCCCGAGAATCCTTGCTGCTCGAATCGGATCAACCAACACGCTAAGTGGTGCCACAGAAAATTGATCGCCATAAATACGACGTAACGGATATGACACTGTCGCTATTAAATCCGTGCAGCTTCCGACTGGTTCCGCTAAAAAGAAATCAGGCGCAGTGTCACGCGTTAAGGCGTGAGTGGCCTCGAGAAGAGAGTTGAAGCGGCAGCAAAAACAACCACCGGTTATTTCTTCGACAGGAAATCCCTTTGACTTGAGTATCGTTGTGTCAACGAGTCCGCTACTTTGATCGTTGCAGATTAGCCCCACGCGTTTGCCGGATTCAGAAAGATATTGGGCGAATTTGTCTACCGCAGTAGTCTTGCCGGCACCGAGGAAGCCACCGACCATAATGTAGCGTGCCTGTTTAGTCATGACGTTGCCCCAACATTTTATCGATGGTTGTATCGAGTATGTTGACGTAGCCTTTGACATCAAGGCAATCGTTTCCCGGAGTGCCATGGATTTCAAACAACCAGCCGGCGAGATAGGGCTTTTTCGTCAGGACCGTAATAT
The DNA here is from genome assembly GCA_964507425.1 of uncultured Vicinamibacteraceae bacterium. Taxonomy (GTDB): domain Bacteria; phylum Acidobacteriota; class Vicinamibacteria; order Vicinamibacterales; family UBA8438; genus DTWD01. The sequence goes on from CAZDQD010000114.1 coordinate 68,582, forward strand.
CCTCGTCTAATTTCGGATTGCAGCCTTCAAAGTTTCCAGAGATGGGAGAAAAAATATCCGTCACGGCCTTAAAGCCTTCTACCCATCCGACGATTTGACCGGTTTTAACGGCGTCGCCTGATTTTGTTTCAAATCCGACTTCGACAATGTCA